>DATJOA010000099.1:0-8739 GCA_035507635.1 Candidatus Acidiferrales bacterium
GCGTCGCCGAGCTCTTTCATCAGTTGTTTGAGTTGTGGATCCACCTGAGCCCCCTCGTATAAAACCAAGTTATCACTTTCCCAGACTATGCGCGAACCGCGCGCACGTCCAGATATTCGGCCTTAACGGCCGTCGTTCCGTCTTTAGCAGCATTGTGCTCCGCCCAAAGCTTTTCGAGTTGCTCCGCTAAGGCCCGCTGCCCCGCTTCGTCGAGCCGCGCGAATGCCATTTGTGTCGGACCGAAATACTGGCGGAAGAATTCGACCGTCTCGCGCGGCGGAAACGGGTAGGAAAAGTGCACGTGCTGCCGCGTGCAGTTCACGTGTTTTGCACCAAGCGCGAATCGCTGCTTCACCGTTTCTTCGTGACCCCAGAATACCGGCGCCGGCACTGGCGGAGGGGGCACATGTTTCGCCGTCACCTGAAACGATTTGCCGACAAAGCCCTCGGGCGTCCAGTTCGCCATGGCGATCACGCCGCCCGGCTTGCACACGCGCAGCAACTCGGCGGCAACTTTTTCCGGACGCGGAGCAAACATCGCCCCGAACATCGTCAGCACTACATCGAAACTGGAATCGGCAAACGGCAAATCTTCCACGTCGCCTTCTTTGAAATCGATCTTCAGCTTTTCCGCGTTGGCACGCTTCCGCGCCTGTTCCAGCAGGTTGCTGGCGATATCGATGCCCGTTACCGACGCTGCCTTCTTCGCCGCCGGAACCGTCGTATTGCCCGTCCCGCAGGCCACATCGAGCACCTTTGCGCCGGCCGGAATTCCGATACGGTCCACAAAGTTTGCCGCTTCTTGCGCGGAGTAATGTGCAATTTTTCCGAAATCGCCGGCCATCCAGGCCGCTTTCATGCGGGATTTGAGCTGAGACAGATCGGGCGCGGAAGTTTGCATGGAATGCTTTCTCCTTTTTAGATGCCCCAGGATCCGGATCGGTTCGCTACAACGCAGAGCGCCGCTATTTTAGCCCCGCAGGCTGATAAAATCGAGGCGTGAGCAAAGTTTCCGCCTGGCGAAAAGCGGGGATCGTCGCCCGCGTTGCGGGCCAGCAAGCCGGACGCAGCCGCACCTTGAACGCCCTGATGGGCGCCGCGCGCGCGACCGCAAGATCATTCGGCCATGTCATGCATATGCTCTGGCTCGAAGTCACGGGCGTAATTTTTCTTCTGATGGCGCTGAGCTTCGCCGGCGCCAGCGTGAAAGAGTACGGAAAGTATCACGCTGGGCAAATCGGACCCGGCCGCCTGGAAATCGCGATTACCTGCGCCGTCTTGTTTGCATGGTTCGGACTGAGTTCGTTCTGGAGAGTGCACAGAAAGAGCCAGCGTCAATAACTCTGCGCACAACCGTACGTTTGTCATCGCCCGCAGCAGTGGATTTGTCATCCTGAGCGGCGTCTTTTGCCGCGAAGGACCTATGTATTCAGTTGTCTGAAAAAATCAGCCGCTACTTTGGCAATGATGAGCGAAAAATCAAAGTCCGCTATCGCTCCTGATCTCGAAACCTCCTCGCACATTCCAGTCAAGCCTCTCTACACTCCCGCCGACCTCAAACGCACAGATTACGAATCCGAAGTCGGATACCCGGGGGAGTATCCCTTCACGCGCGGCGTGCAGGCCACGATGTACCGCGGCCGCCTCTGGACCATGCGCCAGTATGCCGGCATGGGCGATGCCGAGGAATCCAACAAGCGCTACAAATATCTGCTCGCCAACGGCACGACCGGGCTTTCCGTCGCGTTCGACCTTCCCACGCAAATCGGCATGGACTCCGATCATCCGCTTGCGATGGGAGAAGTCGGCAAGGTCGGCGTTGCCATCGATTCGATCGAAGACATGCATCGCCTGTTCGACGGCATCGATCTGACGAAGATCTCTACCTCGATGACGATCAACGCCACGGCTTCCATCCTGCTTGCGCTGTACGTCGCGGTTGCGAGGCGGCAGGGCGCGGATATTCGCAAACTCTCCGGCACGGTGCAAAACGATGTGCTCAAGGAATACATCGCGCGTGGCACATACATTTATCCGCCGCAGCAGGCGATGCGAGTCATCACGGATATGTTCGGGTGGGCGAACGACAATTTGCCCGACTGGAACACGATTTCGATCTCTGGCTATCACATGCGCGAGGCCGGGTCGACCGCTGTGCAGGAAGTCGCGTTCACGCTGGGGAATGGGATGGCCTATGTCGAGGCGGCCATCAAGGCCGGACTCGACGTCGACAAATTCGCGCCGCGGCTGTCATTCTTTTTCAACGCGCACAATAATTTTCTGGAGGAGGTCGCCAAGTTCCGCGCGGCGCGGCGCATGTGGGCGCGCATCATGCGCGAACATTTCAAGGCCAAAAGTCCGCGCTCGTGGATGCTTCGATTCCACACGCAGACCGCGGGGTCCACGCTCACGGCGCAGCAGCCCGAAAACAACATTGTCCGCACCGCGATTCAGGCGCTGTCGGCGGTTCTCGGCGGCACGCAATCGCTGCATACGAATTCCTATGACGAAGCTCTGGCCCTGCCCACGGAGCAGGCAGCACGCATAGCTCTGCGAACGCAGCAGATCATCGCTTACGAATCAGGGGCGCCGCAGAGCATCGATCCTCTGGCGGGTTCGTACTATGTGGAATCTCTGACCAATGAAATCGAGACTCGGGCGGCGGAATATCTCGGCAAGATCGAAGTGCTCGGCGGGATGCTGCGCGCGATCGAGCGAGGATTCGTCCAGCAGGAAATTCAAAATGCCGCTTACGAATACCAGCAGAAGGTCGACCATCAGGAACAGATCGTTGTCGGCGTGAACCGCTTTGAACTGGAGCAGGAACGCCCAATCCCAATCCAGCGCATTGATCCCGCGCTGGAGCCGAGACAGATCGAACGTGTGCGGGCTCTACGCGGCAGACGGAATTCAGGTCCATGGAAAGCAGCGCTCGCCGCAGTCGAAGAAGCCGCACGCTCGGGCGCAAATCTGATGCCGAGCATTGTCGCTGCAGTTGAAGCCTATGCCACGGTCGGAGAAATCTCCGACGCCATGCGTCGCGTTTTCGGGGAGTACAAAGAAGCGGTGGTGATCTAAAAGAATTGTTGATTGGTGAATAAAAGCCAAAGGCTCGCAGCAGAGTCTTTCATCCAAAAATCCAAATTCAACAATCCTAAGCCGGTTGCGTGGCTTCCATCTCAGCGATTGCCGCATCCAGATGTTTCAGCGTTTGTTCCACGGTAAGCGAATACATCTCGCTGCCAAGGCCTTCTCCCGCTTCGAGCGCCGACTTCAGGTAATGCCCGGCAATTTCGACGCCCAGCGAATCGGTAATCATCTTTCCCGTGCGCTTGTGATATTCCACCCATGCCGGATGCGGAAGCGCCACCCAGACCCTGCGTCCGCCGACGAGAAATTTGTAGTCGACCGCGTCGGCGTGACGCGTGGCAATCGCCACGATTTGCGCCTGATACACGCAGTGCACCTGCTTTTTTGTCCAGCGGTCTGTCGCCTTGAAGTTCTCAAACATGCATAAAACTATAGCGGACGCGAAGGTTCGTGGGCAAACAGGCGCAGAGACAGCCGCCTCGGTCGTCCGCGAGCAGGAGCGAGCGCAGCGAGACTCATCTGCGGCAGAGCCTTCCTGTAACATAGGACGGTGGTGACCGGGGCTCTTCCCAAAAAAACTGGCAAGTCGTCCAAACTCCAGATTCTGCGCGCCAGCCAGCTGAGCGCGCTGCCGTGGCTCGTTCACGGATTTTCCACGCGCGGCGGCGGATTCTCCCGCGCCTACGGCAAAGCCGACCTGAATCTCGGATTCACAAAAGACGACTCGCGCGCGACGGTTGAGCGGAATCGCCAGGCATTTCTTCACGCTCTCGGTGCATGTGGGGACGGCCGCCCCCGGCTGTCCGGTCGAGCGAAGCTCGACACCTTTTGGCCTCTGATCACCCTGCGCCAGATTCATTCCGACCGCATTCATACCGTCGATAAACCAGCAGCAGAGCAAATGGCTGGCGACGGCCTCATCACATCCACTCCCGGGCTCCTGCTTGCCATTCAAACCGCCGACTGTCTCCCGGTGATTCTGGTCGATCCGAAGCAGCGAGCAGTTGGCGTCTTTCACGCCGGATGGCGCGGCACATTGGCACGCATCGTCGAAAAAGGTGTGGGAGAAATGTACCGTCACTTTGGGACCAACCCGCGTGATCTCAAAGCGGCGATCGGCCCCGGCATTCAAGGATGCTGCTACGCGGTCGGCGAAGAGGTCCGCCTGAAGTTTGAATCGCAATTCGCCTACGCCGCGAGCCTGTTTCGAGAAGTGAAGGACTCTGACCCGGTGCGCGAGAAATATCCGCTACTGTTTCTAACAGCCCGCGCTCCCGGCCACAGCGAATTGCCGAAGACAATTTTTCTCGATCTGGTCGAAGCCAATCGCCAGCAGTTGCTCGCGGCGGGAGTGGCGAAGAAGAACATTGAAGCATCGCCGTTCTGCACAAATTGCCACCCTGAGCTGCTGTTTTCCTACCGTGCCGAGAAAGGCAAGACGGGGCGGCTGATGGGAGTGGTGGGAATTCGCTCCGGCTCTTAGGCGATCGTTGTGAGCATGAAGCCTGGAATCAACATCCAAGTGCTGTGGAATGACGCCGATATCTTCAAGATTCGTGTCTCTGCATGGAATGGAGCGTTTGGCGGATCAGTGAATGCCTACGTTCCCCTCGGGGGCCTGGGAGAGGCGGCCGTCAAGATTGCTGGTTTCCCTGGAAATTCGTCCGATGTTCGCGAGATATTGTTCGGCAATTTTGGCCCCGAATGGGCTGGCGGCGCTGCTCGTATTCGGTTTTATTGCAACGATTCCGCAGGCCACGCCTTGGTCGAGGCGAGCCTGGAATCAGATCAGCGCAATGACACAAAAGTTCAGACGGCGACGCTCTTTGGACCTGTAGAAGCCGCGGCTGTCGACAATTTTGTCGCCGAGTTAAAACAATTGGAGGCCGAGCAGCATGGATCGGCGTTTCTTCGGATCGGTGAATATGTTTCGCGGTGAGAACCAAAGCCGGGCCTCGGTCGTGAATCGAGTTCTACTGCTCGGCTGTCTGTTCTCGGTCTTGTTTCTTGTGCCCTGCGCCTCCGCCCAGGTCTCCTCTGCCCAGATCGATTCCATCTTTGCGCCGCTCAAGTCCAGCAACGCCCCCGGCGCAGCCGTTCTCGTCGTGCACGACGGGCAGATCATCTTTCGCCGCGGATACGGCGTCACCGATCTCCGCACGCTGCACTCAATCACGCCCGAAACGGATTTTCGCCTCGCCTCGTTCACCAAGCAGTTCACGGCCACCTGCATTATGCTGCTCGCGCGCGACGGCAAACTGACCTACGACGAGCATCTCATCGATATCTTCCCTCAATTTCCTGCCTATGGCCGCCACATTACGATTCGCAACCTGCTCAACCACACGTCCGGCCTGCCGGATTACGAAGACATCCTGACGAAACAGTATCCGAACACGCCCGACGACAAGATTCCCCAGATTCATGACGCCGGCGTGCTCAAACTGCTCGAACAGCAGTCGTCAGGAAAGTTTCCGCCCGGCTCGAAGTGGGAGTACAGCAACTCCGGCTATGCCACGCTCGCGATGATCGTCGAGAAAGTTTCCGGCGAGCCCTTCGGCCAGTTTCTCCACGACCGTATCTTCGCCCCGCTCAAAATGGACCACACGCTCGCCTACGAAAAAGGCAAGAACGAAGCCCCGCACCGGGCTTATGGACACACCAAGGAAAAAGACGGCTGGCATGAGACCGATCAGAGTTCGACGTCGGCGGTCCTGGGAGATGGCGGTATCTACACTTCGATCGACGATCTCGCCAAGTGGGATCGAGCCCTCCGCGAGCACACTCTTCTGACTGCGGCTGAAATGCAGCCCGCCCTCACACCTGTGCAGCCGACCGGAGCGAATGCGACACAGCCTGAAGGCAAGCCAGTCCGCTACGGTTTCGGATGGTTCCTCGACCCCTACATGGGCCACCGCCGCATGTATCACGATGGCGAGACGATCGGATTCCTCACCACCATCCAGCGCTTTCCCGACGATCAGCTCACGGTAATCGTCCTGGCCAACCGAACAGACATCAGCCCGGAGGCCCTGGCGCTGAAAGTGGTTGATCTCTATCTGAAAAAGTAGCCAAACGTTCGCGCTACTGCGTCATTCCGAAGCCTCCGTTTTCACCAGGGGGCGAGGAATCTTGCCTGCGCTAAAGACGAACCCGCCACAAAGCCGTCCTGAAAAGAAAAAGAGACGTTGCAAGCAACGTCTCTACAGTTCGAGTTCAGATTTTTAACCTACGCGCTCGGCGGTGCCGCTGGTGGCGCCGCGGCTGCCGGAGCAGCGGTCGGCGTGGTCTCGTTCACCAGATCCTTCAACTCCTTGCTGGGCTTGAAGAAAGGAATCTTCTTCGCGGGCACTTCGACGCGCTCGCCGGTTTTCGGATTCCGTCCCACGCGCGGTTTGCGTTGCCGCGTCCGGAAGCTGCCAAAGCCGCGGATCTCGATTTTGTCGCCCGCCCGCAGAGACCGCACCACGCTATCAAAAATGGTCTCCACGATCACTTCACTGTCTTTGCGCGTAAGTTCCGCCAAACGCGAGACTTCGTCTATCAGATCGGCTTTGGTCATGACGCCCCTCTCAGCCCAAGCTTTTTAGAATTCGAAACCCTAAACTCTGCGGCACGTACTCCCGCCCAGCCACGGTAAGCCATGGCAGCACTCATAACCTTCTCAAATTTCAGGGGTTGGATGCAAGTTATGCTTTAGGAACCCGGCCTCGAATCCCAGGAAACGGCCTATTTCCAAAGGTAATAGAAACCGACCTGCTGCTCCATCAGCTTTTCCCGGCTCGGCAGATATGGCGACACGTCGCCCAGCAGCAAGTCCAGCAGGGTCCGGCGCTCCGTCTCCGGATGCACCAGCGTTGGCTCGCCGCTGATTCCCACCGACTTCGCCGTATCGGCCACTGCCGTCTGAAAGTCTCCAATCTTGTCGATGAGCCTCATCGATGCCGCTTCTTCGCCGGTCCAGACCTTTCCGTTGGCAATCGCCTTCACGTCGTCGTATTTCATCCCACGCCCATCGGCAACGGCCTTGATGAATTGGCCGAACATGTTATCGATCAGCGACTGCATGTAGGCCTGCTCGGCCGGAGTCAAATCGCGCGCCGGATTCCCCGTGTCCTTGAATTCGCCCGTCTTAATGACGACATCTTTCAGCTTCGCCCATTTCAGCAGGTCGCCGTAATTGACCCACTGCGCAATCACGCCGATCGACCCGACGATGCTTCCGTTGTCGGCATAGATTTTGTCGGCCCCCGCCGAAACATAAAACGCGCCGCTCGCGCCTACAGTCTCAATTGAGACGACGATCTTCTTTTTCTTTTCCTCGCGGACCCGCTTCACTTCGCGATAAATCTCCTCCGAGGCCGCTACTCCTCCACCCGGCGAATTCACGTGCAGAATGATCGCCTTGATCGACGAGTCATCGCCAAACTTTTTCAGCTCGTCGACGACAGGCTGCGGCGAGAGAATGACTCCGTCGAGATCGACCACTCCAATGCGTCCACCGCCGCCGAACACGGATGAACCCGCTTCCGTGCCGGTCGCATGCAGCGTCAGATACACCAGCGTGAAAACAGCGAGGACGAAGAGGAAAAACGCTCCTCCGCCAACCAGAATCCAGAGCAAAGTGCGCGAGCGTCCTTCAGACATGAGGAAAGTGTAGCACCCGCGCGGAGATTGACAAACGCGCCGGGCGGCTCGAAACGATTGTCATCCCGACCAGAGCTTGCCGTTCCGAAGGAACGGAAAGCGCAGTGGAGGGACCTTGTGTTTGCTTTCGTAACGCTAAGCGGCCTGAAAAATCGGATCAACCAGTTTTACGGAGCAATGACCTTCAAAGCAGCTCTCTGCACCGAGATCTCAACCGGCGTGCGGCACACATATTCCCCATCAGCATAAACATCCAGAGGATGTTCCGTTTCGACCTGCACTGCGCTGGACTGGAAGTACTGCACTTCGCGAATCTTCAGATGCCGCCCGCTATACACAGTAGGGAACAGGCAGAAGAGCTTGAACGGATCGACTCCAGCAACAATACAAACATCGAGGAGCCCATCATCCATCTTCGCTCGAGGAGCAATCTTCATTCCTCCGCCATAAAGAGGACCGTTGGCGAACGCCGCCAGCATGGTCGGCTGATCGCTTCGGACGCTCCAATCGCCGGCGCCGTTCTCGTTGGCCGCCAGTAGCTTCATCGGAAAGGGCGCGAAGCTGAAGATCGTTGGAGCCAGGCTGAGCGCGTATCCGCCGTGTCCGCGCAACCACCGCGGGAGTTTGTTGGAGCGCCGCGCCACTTCGGCATCCAGCCCGACTCCCGCTACGCAGCAGAAGTAATGTTGCGTAGCACCTGCATCGGAGATCGTTCCCAGATCGATCGCGCGAGCCGCCACCGCGTCCTGGCAGAACGTCCGCCACGCCGCTATTGAATCGCGCACGGAGCCCAATCCCAGCGAGCGCGCAAAATCATTTCCGCTGCCTGCCGGGACGACGAGCACCGGCAGCCCCAGCTTCACCAAGTGCCCAAGATGCCGGTGAACGGTCCCGTCGCCACCGAACAAAACGATGGCGTCAACTTCGTCGCCAGCCGAAGGCATCCCCATCTGCCACTCAACCTTCGCATCCGACTGGAATGGTCTTAGGTCTTTGGGGGAA
>DATJOA010000100.1:0-4341 GCA_035507635.1 Candidatus Acidiferrales bacterium
AACCGTTTATTCGGGCATACTTGCTGGCACGGCGAGGGGAAAAGTAGTGAAACCCAAAGGACAGGAAGGATCACGAAGGAGATCTGAGGTAAAACTGGGTCCTCGTTTTCAGCGCGCTTGTGCATTCGCTGCGGAAAAGCAGGCCGGGCAGACTCGCAAGGCTTCTAGCATTCCCTATATCGCGCACTTGATGGGCGTGGCGTCTCTGGTGCTTGAGGGCGGAGGCGATGAAGATATGGCCATCGCTGCGTTGCTGCACGATGTGGTGGAGGACTGCGGCGGAGCGCCGATGCTGAAAGAGGTTCGGCGGCGCTTCGGAAATCGGGTCGCGGAAATCGTCGATGGCTGCACGGATGCGTATGACATTCCCAAGCCGCCCTGGCGCGAACGCAAAGAGGCTTACATCCGCCGTCTGAAAAAGGAATCCTCCGACACGCGCCTGGTGTCAGCGGCTGACAAGCTGAACAATCTCCGCTCGATCATTAGCGATTACCGGGCCATTGGAGAATCTGTCTGGTCACGGTTCAGCGGTGGACGCGAGGGAACTCTTTGGTACTATCGCACTTTGAGGGGCGTATTTCTTGAGCGTAAGCCGAATCGCATCACACGCGATTACGCGCTGGCAGTGAACGAACTGGAATTGTTGGCCACAGGCGACACCCTTTCGGGCGGGAATCAGCGACCTGCCGTTGAGGCATGAATTTATGCCGCGCATGATAGATCAAATCCGCGCTTCGAAGTTGCCCTCCAACATGATGCAGTTTGCTGCGCGCGGGGCGCTGCAGGTACCGCCTGCGGAGAACATTGAAATCCTGGTCTATCTCGCAAAGCACAACAAAGTATTTGGCGACACCGCCCGCATGACGCTCGCCGGTTGGGACGAGAAGGCATCCCGGGCAGCAGCAGCCGATCCGCAGACGGCGCCGGAAGTGTTGGACTATTTCATCTCCGCCGAAAACCTGCGTCCAAGTTTGCTCGCAGCATTGCTCGAGAACCCTTCGGTGTCGGAGGCGCAGGTCCTGAAGCTTGCCAGTTCGGCCTTACGCGACACGGTGGATGTAATTCTTAAGGGCGAAAGGGTTCGCTCGATGCCCAGCGTTGTTGCGGCTCTCCGCGCGAATCCTTACGTGAAAAAAGAAGAGGCTGATGAGTTGGTCCGTGTGGCTGCTCCTCAACCAGTGCTCGTCAGCTCAGAGTCCGCTCCTTCGGCGGAGGAAGCGCAATTAACGGAGTCAGAGCCGGGACATGAGATCAAGCCGTCGCCGCCTTCTGACGATGAGCATGACGAGGTCATTTCTGCATACATGAACGACCATTCCCAGGATATTGCGTCGGAGGGCGAAAAGCCTTTTCAGGCAATCGGTGGGGTCGTTGAATTGCTCGGCAGCGATTATTTTCCGGTGGTCGACACGGCGGAGGCGCCGGCGACGGATTCCAGCGCCGCAGCTACGGCAACTGCCGCGGCACCGGCGACTCCCAAACCCGCTGCTCAGGCGAAGAAGCCAGCCGAACCGAAACGCGAGAATGCGCTCCAGAAGATCAGCCACCTCGACGTGAAAGGCCGAATCCAGCTGGCATTGAAGGGCAACAAGGAAGAACGCTCGCTTCTCATCCGCGACGGCACCAAGGTGGTCGCGCTCGCGGTGCTCGAGGCGCCAAAGCTCTCCGATGGCGAAGTCGAGAAAATCGCGAGCCAGAAGAATGTTCTGGAGGCCGTGTTGCGCCAGATCCCGCTGAAGCGGCGCTTTATGAAAAACTACATCGTCATTCGCAACCTGGTGGCCAATCCGCGCACGCCGCTCGACCTGAGTCTCGGCCTGATGAAAAATCTTCTCGCGGTGGACCTGAAGAACCTTTCCGCCAACAAAGAAGTTTCGGAGATGATTCGCAAGCTCGCTCTGAAGATGTACAAGCAGAAATTGGAAGCAGCGAATAAGAAATAGCCCGAAGGATTCTTGGCTTCATCCCCACAATCCGATCCCATCGCGGACTTGCTCAAGCGAGCGAAGACGATCGCTGTAGTCGGGCTGAGTTGTAATCCCATGCGCCCGAGCCACGGCGTCTCGGCCTATATGCAAAACCACGGATACCGGATCATTCCCGTGAATCCCCGAATCAAGGAATGTCTTGGAGAGAAAGCTTACGCGTCGCTGCTGGAGGCGCCGGGAAAGATCGACATCGTAAATATTTTTCGGCGCCCGGAATTTGTGGAAGGGGTCGTGGATCAGGCGATCCAGCTCAGAGTGCCTGCGATCTGGATGCAGGAAGAAGTGATTCAAGAGCGGGCGGCAGAAAAAGCGCGGAAGGCAGGAATCTTCGTGGTGATGGACCGCTGCATTCTGAAAGAGCACCGCGCTCGCTTGCGGTGATCAGAAGTTCACGCCGAGAAATACCACAGTTGCATCGTCGCGCACGCCCGAACCATTTGCGAATGAGCGAACGTCATCGACAATCGTCACAGCCGACGCATCCGGACGAATTGCATGTTCGGCAAGACGGCAAAGTCCAAATTCCTCCTGATCGCCATTTTCCGCTTCGGTGATGCCGTCGCTGTAGAAAATCAGACGTGATCCTTTCGACAGGGAAATGTGTGTCTCGGTATAGTCCCCGGAAGCGACACCGAGGGGCAGACCGCGTTCGACATCGAGAAAGTGCTCGCCGCGGTCGTCGATGAACAACGGCTGGAGGTGACCGGCATTGGCAAAAACGACCGTTCGCGTCGCGGGATCCAGAACCGCGTAAACCAGGGTCACGAACTTTCCTGCGGGAAAATCGTTGACCAGCAAGTCGTTCAGCTTCGTCAGCACCTCGCCCGGAGTGCAGGAGGATTCCGCCAAGGACCGCAGCATTCCGCGGGTGGCCGACATCAGCAGAGCGGCTGCGGTTCCCTTGCCGGAAACGTCCGCGAGAACAATTCCTAACCGGCCGTCGGGGAAATGAATGAAGTCATACCAGTCGCCGCCAACGGCGCGTGCGGGCACGCTGCGTCCGGAGATCACAAATCCGGGAATGTACGGAGAACTCTTCGGCAGCAATGCCTGTTGGATGGCGCGAGCTTCTTCGGCTTCGCGGTCGAGCGCCGCACGCTCGGCGCGTTCCACAACCAAACGACGCGCGTTATAGACCGCGACTGCGACGTGATCGCACAGCGCCTGCAACAGCCGTATTTGCTGTCGCGAGAAGCCGTCAACTTCAGGATGCGAGGCGCTGAATACGCCGACCAGCTGGCCGCTCACGTAAAGCGGAATTGCGATCTCCGAGTGGATCGAGGCGTGGCACGCGATGTAATAAGGATCGGTGCGCACGTCGGGGGCATAGCGCGTCTGGCCGGTGGAAGCGACGTAACCGACCATTCCTTGTTGCCCGATTTTCAAGCGAAGGCCTTTGCAGTGAGCGTCGCAGCCTTCGACTCCGGCCAGCACCATCTCGCCGCGTTCTTCGTCGTGCAAGTAGATGGCGGCCTCCAGGCAGCCGAACCAATCCGTTACTTCGCTCACGACGTTGTCGATGAGTTCGTTGAGGTCGAGGATCGAGGTGATTTTTGCCGCGGCCTTCTGCACGCGCTGGAGGTCCTGAACGAGGTCTGCAGACAGAACTCTGGGCAGAGTTTCAGTGAAAGCGGGATTGGGCAAAGCAGCCATAGGAGCGGCCTATCCACATCATTTTGATAGCTAATGGATGCGGGAAAGGTCGTCAAGATTCTTTCTTTTGCCGCTGCTCAGGGGCTTGCCGGGCGCGGGATCTCTGGCGCTTGAGCTCCTCCATCCGCTCGCGGATGCGTTTCTCGATGCCCTCATTCGTAGGCTGGTAATAGACGCGCTC
Organism: Candidatus Acidiferrales bacterium; assembly: GCA_035507635.1. Taxonomy (GTDB): domain Bacteria; phylum Acidobacteriota; class Terriglobia; order Terriglobales; family Acidobacteriaceae; genus Sulfotelmatobacter. The sequence goes on from DATJOA010000100.1 coordinate 3,823, forward strand.
GCGCAGGTTGTCGGGCAGGCACTGCATGTCGGCCACCTTCGATTCGAGATCGTGGGCATACTGATATCCGTGACCGTAGCCGAGTCCCTTCATGAGCTTGGTCGGTGCGTTGCGCAGGTGCAGCGGAACAGCTTCGGCTGCAGTGCGCTCGACATCCTGCAGAACGTCTCCGTACGCGGTATACAGCGCATTTGATTTGGGCGCCACCGACAGATACACGACCGCTTGCGCGAGGGCGAGATTTCCTTCGGGCATACCGATGAAGTCTACGGCATCGCGCGCAGCCATGCAGAGCGAAAGCGCGTTCGGATCGGCGAGGCCGATATCTTCTACCGCCATCCGCACAACCCGCCGCGCGATGTAGAGCGGGTCTTCTCCGGCTTCGAGCATGCGGCCAAGCCAATACAGGGCCGCATCCGGATCGCTGTTGCGGACGGACTTATGAAGCGCCGAAATCAGGTTGTAATGTTCTTCGCCGGCTTTGTCGTAGAGCAGGATCCGCTTCTGCAATGCATCGCG
>DATJOA010000101.1:0-9743 GCA_035507635.1 Candidatus Acidiferrales bacterium
TTACTGTCCCGGTAAATTCCAATCATGTGATTGCGGACTTTTGGGTGAAGAACCTTGCCATTGGTCCGCGAGAAGAGCACGTGGGATTCCTGCAGGGGCATGTGGCAGTCGATGCAATTGGAGGAGATTTTTTCGCCGAGCTTGGGATATTCGCCGCACTGCTTCGCTTCGTGGCAAGTCAGACAGCGAGGCGAGAACGCGGCGGCCTCGCGCTGCACGACATGCACGTCGTGACAGGTGGTGCACGTCAGAGTCGTGGTGGACTGAAAGCACTTGCTCTGGCGCAACATCTGGACCTGATTGCCATGAACGTCGACGGCATCCTCGGCGCTGACGTAGGGAATATCAATGTAGTCGCGAAGATCGTCTCCCGGTAAGAAAGATAGTGAGGGGCGGATCGGCGTGCCGTTGCCCGAGTGGCACAGGGCGCAGACATCAAGCTGGCGATCGCGGTCGAGTTTCGCGGGATTGACGATCGCTTCTGAAGCGCCTGACGGCAAGTGAGGAGTCCGGTGATGCAGGGAGACGTGCTCGCGTCCGGGGCCGTGGCACTTTTCGCAGATGATGCCGAGGATCAGGCTGCTCTTGTTATAGCGGTTGACCGGTGGAGGTATCCACTCGAAATAACTGGCGTGGCACTCAAGGCACCGGGGAATGATGTCTTTGTCGAAGTGAGGCGAGCCGTCTGGGTAGCTGGGGCTGTTGACCCAACTGTCGGTTTCGTTCCAGTAGGTGACGGGGAGTTGAAAGAGCAGATCGCCTTTCCAGAAGAGATAACTTTGTCCTTTACGCGGCTCTCCGGCGACGATGTCGATGCGCTCGGTGCGGGCGATGGTTTTGCCTGGACCCGGATTTTCGATCGCGCTCTGGTAGTAACCGTTGGGTCCTTCTGTCATTTCAAAATGAAGATAAGGATTCGAAGTATGAAGAATGTTCGATCCCGGAGAAAAACTGCCTCTCACCGTGCGTGAACTTGGCCAACTCGTGGCCAGGTGATGAGCGGTGCCCATGTACGTCTGGGATTCTCTTTCGTGACAGGGAGCGCAGGCGCGATCTCCGACGTATTCGGAGCGTGGAGGGGGCTGGTCCGCGGAGGAACGAGCGGGCGGATGAGGCGGCTGACTGCGATCGTGAGGGCTCCACAGCAGCACGAATAGGAGAAAACAGAACGGCAATGCTTAGGCTGAGAGACGTCCGCCCCGAACGAACCTCGAACCTCCTTTTCTGATGCCCCAATGCCCCGAGATCGCTTGCAGGCCGCGCAGTTGGTCTATTATCCTCAATTGACTCAAAACTGTCACTGTTGAGGATCGCCGAGGGTATCGTTGGCGCATCGATGCATTCTGGGCTTGTGAAGTCGGGTCTGATAGTGGTGGCCATACTGGCCGCATCCCCTCTGGTTTCTGCCTGTAACGCTCCCCAAGCTTTGGAAACGAAAGCGCGGCTCCATCCCGATGCCGACACCTATGCGGAGATCGGCGATTGGTTTGGAGATCACAAGCAATACGACTGTGCGCTTGAGGCGTATGGAAAAGGCCTGAAGCTTGAGCCCGGCTCGGCGAAGCTTTACTACCTTGTTGGCCTGACATTCTATGCATCGGGACATCCGGACCAGGCGCTGCAGCCGCTGGCGAAATCGATCTACCTTCTCCCGGATGTGCTCAAGCCGCATCTGTTGCTTGGCTCTGCTCTGGACTTGATAGGACATCACAAGGAAGCGCTCATGGAGTGGCAATCGGCACTGCGGATCGATCCGCATTCTGTGGAGGCATTCGACGGGCTGAGCAAATGCCTGCTGGCGCAGGGCGATCCGAATTCGGCGATTGAGGTTTTACGCGAGGGCCCGCACAGCGAAATTCTGACGCTGGATCTCGCGATCGCCTATGGAAAGGCCAATCGGTTGGATGAGGCGGCGAATGTTTTGACGGAAGCTCTGAAGAAGACTCCACAGTCGCTGCCGCTGACTTCGGCTCTGGTGACAGTACTAGTGCGGCAGGTCCACTATCAGGATGCGGTTCATTTGGCCGAGAAAGCGGCGAAGGCGCATCCGGGGAATCTTGACGCGGATCGTTTGCTGGTGCGGGTGCTCGTGCTTGACGGCGATTCGGCAGAGGCAAGGCCGTTGGCGAAAAGGCTGCTTTCGGCGCATCCCCATGATTTCGACTTTCTCTACTTGAACGGAATTCTGGAAAATCAGGAAGGGAAATTCACAACAGCCGCCGCCCACCTGCAGGAGGCAGTCAAGCTGAATCCGGATTACTACAATGCCCGCTACAACCTCGGAGTGGCACTGCTGGAATTGAAAGATTATCCCGGAGCGAAGAAGCAACTGGAGAAGGCGCTGGAGTTGGGCGCGACGGAGCCCGAAGTGCGATTCAAGTACGCGACGGCACTGAGAAATGTCGGGGAGATGGATAAAGCGAAAGAACAGATCAAGCTGTATCAGCAAGCGATCCAGGCAAATGAAAAACGAGCTCTTTCGAACAGCAAGACGGCACAAGCGGATAAGGAGATGCAGTCGGGGGATACGGCGAGGGCTGTCGCCGATTATCGCGCGGCGCTCGATGCGACGCCGGAAGATCCGAATGTGGCCTACAAACTCGCGCTGGCCCTGGATAAAAGCGGAGATGTTGTGGAAGAGCGTAAGGCGCTTCAACAGACGGTAAAGATCGATCCTGGATTTGCTTTGGCGCAAAATCAGCTGGGATATCTGGATTCGCAGGACGGAGATTCGACTTCCGCCGAGGAGCATTTCCGGGCGGCGGTGAAAGCGGCTCCAGGATACACGCAAGCATGGATCAGCCTGGCTGCGACCTTGGGAATGGAAGCACGATATACGGAGGCGCAAGAGGCGTTGGCCAGCGCCTTGAAGATCGAGCCGGATAACAAGGATGCTTTGCAACTGCGCAAAGACCTGGATGCCGCCCAGAAACCGCGCTAAGCACGCGGCAGCACTAAAGGATGATGTCGCGATGAAACATCAGAAGCCTGGGGAGTGGACACGCCGGCGCGTGCTGGGGACGCTGCCGGTGTTAGCCGTGCCGCTTCTGATACCGCGAAAGCTGAGGCCGTCGGCGACGAAGCCTGCCAAACTCACTCCCTTCTCGAAATTTGTCGATGTTGCCGAAAGCGCGGGCCTCAAACAGGTCATGTATTACGGCGAACCGGAACACAATACCTACATTGTCGAGGTGAACGGGGCTGGGTGTGCTTTTTTCGATTACGACAATGACGGGTGGATGGACGCGTTCATTCTCGGTGGCAGACGCCTCGACGGAATTCCTCCGGGAGCGAGCAACAAGCTCTATCACAACAATCGCGACGGAACGTTCACTGATGTGACGGAGAAAGCCGGCTTGGTCGATGCGGGCTGGGCGTGCGGCGTGTGCGTTGGCGATTACAACAACGACGGATTCGAGGATCTCTACCTTACGTATTACGGACAAAACCGGCTGTATCGGAACAACGGCGACGGGACGTTTACGGATGTAACGGAAAAAGCCGGGCTGAAGGATACGCGGCTGCGGTTCGGATCGGGCGCAACGTTCGTCGACTACAACCGCGACGGAAATCTGGATCTCTTTGTCGATAATTACGTGGAGATCGATCTGGCGACGGCGCCGAAACCTTCGCTGCAAGTTCCGAACTGCAACTATGAAGGGGTAGCCGTGAATTGCGGGCCAGGAGGATTGGGGATTCCGCAACATTCGCTGTACCGCAACAATGGCGACGGAACATTTACGGATGTGTCGAAGGAATCCGGCGTGGCTGCGATGCGCGGGTCGTATGGATTTACGACGGTCGCGTTTGATGCGGATGAAGATGGATGGCAGGACATTTTTGTTGCCTGCGATGCGACGCCGAGCATGCTGCTGATGAACGGCCATGATGGGACGTTCAGCGAAGAGGCTCTGCTGCGCGGAGTTGCGCTCGGCATGGGCGGCGAACCGATGGGTGGAATGGGAGTCGGCATTGGGGACTTCGATCTCGATGGGCACATCGATCTCGTAAAGACGCACTTTATCAACCAGGCGACAGGCGTTTACCGCAACAACGGTAAGGCGGAGTTCGAAGACGTGACCGCGCGTGTGGGGCTTGCCGGAGAGCGGCGCTTTGCGGGATGGGGAACCGGAATTGTGGATCTGGATAACGATGGCTATCCGGATATCTTTATTGCGTGCGGAACGTTTGCCCCGGAACTAGAGAAGATGTACGCGAAATATCCGGCGAAGAATCCAAGAATGATCTGGCGAAATCAAGGGGATGGAACTTTCGCCGAGTTGTCGCCTGAAGAGGCGGGGCCGGCGATCATGTCGAGGCACATCTCGCGGGGATGCGCGTTCGGCGACTTCGACAATGACGGCGATCTGGACATTCTGATTATGAATCGCAACGAAGCTCCCAGTCTCTTGCGCAATGATGCGCCGGCAGGGAATCACTGGCTCAAGGTGCGGCTCGAAGGGACGAAGAGCAATCGGAGCGCAATTGGATCGCGGGTGCTCTTGCGGTATGGAGGAAAAGTTCAGGCGCAGTGTGTGACCAGCCAGTCGAGCTTCTTGTCGTCGTGCGATCCGCGGCTGCATTTCGGTCTGGGAGCAGCGACTACGGCGGATATCGAAATCCATTGGCCCAGTGGGACCAGCGAAACGCACACGGGAGTTGCGGCCGATCAACTGGTTACGATCAAGGAAGGTTCGGGAATCGTGAAGGGACGGCCTTTCCGACAAACCTGAATCTTAATTTTGTTACGGGCTGTGGCGGCGGAGAAACCGCCATGACAGTTGGCGAGATGCCGAGGCTACAATGCCCACACCGGCCCTACTTCTTCACGCCGCTTTGCTCAGATTCTTCCGGATGTCTGATTTCATTCGGGCCACGGGCGTGCGAGACCTTCTCGTCAACAGCAAGGTTGCCAATCCTGCTGTTGCCGCAGCACCGATTCCGATCCAAAAGCGATTCAGGTCGGCCCATAGTTCATAGCTGTGCGGATGGGCGCGATCGTCGAAAGTCCCGTGAGCGCCATGATCTCCGCCGACGGGCTGCCAGAGATTGTTCGGCCGGTTGGGATCTTCGGGCTCGCTGGTTTGTTGCGAGTCGTATCCAGTTTTGCCAAGGTAGTGATCCAGAGCAGAAGGAGCCACTTTGTTTCCTACGATCGCTTCAACGGTCGGGCCTCCGACGTAGATCTCGCGGCGATCGTGATGAGCGGCCCAGTAGACGGCGCGCGCTCCGACCTCGGGTTGAAAAATTGGCGGGACGGGCTGGGCTTTATGCTTGAGGCGGCTCTTGACCCATCCAAATTGCGGCGTGTTCAGCGCAGGCATGTTCACCATGGTGACGCGCACGTGGCTCTCATCGTGAATGAGCTCGCAGCGCAGAGAGTCGGTGAATCCGGCGATGGCATGTTTCGAGGCGCAATAGGCCGATTGCAGCGGAATGCTGCGGTAGGCGAGCGCCGATCCGACCTGCACGATCATGCCGCGATCGCGAGGCAGCATGCGCTTCAGAGCCGCCAGCGTTCCGTAAACTACGCCAAGGTAGGTCACTTCGGTGACACGCTTGTATTCTTCGGGCAGCATTTCCTTGATCGGGGAAAAGACCGAGGCCATGGCATTGTTGACCCAGATGTCGATGGGGCCGAGTTGATCTTCTACGGCTTCGGCTGCTTCCTCGACGGCTTTGGCGTCGGCGACGTCGGTGGGAAGAACGAGGGCGCGACCGCCCGCGGCTTCAATTTCACGCTTGGCGGCATTGAGTCCGTCGATGCCGCGGGCGAGAAGAGCGACCTGAGCTCCATGAGATCCAAACTCGCGCGCGATGGCGCGGCCCAGTCCGGCAGAAGCGCCGGTAACGACTACCGTTTCATTTCTCACCATTTTGCTATCCAGTTCCCATTTTTTGATCTGTTGTTAGGTTCAAGTATGGAAGGAGCACAATCAATCGGGTCTTCACTGCATAGGGTTCGATGGGATGGGCCGAGAGACTTATCAACCACGGCGTTCAGGCTTATACTCCGTTCAACGAAACCGCTGCCGGCACTTCAGGTGGACCGGCGGCGCGAATTCGATTCCTGGAGTTTAACGATTTCTTGTTAGCAGTCTGACTGAAACGAGCCGATACATGGACAATCCATTTATGGCGCGCGCAATAGAACTGTCTCTCGAAAATGTGTTGTCGGGGAAAGGCGGACCGTTCGGGGCAGTGATCGTCAGGGACAGCAAGATTGTTGCGGAAGGCTCGAATCGCGTGACGGCGACAAACGATCCGACGGCCCACGCGGAAATATGCGCTATTCGCGCGGCGTGTAGTCGACTCGGAGTTTTCGAGCTTGGCGATTGCGAGATTTATACGTCGTGCGAACCGTGCCCTATGTGCCTGGGAGCGATCTATTGGGCACGGCTGGCACGGGTTTACTTCGCGAATCTTGCGTCGGATGCGTCGAAGATCGGATTCGACGATTCCTTCATCTACCGGGAAATCGGGCAAAATGTAAGGAAGCGTTCCATACCGATGATCCCGATGATGCGAGAACGGGCGCTGGCTGCGTTCCAGGCGTGGCAGCAGAAGCCAAACAAAGTTCAGTACTAAGCCTGCGCTTCCTCACTCGTTGACGACGAATTTCTTGCGGCTCTGGAGCACTCCACTCGGAGTTGAGACGTGGATCGGGCCGCTAGTGGCCCCTGCCGGAACAGTTGCCGTCATGTGAGTATCCGAGATCACTTTGAAGTTCGCCGGATGCCCGTTGAACGTGACCTGAGTCGTTCCGTTCAGGTGCGTGCCGAGGATCAGAACCGAACTCCCGGCCTTCCCGCTGAACAGTGGCATATTTACAAATGCCGGCAGGCCCATATTCAGGTTGTAAACGGTGCCGTCATTGGACGGGCCCCCGAATTCGGTGACGCCGTAAAGCAGACCGTTGGTGTCTTGAACGGGCGGAGCGAGCGGCGACATCTGTGTCAAATTCGTGGAGTTGTTGAAGCTATACAGATCTGTGTAGGTTCCTCCGGTGGAGGTGTTAAACAACGTGCCGTCGCCGTAGGTGCCGCCGTCGGATGTCGAGCCGTAGTAGTTGCCATCGGTAGCGAGAAGGAGTCCGGCGCTGGGGAAAGTGCCGTCTCCGAAGGTGGCGCCGAAGCTGTGAAGCACAGTCACGTTAAGGCCTGTGGTGAGCTGATAGATGGTGCCTTCGCTGTTTGTCCCGCCATCCTGCGTCGTGCTGTAGAAATCTCCATTGGATGCCTGAACGAGAGGACCAATCGGGAATGAACCTCCCGCTCCGCAGGGGAAGTCATAGGTGTTGTTAATCACTCCTGCAGTGGTCATTTGAACGATCGTCCCGCAGAAGTTTGTTCCGCCTTGGGAGACCGGGATATAGAGATATCCGTCGACTCCTTGCGTGGGAGGAGCAATCGGGGCGAACCCGTGGTTGATATCAAACTTATAGACGGTGGTAAACGTGCCGGAACTGGTGATCTTGTAGACGATGCCGCTGCCCTTGGTCCCACCGCCGCTGGTGGTTCCATAGAAATTGCCGTCGGAGGCAAGGATTGGAGGTCCCCATGGAAAAGCTCCGTCAGTCGCGGAGTTGAAATTGTGAAGGATCGTGATGACGCCGGCTGTTGTCATCTTGAAGACGATGCCCTGGGTGCCGGTGCCGCCTTGCTGCGTGGTGCCATAAAAATTGCCGTCGCTGCCCAGAGTGAGTCCGCCCGTCGGATTGGCGCCATCTTTTGTGCCACCTTTAAAGCTGTAGAGCAGAGTCTGGGTTCCAGAGGTGGTGACGGAAAAGACCGTGCCGAATCCGGAGGCGCCGCCGCCGTACGTGGTTCCGTAGAGACTGCCGTTGGTTCCCTGAACCAGAGTGACGTACCAGGGAGTCTTGCCGCTTGTCTTTGTGCCAGTGAAGTTGTAGACAGTGCTCACGGTTTGAGCCGCACAGAACGCGGTGGCGCATAGCAGCAGAGCTGCGCTCCAAAGAGGACCCCGCAGACAAGACTTCTGGATCGGCTTCTGTGACCGGCCAGAGAACTCCCAAGTTTGAGTGGACGCCATTCCGAACCCCCAGGTAAGAACGAGATCTTAGAGCGTGCATGAAGTGGCTGGGCACGCCGCCTTGGAACGCTACCCCAGTTTCCAGCGAGCTCGCAAGATGAATAAAATTGCATAGATACGGGCCCTGCGAGGGCTGAGAAGTGGCTCTGGGCTGGGGTTTCAAGGTACTGTGCGATCCGGGCGACAGAAGATTCCGGATAGAATTACTTTGCCGAGCGGGCCTCGGCTTCGGCGAGCCATCCTCGCCGAAGTTTTTCCGCCGGGATGCTCGACAGATAAGGCTTGATGTCGAGGATGGGAGTTGCGTCGAGCATGTCGATGCCGCGAACGTGCAGCAATCTGCCTTCACGACGCGCGAGTTCGACGATTGTGAAAGCGATGGGGTTTGGACGGCGCGGCGAGCGGGTGGCGAAGACACCGTGCGGTCGATTGTCGGAGGGCGGAGTGCCGAGCAATTCAAATCCTTGCGAGCGATCGAATTCCCACAGCACGATGAGATGAGAAAAGCCTTCGATGTCCGTGAGGCCAGCTTCGAATTGCGGAAGGATTTCGAGGACACCCTCGGCGCTGTGCTTCGTCCCCAGACCCTTGGGGACTTCTTGCGTAGTCTTGTAGGGACTGCGAACGTATCCGATGGTTTGTGGAGAGAACATAGATTCCTATCCGAGCGGCAAAGATCAGTTTGGCATAGATATGAAGCGGGAGGGAATTGTGTTTATGGGCTGAGCGGGGGTTGATACGTTCGGAAGGACCGTTGCCCTTCCTTTACAAAACTCCAGGTTCGCGTGCAACGCCTCTTCTCGACAGGGGCATCACAGCACCTTACAATCATTTCTTCCTCTAGCCCGGAGCGCGGCGGCGTGTGACGCAGAGCAAGTGTGTCTTGTTCTGCGGATCTAGAGATTTTTTGTGCGGACGGATTCAAGTGCGCCGCAACAAGCTGTGCGGTACAAACAGCAACTTACCAAGGAGCATTTCACGATGCGAAGAACGAGCATTTCGGCCGCAACGATTCTTCTCTTGTCTCTGGGCGCTTGGGCTCAAGGGAGCCAGCCGGCAAAACGAGCCCGTCCGGAAGAAGAACCAGGCTCAGAAATCAGTGCGCAAGGTATGGGCTTTTTCACGAAGGCCGTCAACGGGACTGGAACGACCTATGACGCGACACAAACCGTCGGGGCTCTTGGAACATACCGGCATCATTTAAAGCCCAACCTATCGGTCGAGGTCGCTTACGGATACGATCGGAACACGCAAAAATATCAGGTCGCTTCGCAGGGCTTTCGAATTCAGACGAATATTCATCAAGTGACGGCGGCCTTCGTCGGGCATATGACTCCCAGAATGCATGGAAAACTGGATCCGTACCTCTTGTTGGGCGGGGGAGCACTGATCTTTGCGCCCACCGGCAGTCAGGCCAATTACTTGTCGGGCGCGCTGCACCAGACGAAAGGGGCTTTCACATACGGCGGGGGCGTGGATTACGCGCTGCGCAAGAGAATTGGATTGCGTCTCGAATACCGGGGACTGATTTACGGCACTCCCGACTTCGGATTTGGAGCGTTGGTGACGAATGCCGTCACCCACACAGCGATTCCGACAATCGGAGTTACTTTCAAGTTCTAGCCTGCATGTTTTCAAGATTATTCAAGAGAAAAAGGCCCGGCTTGCGTCGGGCCATTTTCTTATGATCG
>DATJOA010000102.1:0-4087 GCA_035507635.1 Candidatus Acidiferrales bacterium
GCGGCATTCCTTCGGCGCGCGATTGCTATAATCTATCCAGTTCCCGCGTACTTTCTGCCCGGAGTTCCCCCGATCTCGCGGGTATAATCCATCATGGCGACGTTACGCCAACAGATCGCTACCACTGCACTTACCCTGACCAAGTTCCGCGATCTGATGAAGCGGATGCAGGAGAGCCGTCCTCACGACGACCTCGCCATCGTCAAGAAAGCCTACGATTACTCCTTAAAGCACCATGAAGGCCAGACGCGCGCCTCGGGAGAGCCGTATCTTGTTCATCCACTGGAAGTTGCCCTCGTGCTGGCGGAAATGAAGATGGACCCGGTTGCTGTCGCGGCCGGGCTTCTGCACGATTCCGTCGAAGATACCTCGGTCACAATTCAGGACATCCGCCAGGAATTCGGCGAACAAGTCGCGCACATCGTCGAAGGCGTTACCAAGATCAGCAAAATTGACTTTGCAACGCGTGAAGAACAACAGGCCGAAAATCTCCGCAAGATGATGCTGGCCATGGTCGACGACATTCGCGTCGTCCTGATTAAACTCGCCGACCGCCTGCACAATATGCGGACGCTCGAGCACCTTGATCCGGAACGCCAGCACAAGATCGCCGAAGAAACTCTGGAGATCTATGCTCCGATCGCTCACCGGCTCGGAATGGGCAAAATCCGCGGTGAACTCGAGGATCTCGGATTCCGCTTTCTCGACCCAGTGGGCTACGAGCAGGTTGAAAAGGCGGTCAACGCGCGCCGCAAGCAAGGCGAAGCCTTTCTCGCGAAGATGCAGCAGATCATTGCCGACAAGCTGAAAGAGGCCGGCATTCAGGCTCGCGTCGAGAGTCGCATCAAGCGCGTCTACAGCATTCACAAGAAACTGCAGCGCCAGCACATTTCGGTTGATCAGGTCTACGATCTCTGCGCTATGCGGGTGGTCACGCGTTCGCTGCAGGATTGCTATGCGGTGCTCGGCATCATTCACAATCTTTGGCGGCCGGTGCCGGGGCGAATCAAAGACTTCATCGCCATGCCGCGCCCGAATTTCTACCAGTCGCTGCACACTTCCGTGATCACCGAAGACGGCACGCCGTTTGAAATCCAGATTCGCACCGAAGAGATGCACAAGATGGCCGAAGAGGGCATTGCGGCCCATTGGAAATACAAAGACGGTCCGGTATCGGCTCAGGACGAGCAGCGTCTGGCCTGGCTCCGTCAGGTGGTCGAATGGCAGCGCGATGTCAGCGATCCGAACGAATTTCTATCGACGCTGAAGGTCGATCTGTATCCGGAAGAGGTCTACACTTTCACGCCCAAGGGCAAAGTGGTTGTCCTTCCCCGCGACGCGACGCCGATCGATTTCGCCTACACCATACACACCGAAGTTGGACACACCTGTACCGGCGCCAAAGTCAACGGCCGCATGGTTCCGCTTCGTTACAAACTGCACTCCGGAGACATCGTCGAAATCCTCACGCAGCCCGGACATAAGCCCAGCCGTGATTGGCTGGGGCTCGTCAAGTCCTCCCGGTCGCGCAACAAGATCAAGCATTGGCTCAATGTTCATCAGCGCGAGCGCGCCATCGAAATTGGCAAGAAGCTGATCGAAAAGGAAGCGCGCAAATATCGCATCGCGCTCAAGGAAATCAAAGAGGAAGATCTCCTGAAAGTCGCCTCGGGATATGGGCTCGGAAAGATCGAGGACCTCATGTCCGGCATCGGCTACGGAAAATACTCAGCCCGCCAGGTTCTCGCTCGCGTGCTTCCCGCGGGTGCAACGCATTCCATCGCAGGAGATATCGAAGCCGAAGGCCTCACGTCGCAGCCCGGCACCATCGCCAATGTTGTCCGCCGTGTTTTTGGAGATCACAATGCCATTACCGTCCGCGGCCAGGGAGACATGCTCGTCTATCGCGCGCGCTGTTGTAATCCGATTCGCGGTGAGACCATCGTCGGCTATATCACCCGCGGCAAGGGTGTGGCTGTCCATTCCGTGAACTGTCCCAACGTGACCAATCTTCTCTATGAGCCCGAGCGGAAGATTGACGTCGAATGGGCGCGCGACGATGCAACTCCGACGGCTTATCCGGTGAAGCTGACAGTTTTTTGCGACGACCGCTTCGGAATGCTGAAGAGCATCACGGGCGTGATCGGAGATGCCAAGAGCAACATCCGCAATATCGCCGCTCATACAGCCAACAGCCAGGCGAGCGTAGAAGTTGTGCTGGACATTTCGGACCTCAAGCACCTCGAGACCATCATCGCGGGGCTGAGGAAAATCCCCGGAGTTCATGAAGTCCAGCGGCTGCAAAAAATCTAGGCAGTTCTCTGTGATACCCTGTGCCCGCTGTGGTGTTAGCCTTTTCTGAGAACTGACAACTGAAGTCGAGAACTCCCATGCGCGAAGTCATTCATACCAAGAACGCCCCTCAGGCAGTCGGTCCGTACTCGCAAGCCATCAAAGCCCAAGGATTTGTCTTTGTCTCCGGACAGGTCGCCATCGATCCGGCAACGCAGCAGGTCATTGAAGGCGACGTCAAAGTGCAGACCGACCGCATTCTCCGAAATATCGCTCAGGTGCTGGAAGCCGCCGGCACTTCGATGGCGAAGGTAGTCCGCTCTGGTGTATTCCTGAAAAGTATGAACGACTTCGCTGCTATGAACGAAGTCTACGGCAAGCACTTCAACTCAGCGCCTCCGGCGCGCACGACGGTCGAAGTCGCGCGGCTGCCGAAGGACGTACTGGTCGAGATCGACGTGATCGCTCTCGAGTAAAGATCAAAACTGTAGTGGACCCGGAGGAGGTAACGCCTGAATGCCTCTGCGTACTCTGCGCCCTCTGCGGTAATGGTTTGTTTTCGAAAGGAAGGATTGATGAGAATTCAAATCGCCGCCATAATGCTCGTATTCGCGACCGCGCTCTGGTCGCAAACCGCAGCCCACAACTCCACCGCCCATCCCCACGCTAGCGGGCCCACCAAAGTGACCGGCGAAGGCACGAAAACGGCCGACGGGCTCCAGTACTGGGACATCAAGGTTGGCACTGGTCAGGAGGCCAAGAAAGGCGACCACGTGCAAGTTCACTACACGGGCTGGCTCACCAGCGGCAAGAAGTTCGATAGCTCCGTCGGCGGCAAGCCATTCGAATTTCGAATCGGCAACGGCGATGTCATTAAAGGATGGGAGGAGGGCGTGACTGGGATGAAAGTCGGCGGCAAACGCCAGTTGCGAATTCCACCGGACCTCGCCTATGGCAAAGACGGATATCCTGGCGCCATCCCTCCGAATGCCACGCTCATCTTCGACATTCAGTTGATCGCGATAAAGTAACGCGGAAGAAGTCATTGGCGAGAGAAGACACAGGTGGCCCTCTTCTCTCGCTTACGCTCAGTTGAGAAATGGAATTTCTCGGCAGGACGTCGCGAACTCGGCGGCGAAGAGCGTTAAGCCTTAACGACTTTCCCACTGCGCAGGCAGGACGTGCAGACGCGGATCCGCTTTCCCTGACCGTTCACTTTCGCGTGCACCGGACGCAAGTTGATGTTCCAGCGCCGCTTGGTGACATTGTGGGCGTGGCTGATGCGGTTTCCCGCTTGCGGCTTCTTGCCGCAGATATCACATTGTTGTGCCATGGACTGCTGCTCCCAAAGGATTCAGATCTTGTAGGGCAAACCTAGATTTTACAGGACGGAATATGATTTCCGCAATTTTCGCACAGAAGGAAACGGCCCCATTGTTATTGGGGCCGAAAACTGTTGGGTTACACGAGCACCCTGCGACTCTTCCAGTATAGGTCGATTGGGTTCTCAGTCAAGTTACTTTTTGCGGGAGCGTATCCCTGCGTTTAGCTCCCACAGAACCTGCAATGCCGACAAGTCTGGCATGGACCCGACGGGATTCGAACCCGTATCTGCGACCGTCGCAGGGTGCCGTGTTCCCGTTACACCACGGGCCCTGCGCTTACTCTATTCGCTGCCTCTTGGGTTGACCTCAACTTTCACTGAGATATTTCGTAATCCGTTTCGAAATGGGAATCCATCAACTCTTCCATGCGATACTGAATCCATGCAGTCCCCGCTTCAATCGCCGACCGC
>DATJOA010000103.1:0-12071 GCA_035507635.1 Candidatus Acidiferrales bacterium
CGATTCACGACATCGTGCGAGGTCAGGCCGGCCGGCTTATCGATAATCAGGACGCCATTCATGGAATTTGGTAATTTGGATATCGGGTAATTTGGCCATTGAGTCATCCGGGCGATCGGGCGATTTCGTCGCTCATCCAATCGCCCGACCGCTCAATTACCAAATTACTAAATCAACGAAATGCTGCCAATCAAGGACGACCAACCGCGGTATAGCACGCCATACGTCACCTGGTTCCTGATCGGGCTGAACATCCTTATTTATTTTCTAGAATGGTCCCAGCAGATCTCTGACCCGCGCGGCGCCGACATTCTCGCGCGCCAATTCGGCGAAGTCCCGGCGCATTTGTCGGCCTTTCTCGCGGGATCCTCCGGTTACACTCTACCTCAAGTAATTGTTCCATTTTTCACATCTATGTTCCTGCACGCCAGTTGGATGCACGTGCTAGGAAACATGTGGTTCCTTTATATTTTCGGCGACAATGTCGAAGACTACCTCGGACATTTCAAGTACCTCGTATTCTATCTCCTTGCCGGATTGCTGGCGATGTCGACACAGGTCGCCATCTATCCTCATTCGAATGTACCCACCGTCGGAGCCAGTGGCGCGATCGCGGGCGTGCTGGGCGCGTATTTCCTGCTGTACCCGCGGGCGCGTGTGCTGACGTGGTTCTTTGTCTTTATCATTTATCTGCCGGCATGGGTCGTGCTCGGCGAATGGATCGTGCTCCAGTTCTTCTACGGCGCGGCCACGCTCTCGATGCAACACGCCGGAAAAGATGTAGGAGGCGTCGCGTTCTGGGCTCACGTCGGAGGCTTCGCCTCAGGACTGGTCATGGTGAAACTCTTCGGCGAGCGCCAGAGACGCTACCCCTACGCGTATCGCTAACAAGCCTGTCATCCTGACGCGCAGGTTCTAGCGCCGAAGGATCTACGGCATTTCTTACCCTCGATGGTGGCCCATTCTAAACGCCGCGCCATTTGCGGCGTTTAGAGTGGGACTTGATGAACTCTCTCTACTTCTTCGGCCTCGACTCCGGAGGCACCAATCCTGACAGACGGTAATATCCCACCAGCTGCCCGTAGTGTTCTCCGCAGTGCTCGATGAATCCGTACGCGAGATCGTAGACGCGAACCTCCTGATTGCCGAACGGATCCACAATCGTAGACGTCATCCCGGCATCGCCCTTCGATTTGATCGCCGCTGCTCCGTCGGCGAACGATTTCTTCACGAACGCGACCACGTCAGCTTTGGTCTTGAAGCGATCGGCTTTCATGTCCTCCTCAGCCGGAGGCTTCTGCCCCATCACGGGATTGGTGAAGTAATAATTCGCTCCGGCCGCATGCACAAGCTGCTCGCGGAACGAGCGTTGCGCGGGCGTGGGTTTGAAGTCGTATTTGTCTTCGGGAAAATCTTCCGCCATGGCGATGAGCTTGCGGCCGATATCATTCCACGAATCGAGCACAACCTTCGACGGTGGATCGGCTGGTTTGGGGGCTTTCTTAGCGTTGTCTTGAGCGAGTGCAGGCAGGGCGAGAGTAGCCGCGACGAAAAGGGCCGCGGCGAGAAACGGGGCCTTGTTCATGGGAATGCCTCCGGTCTGAATTTGGGCGGAGCCATTATCGCACCAAGGGAATAGAGGCGCGACGCTTCCTCACTCCGGTCATCCTGAGCGGAGCTGCCGTTCAGGCGAAGCGAAGGATCTCTGCATTTCCTGCGCCCCCCAGTCGCCCCTGTCCCATCGTTCCCGCCAAGTCAATCCACTTCCCCGCTTATGCCCGTTACAATCGAACTTTAGGGACTCCTCATGGATAAATTCGTCATACGCGGCGGAGAGCCGCTGCTGGGCACGGTGCGCGTCAGCGGAGCGAAAAATGCCGCGCTTCCCTGCATGGCGGCCGCGCTCCTCACCGATCAGCCGGTCATTCTCGAAAACATCCCGCAGGTGCGCGACATTCAGACGACTCGCAACCTGCTCGCTGCCATGGGAGCCGACGTCGAACTCGGCTACGGACGCGCCCACCATCGCACGACAATTCATTGCGCGAATCTCGCCACGCCCGAAGCATCCTACGAACTGGTGAAGACCATGCGCGCCTCAACGCTCGTCCTCGGCCCGCTGGTTGCCCGTTGCGGACGCGCGCGCGTCTCGCTCCCGGGCGGCTGTGCCATCGGAGCCAGGCCGATCGATCTCCACATCAAAGGCCTCGAGAAACTTGGTGCGAAAATTTCTCAGGAGCACGGCTACATCGAAGCCAGCGCCAATCGCCTCAAAGGCGCGGAAATCACGTTCGACAAAATCACCGTCACCGGCACGGAAGATCTTCTAATGGCCGCGACTTTAGCCGACGGCGAGACCGTCCTGCAGAATGCCGCGCGTGAACCCGAAGTCGCCGATCTCGCGCATCTCCTCAATAAAATGGGGGCCAAGATCGAGGGCGCAGGCACGCCCACAATCCGCGTGAAAGGCGTGGCTAAGCTGAAAGGTGCGAAGCATCGAATCATCCCTGACCGCATCGAGGCCGGAACATTCATCATCGCGGGAGCCATGACCGGCGGAGATCTCAACGTTGCCGGATGCGATCCCGCGCACCTCGACGCACTCCTCGCGAAGCTGCATGAGGTCGGCGTGAAGACTCGCGTGAATGAAGATGCAGTTCGTGTCATGGGAGACAATCCATTCACCGCCTCCGATATGTCGACCGAGGAGCATCCCGGCTTCCCTACCGACTGTCAGGCGCAGTACATGGCGCTGGCGACGCAAGCCGAAGGCACGTCGATCATCACCGAAAATATTTTCGAGAACCGCTTCATGCACGCGCTCGAACTGGTGCGCATGGGTGCGAATATCAAGATCGAAGGCCATCGCGCCGTCGTCCGCGGCAAGACTCAGTTGAGCGCCGCCGCAGTGCTAGCAAGCGATCTGCGCGCCTCGGCATCGCTGGTACTGGCCGCTCTTGTAGCTGACGGAGAGACCATCATCGACCGCGTTTATCACATCGATCGCGGCTACGAGCATATCGAGGAGAAACTGAAAGCTGTGGGAGCCCAGATCCGCCGGATTGGCGAAATGTTCCCGAAGAAAGCCGTGGCTGCGAGATGAAGACCGCTGGGGACGCCGAGAACACAGGGGAATCTTTACTCTGTCATCTCTACCAAAGCATTGCGTTCCGCCAAGCGACCGCAAGGCGAAGTGGAGGGACCCTTTATTTCGAGCCGAGAGTATGGCTATTTATGCGCAGAAGCTCTCGTCGCCTTCCCTGCGGTCCCTGAGTTCCGCTGCCCCAATACAATCCTAGCGACGCGACTCCGCGCCAAATGAGTGGCCTTGCCCTTCACAACGACGCTCACGCTCGCGCTGTTCATCGAAACGACGTTCCCCAGCACCACGGTTCCGTCATGCAAGACAACCGTGTCCACCGTCAACGGAGTCAGGTCGATATCGACCGCTCCAGGCATGGAATTCGGCGCAATGTCCACTGGCGCGCTGCCGGTGGAGTAGCCTTCTTTGCTGAACTCGAGCGTGTGTTTTCCCGGAGCGACCGGCACCACCTGCGGCGTAACACCCGCGTCCTGCGAATCAACTTTGATCGTGGCTCCCGCGGGATTGCTGTTCACGTGCATCTTGACCTTCATCGGCTCGTCCGAGGGCAGATGCTGCGCCTCCAACTGCATCGTCGAGAACGAGCCCATCGTGTGCGCTGTAACCGGGACCTTCACCTTTTCCCCAGGAGCGAGATTCGTGACCTCGATATATCCTTCGCCGACCCGCTTACCGCTCTTGTCGAGCAGATACAGGTAGAAAGACGCGGAAGGAATTGCTTTTGAAGTGAGGTTCTCTGCCCAGGCCTCACCCAGAAGATCGTTCTGGCCTGAAGTTGAACTGATCTGGCGCAACCTCCCTACTGTGAATCGCAGGATAGCGTCTTTGCCGTCGGGGGGCCACGTTAACACCGTATCGGCAGCGAATGCGCCGCCGACCATACACAATAGGATGAAAGGAAGGATCCAGAGTGTCTTACGCATCGTGCTTCTATGTTGCCGGGTTCAGACTAACGAACACAACCGGAATGTGGTCAGGACCCGCTTACTGAAGTGAATGTCCCTGCGCCGGGCCTCGGCGGCCCATTACTCCCGCGTCAATCTCTCAATCATCGCCCGATGCTCCGGATAGTCCCGCAGCAACTCCTCCCGCTTGCCCATCTCGAAGTCCGCAAAATCAAAACCCGGGGCCACCGTGCATCCGACCAACGCCCACGACTTCCAGTCGGCCACATGCGAAGCAAACCAGCATCCCGCCGGCACGACCGCCTGAAATACCTGACCTGCGCCGGGATTATTCCCCAGAGGAATTGCCGAGCACTTCCCTTCCCGATCGATCACTTGCACGGCGAGCGGCGATCCGGCATAGAAATGCCAGATCTCATCCGAGCGCAGCCGGTGAAATGCCGAAAAGTTTTTGCCCTCGAGAAGAAAATAGATGGCGGTCGAAGCAGCGCGAGCTCCGGCGAATCCCTTTGGAAGCGCCTCGCGCGCGATCACGAGATCCGAGCGGTAGGTCTGGCGGAAATATCCACCCTCGGGATGCGGCTCAAGCCCTAGTTTTCGAATCCACTCGGCAACCGGTTTATTCAGAGCAATCACCGCAAAACTATACAGGCCGGCGCGATTTTCCGCCCGTCAATCAGAAGCCTGTTAAGAGTGGGAACTCTGACGTTGAACATTCCGCAATATGCAGGATTCGAAATTCCTCTGCGTCCTCCGTGCCGTCCGCGTTGAAGGGGATCCCAAAAAAGATCGGCGCCAGGGACGGAGCGGACAATCGTCCATTGGCGCCATTCTCTTGCGGAGACAAATCGACGCTTAAGACTCACTTCACCATAATCTTGTTGCCCGTCTGGTCAAGCGTGCCGCGCACGCGCACGCGCTTGCCTTCGAACTTGGCAACTTCCGGCTGATGGTCGATGTCGTAACTCTTGCCCGACGCGTCCTGCAGAACATACTTGTTGCCCTGCTTCATGATCGTGCCAGTAAAGGTCTGCGTGTCGCTGCTTGCAGCACCCGGAGAAGCTGCACCCGGCGTCGTTCCAGAATTCGGCGTGGCCCCAGGGTTCGGGATCCAGGTGTACCCGATTGCGGGGTGTTGGCGCCGGGAGGCGTATTCGGGGTGTTATTCGGATTCTGCGCTTGCGGCGTCTGTTGCGAAGCAGGCGGCTGTTCGGGCGTCGGCTGACTCTGCGGTGCCGCGCTAGATGGAGACGAAGGTGTCGTCTGATCAGGCGTCCGTTGACTCTGCGGCTGCTGGCTTGGCGTCGTCGACGGCGACGTCTGTGCATGGAGCACGCCGCCCCAGGAGATCATGCCGATCCCGATCGCCAGGGTGGCGAGAAACGATAGGTAATGAAACTTCTTCACAAATCCTCCAGGAGCCGTTGCGGCTCATATCTCGTGAGCTTGTTGCAACCCGTCTGCCACTAGTACAAACAAATCTTTGAACAAAGACGCGCGTTGCAACTGCACGGCTTAGCACGGGAGGCCAAAGAAATTCGGACAAGCGCCTCAAGCAAGTTTCGCAATGAGCTACGCGAAAGCCTGTAGCGCGCCGCTCGTCATGAACAAACACCTGCGAGCATTTCTTGCTCGGGAGAAGAAAAGTATTCTCTGCGACCTTCGGAGGATCGGAAGAAATGATCGGGCTGACAAAAAGAGCTGCGATCCCTGATCGCAGCTCTTCTCATTTTTGCTCTATCTGTGTGAATCCGCGCGAATCCGTAGCCAGCGACTTACCGGTTGCCGCCGCCACCGCCGCCGTGACCGCCGTGGCCACCATGACCACCGCCGCCGTGGCGTCCACCACCACGACCGCCGCGACCGCGACGCCCACCACCCCCGCCACCACCGGGCCGCCCGCCGCGTCCGCGATCTCCTCCCCGATCTCCACCTCGTCCACGATCGCCGCCGCCGGAGTGACCGCCGGCACCATGCGGGGTATCGCGATTGAAGTTCGGCTCATCCGGCTCGTCCGGGAAATCTCCGCCGCCTTCAATCACCAGCGTGCCCGTCGGAGCTGACTCCGCTTCAGCACTCGCCGCGGCCGGAGCTTCTCCTCCGCCACCCGACGCCGCCATCTTCGCGCGCTGCTCTTTCAGGATCGCCTTGCGCGACAGCCGGATGCGGTTGCCTTCGACCGCCAGCACCTTCACCAGCACCTGATCGCCTTCCTTCAGTTCGTCGCGAACATCGGCAATGCGGTGCTCGGCAACTTCGCTGATGTGCAGCAATCCTTCAGTACCGGGAATGATTTCAACAAAGGCTCCGAAGTCCGCGAGCCGCGTGACTTTGCCCAGGTAGGTCTTCCCTACTTCCGCCGTCGCCGTGATATCGCCGATGATCTGCAGCGCCTTCTGTGCCGACGCCTGATCGTTCGACGCGACCTTCACCAGTCCGGAATCTTCCACGTCGATCTTGACTCCGGTCTGCTCGACGATCGAGCGGATCATCTTTCCACCCGGCCCGATCAGGTCGCGAATCTTGTCGGTCGGGATCTGCACCGTGTAGAAGCGTGGCGCGTAGTCCGAAATCTTCGCGCGGTGCTCAGAAATGATTTCTTCCATCTTGCCGAGGATGAACATGCGTCCGCGCTTGGCCTGATCGAGCGCCTCGCGCATGATCTGCGACGTGATGCCCGTGACTTTGATATCCATCTGCAGCGCGGTGATGCCGTCGCGCGTTCCAGCAACTTTGAAGTCCATGTCGCCGTAGTGATCTTCCGCTCCGGCGATGTCGGTCAGAATCGCGTACTGCTCGTCTTCCTTTACCAGTCCCATCGCGACTCCGGCGACCGGGGCTTTGAGCGGAACGCCTGCATCCATCAGCGAGAGCGATGCTCCGCAGACGGTTGCCATCGACGAGGATCCGTTCGACTCGAGAATGTCCGAGACGACTCGCATCGCATACGGCCAATTCTCCTCCGCCGGAAGCACAGCTGAAATCGAGCGCTCGGCGAGGGCTCCGTGGCCGATCTCGCGGCGCCCAGCGCCGCGCATGAACGCCACTTCGCCAACCGAGAATGGAGGAAAATTGTAGTGCAGCAGGAAGCGCTTCTTGGCTTCGCCTTCGAAGCCTTCGAGCCTCTGCATGTCGTCGCTGGTGCCGAGCGTGGTCGTAACCAGCGCCTGGGTCTCGCCGCGGGTGAAGATCGCGCTGCCGTGCGTGCGCGGCAGAACTCCGGCTTCGATCCAGATCTCGCGGATCTGGTCGAACTCGCGTCCATCGGGACGACGCCGCTGCTTCGTCACCTGCTCGCGGAAGATGCGCTCGCGCAGCGTCTCGTAATAGTGATCGAGCTTGCGTTTCGCGTCTTCGTCGTCTTCTGGCAGTTCCGCCTGGAGCTTTTTCTTGATTTCCTTGACCAGCGTGTAGCTCTCGAGCTTGGGATGCTTCTTGGTATCGAGCGCGTCGGTAAGTTCCGCGCCGACCTTGCCCTTGAGCTGGTTGTAATACGCGTCGTCAAACGCGGGCGGCTCAACCTTCCGCTTCGGCTTCCCTGCTTTGTCGCGCAGATCGTTGATCGCGGCGCAGATCTTCTTGATCTCGGTGTGTCCGAACTCGATCGCGTCGAGGACGGTCTCTTCGGAGACTTCCTTCGCGCCCGACTCGATCATCACGATGCCTTCGCTGGTCCCAACCACCATGATATTCAGCAGGCTCTCGCGCATCTCGGTATACGTCGGATTGACGATGAACTGTCCGTTCACCAGTCCGACGCGGACAGCTCCCACCGGACCAAGAAACGGAATGTCGGAAACGTGCAACGCAGCCGACGCGCCGTTGATCGCGCAAACATCCGGGTCGTTATTGGTATCGGCGGAGAGCACGAACGAGATGACCTGCGTCTCGCACTTGAATCCCTCGGCGAACATCGGACGGATCGGCCGGTCGATCTGGCGGCTGGTGAGCACTTCGCGCTCGCTCATGCGGCCTTCGCGCTTGATGAATCCTCCAGGAAAGCGTCCGCCGGCATAGGTGTATTCACGGTAGTCAACGGTAAGGGGAAAGAAGTCGATGCCCTCGCGGGGGTCGGCATTGGAGGTGGCGGTCGCGAGAACAACGTTCTCGCCCAACCGGACGACAACGGATCCGCCGGCCTGCTTCGCCAGCTTGCCCGTTTCAAAGGACATGGTTTTGCCGCCGCTAAGACTGACTGTAACTGTCGTTGGTTCTGGTTTCATTGATTTTCCTTCGGAGAGGATGAGCTGTGAGCCACGAGCTCTGAGCTTCGTGTTTCGAGCTGAAAGTGAGCCGCCTCGGGCGCGGAGACACCGCTCCCGTCGACTTCGTAGGGTTCGCTGGCGCTTGAGAAACGCACGTGTGGAGATTTCCTCGATGCTGACCGTCTCACCGGAGACGGTTTTTCAGAAATCGCCTGGGATCAAGGCCTCATGGCTGGAAAATTTCAGAGCCAAAGTTTCAAGGTTCCGCGAGGAAAGATGAAACGCTGCGCGTCTTGAAAATTTCAGGATGCCTGCCCTTGTCGAATGCAATAAAGAAGGGCCCCAGGCCAAGTTGCTACTTGCGGATGCCGAGCTTGCCGATGACCGTCTTGTAACGCTCGGAATCGTATTTCTTCAAATAGTTCAGCAGGCTACGGCGCTTGCTGACCAGCATGAGAAGCCCGCGGCGCGAGCCGTGGTCTTTCTGGTGCGTCTTGAAGTGCTCCGTCAACTGGCCAATCCGCTCGCTGAGCAGGGCGATCTGAACTTCCGGACTGCCCGTATCGCTGGCATGCGTGCCGTATCGGTCAATGAGGGATTTCTTTTGCTCTCTGGCTAACACTCAGTTCCTGCACTCCTGTCTTTAATCGATTGTCTTTGTGACGTTTAGAGAATATCACGGGCCGTTATGCAGCGTAAAGGATGCAGCGGGTTCGGCCGAAGCGCTAATATTCTGGTCACCGAGGACTCATGATGACCGACGAAACCAAGAATAGCGCCAACTCCGAGACTCAACCAGCCGCCCGAAATCTCAGCCGGCGCAACTTTCTGGAACGCGCTTCTACCGCCTTGGCTGTGACCGCGAGCGTGCCCATCCTCGCCTCCGGCCAACAAACTCGAGATCTCAGCGGCGACACTCACAAGGGACAGAACGAGACGCAGCCCGGCCCGAGAAACCGCCCGCTCGACGAGTCCGAACCGGATTCGGCCTTTCCTCCAACAACCGACGCCGGCGGTCAGCCTCCCTTTAAGTATCCCTTTAGCTATGCCCATAAGCGCATCGAGGCTGGCGGCTGGACGCGCCAAGTGACGGTCCGCGATCTTCCGATCTCCAAAAAAGTCGCTGGCGTCGAGATGCGCCTGATCAGCGGCGGCGTTCGTGAACTCCACTGGCACGTCGGCGCCGAATGGGCCTTCATGACTGCGGGTAAAGCCCGCATCACGGCGGTCGACCAAAACGGCCGTGGATTTGTCGAAGACGTCAGCGAAGGCGATCTCTGGCTTTTCCCGGGAGGCATCCCGCACTCGATCCAGGGACTCGAGCCCGATGGATGCCAGTTCATCCTCGTCTTCGACGACGGCAACTTTAACGAATTCGAAACCTTCCTGCTCACC
Organism: Candidatus Acidiferrales bacterium; assembly: GCA_035507635.1. Taxonomy (GTDB): domain Bacteria; phylum Acidobacteriota; class Terriglobia; order Terriglobales; family Acidobacteriaceae; genus Sulfotelmatobacter. Next base: position 9,609 of record DATJOA010000103.1, read on the forward strand.
GACTGGATGCACCACACTCCGAAAGATGTCTTGGCGAAAAATTTCAACGTGCCCTCATCCACCTTCGACAACGTCCCCAAGCATGAACTCTTCATTTTTCCGCGCGACTTACCCCGTCCGCTCTCAGAAGAAAAGAGCGAGGTCTCCGAAGGCTCATCTCCCGTGCCGAACTCGTTTGCATTTTTTGCAAGCCAGATGAAGGCGACGAAAGTCACCGCCGGCGGCAGCGTCAAGATCATCGACCGCAAGAATTTTCCGGCTACCAACATCGCGGCCGCCATCGTCAGCATCAAGCCCGGAGGCATGCGCGAACTGCACTGGCATCCTAACGAGGACGAATGGCAGTACTACGTAAAGGGCGACGCCCGCATGACCGTTTTCTCCGCCGGTGGAGAGGCTCGCACCATGGACTTCCATCCCAGCGACGTCGGTTACATTGAACGCTCGAAGCCGCACTACATCGAGAACATCGGCGACACCGAACTCCTGTTCCTCGAAGTCTTCCCTACTCCCGACTATCAGGACATCTCGCTCGCGGAATGGCTGGCACACACGCCATCCCGCCTCGTGAATCAGCACATAGCCACAGGCGAAGATTTCCTGCGCAAGATCCCAAAGAAAGAAACAGTGATTACACCTCTGTAGTCAAAACAGAGATCAAGATGAAATAGAAAGAAGAATGAAGAGGGTACCCCACTTCTTCCCGATGCTGGGAGCAGTGGGAGTTCCGCGCGTGATGGACGAATGCCCGACTCTAGTCTGTCTTCCCCTCACACCCCGGGCTGTCCCCATAGTAGGCGTTGCCTTTGTAATCGAGTTCCTTCAATCCGTCGGCAGAGGTGTAATACCCGCGGATCGCCTCGCCCCGCGCAAGATCGAACCACTTGTGAACAGCAGTTCCGGACTCTGCCTTGCTCGCCGTCGTCACAAGTTCGACTTGCTCGACGGATGTGAGTTGCAGGAAATCGCGTCTATACAACCGCTGCGACAGATCCCGCAAAGCGTGCACGCCCGCCCGCGCCGTCGCTTGCGGATTAGCCGTCTCTAACTCGCGCACTGATTCTTCCCCGTAATACGCCACCGCCAGAGCGCGATGCATGGGATCGAGCTGCCGGGCAGCTGTGCGCACTCCCCCTGCCGAAAAGAGCCAATGGTCGAACCACTGCACGGCCAGAGACAAGGCAGCCGGATCCACGTTGCCAAGAAGAATCTCTACGAATCGCGTGACAACCGGAAAGTCCTCAGCTTTGAAGAATTGCGGGCGATACGGCCCGGTGCTTGGCTGAACGTAGTTTGCCTCGCTTCCCGGCGGCGGAGTCCACTTCAAGCCCGCACTGCTCAGCGCATGGACAAGATGATCCTGCGAAGGATCGTACAAACCTGGAGGAAGCGTAATTTTCCCAGCACGCTGCGCCACCGCGAGCGTCGCGAACTCCGGCACAATCCCGCTTACCCCGGCTAGAGCGACGAACTCGCTCAGGCACAGTAACCACTGTCGCCGTGTCAGATCGTGGGAATCGTCAGTCACGAGGTATCCTCATAATTCTCCAGCCTGGAAGGCGCGCGCGATATGCTCTCCTGCGCGAGCCGAAATTGCCATGATCGTCAGCGTCGGCTCGTAGCATCCCTGCGTCGTGAACACCGCACCATCGGTAACGAACACGTTCGGCGCGTCGTGCACCTTGCAGTCCCGATCAACCACGCTTTTCCGCGGATCCATCCCCATACGCGCCGTCCCGCATTCGTGGATGTTTTTGCCAAAGATGCTCAGCTCCTTCTTCGGTGGCGTCGCTTCGGCGAGATTCATCGCGTCAAGAATCGCGTTGAGATCATCGCGCATGGCCGCGGCCATAGCGCGGTCGTTTTCCCCATAGCTTGCACTGATATGCAGCGCCGGAATTCCCCACGCATCCTTCTTCGACGGATCGAGCGAAACAAAATTGTCAAACCGAGGCAAGCATTCTCCCTGCGCCTCGATCGCGAAACTGTATGGTATTTCCTCCCGCACGCGTTTGCGCCACGCATCGCCGAACTCCGGCAATAGAAAGGCATGCCCATAGAGCTCCTGGCTGCCGTCGCCGTCGAACCGATACCCGCGTACGAATTTTGAATTGCGGTCCTTCGCCGCGCTGGTCGCCGTATTCACGTACTTCGGAATCAGAAATCCGCACGGCCGCCCCACCGGTTCCCGCTTCGACGAGTGCAGGTCCGGCATCAACCCGCCGCCGTCTTCGATCGTGAAGTGATCCATCAGGTAATGTCCGACCACGCCGTTGGAATTACCTATGCCCTGCGGGTGAGCGGCGGACTTCGAATTCAGCAAGATACGCGTCGACTCCAGCGCGCCCGCGGCGACGACCACCACCTGCGCATAAACTTCGCGATGTTCCCGCGAAACTCGATCGATGTAGTGAACGCCCTTGGCCCGGCCGCCGGCATCGACGATCAGGTCGCTGACAATCG
>DATJOA010000104.1:0-23404 GCA_035507635.1 Candidatus Acidiferrales bacterium
GTCCTCTATCAGCTGTTTGGAAGGTAGTGCGGGTGCCCCATCCTAGCCGCGTTTTTTTGCGGCTAGGGTGGGTCCGCTATCTTACAGCCCTTTGCCCGCGATATAGTTGATCAGGTCGCGCACGCGGCAGGAGTATCCCCACTCATTGTCGTACCAGGAGATCACCTTCACGCAGTTGCCGCCGACCACCATCGTCGAGGGGGCGTCCACAATTGAAGAGCGCGAGTCGCCCTTGAAGTCAGACGACACCAGTTCGTGCTCTTCGTAGCCGAGATATCCCTTCAATGGCCCGGATTCAGACGCCTTCTTCAACGCCGCGTTAACTTCTTCCTTCGTCGTTTTCTTCTCGACCCAGACGACCATGTCAACGACCGAGACGTTGGGCGTGGGCACTCGCATGGAGAAGCCGTCGATCTTGCCTGCGAGTTCCGGAATCACCAGTTTCAGCGCTTTGGCCGCGCCAGTGCTGGTCGGAATCATGTTCAGCGCCGCGGCGCGGGCTCGCCGCAGGTCCTTGTGCGGGAAGTCGAGGATCACCTGATCGTTCGTGTACGAGTGAATGGTCGTCATGGTGCCGCTGACGATCTTGAACTCGTCGTTGATGACTTTCGCGACCGGCGCGAGGCAGTTCGTTGTGCACGACGCGTTCGACATCACGTTGTGCTTCGAAGCGTCATACTTCTCATGATTGACACCCAGAACAACGGTCACGTCTTCGTTCTTCGCCGGGGCCGAAATGATGACTTTTTTCACCGATCCGCGCAGATGCTTCTTGGCTTCATTGGCATCGGTGAACTTGCCCGTGGACTCGATCACGACCTGTGCGCCGACCGATTCCCAAGGCAGCGCCGCCGGATCTTTCTCTTTAAAAACCTTGATCGTTTTTCCATCGACCGTGATGCTATCGGCGCCTGCCGAGACCTGGTTCGGCAAGTTGCCCAGAACCGAGTCGTATTTCAGAAGATGAGCCAGAGTTTTCGGATCCGTCAGATCGTTGACCGCGACGAATTCCAGGTTCGGGTCTTTCAGCGAAGCGCGCAATACGTTGCGGCCGATTCGTCCGAAGCCATTAATGCCAACTTTAATTGCCATGTTTCCTCCGTGGATTTATGAGGGCCTGTACAGATCTCATTTGCAGTTGAGTGGTAAACCCATGATCTTAACAGGGAAGAGGAATCGTCGTAAACGTTTCCACGATTACTTTTGGACGATCTGGGTCCGATCACGACACAGCGTCGCGTCATCGCAATTCCTGAAACCTCATCCTCATCCTCTGATGTGAACGTAACGAAGGTCGCACAACGCCGCCCGGATCCGCGGACTAGCACTGTGATCCCAATCACAATCTCTCGCGACCTTTGTCACTGTTCGCGTCTCCGCTCCATCCTCTAATGGACTCAGCGCGGAAAGCCGCGGCTGGGATCAGCACGTCTTTCGCTGCGTGATTTCCCCTAACCGAGGGTGACCATGGTGAATGACGACGTTGTCAAATGTCCGCTGTGCGGCGGATTCACCCACATCGAGAAGCCTGACCTGCTCGCTGCTCTGAAGGAGCCTCGCATTCGCGAACAGGTGGAGAAGTACGTTGCCGAACTGCTGAAGTCGCCGGTGGAAGAACTGAGCACAGTGGGAGCGACTCAGGCGGCCCGGGACTTCGAGAAAGATGTTCATAAATGGAACCCATGCGTGCCCATGTGGCGGCGCAGTCCGAAGGAATAATCTTCCGAGTCCATCCACGGGGGGCATCGGCAACGACCCTAGGCTCACCGCGGAAGGTGATGGCAATCACTGCTCCACGGCGAGGGGACGCATATATCCAACAGTGTGGATTCTCTATAGCGGCGCCACGTCGCGCTGCGAGGAGGTATGCCATGCCCATCCTTGCGCAGGTTCCGCGCCTCTCGCTGAAAAACATTCTTTTCCCAACCGATTTCTCCCCAGCGTCCTCTGCGGCTTTGCCCTACGCGGAGCGTCTGGCAGAGATTTATGGATCGACCATTCTGATCGCTCATTCGATTCCACCGGAACCTCGCCAGACCGTCGTGACCGATCGCTTTCTTGGAGTGGAAGACCGCGCCTGGCGCGATGCCCGTCATAATCTGGACGATCTCTCCCACGATCGCTCGCTGCACGATATCCCGCACAAGACGCTGCTCGATCGCGGAGACGTTGGCGAAGTGATCCCAGCGATCATCCATGAGCAGGAGGTCGATCTTGTCGTCCTCGGCACGCATGGATACCGCGGCATCAGCAAAATCGTAATGGGTTCCGCCGCGGAGAAGATCTATCGCTCCGCCACCTGCCCGGTCCTGACGGTCGGGCCAAAATCGACGCAAGGCACCGACTGGAGGTTGCGAACGATTCTATGCCCGGTCGACGCGGCCGAAGATCCTAGCCCAGTTTTGAACTTTGCCCTCTCTTTGGCCGAGGAGAACCAGTCTGAGTTGATCCTGCTGCAGGCAATTCCCATGGTTCCGTGGCAGCACCGTTCCGCCGTCGAAATGCAGGCGCGCCTCGGAATCGAAAGCCTGATCCCGGCGCAGACGAAGGATTGGTGCACGCCGCGGCTGGCGATTCGCTGGGAGCATCCGGTGGAAGCGATCTTGACGGAAGCACACGAAATCCATCCCGATTTAGTCGTGATGAGCGTTCACAAATCACGCGCTGCCGTCCTGGCCTCACATTTGCCGTGGCCGGTCGCGTCGGAGGTGGTCAGCCGGGCCTCGTGTCCGGTGCTGACGGTACGAGTTTAGGTTCGAGCGCAATCGCCCTGTCGTGGAGCGGCGGCGCCAAAAAATACGGAGGAACTTATGTTGGTTAGCAAGCAGCAAGCTCTCGAGTATCACCAGGGGGCTCGCCCCGGAAAGATTGAAGTTACTCCCACCAAGCCGTGCCGCACGCAGCGCGATCTGAGTCTCGCCTACACACCGGGCGTTGCCGAGCCCTGTCTGGAAATTCAGAAGAATCCGCAGGACGCATTCAAGTACACGGGCCGCGGCAATCTGGTCGCCGTTCTCAGCAACGGAACCGCCGTGCTCGGTCTCGGCGACATCGGGGCACTCGCCGGGAAGCCGGTCATGGAAGGCAAGGCAGTCCTGTTCAAGCGTTTTGCTGACGTCGATGTGTTCGACATTGAAGTGAACAGTCATGACCCGGAAGAGATCATCAAGCTCTGCCAATTGCTCGAGCCCACATTCGGCGGAATCAATCTCGAAGACATCAAGGCGCCCGACTGTTTCCACATTGAAGAAGCCTTGCGCAAGACCATGAAGATTCCCGTCTTTCACGACGACCAGCATGGGACCGCCATCATCTCCGGAGCCGCGTTGCTGAATGCGCTCGAAGTCGTCGGCAAAGATATCAGCAAGGTACGCGTCGTCTTCAACGGAGCCGGAGCCGCCGGTATTGCCTGCGCCGAGCACTACGTCCGGCTCGGCGTCAAACGCGAGAACATCATCCTCTGCGACACCAAAGGAGTCGTTTACAAAGGCCGCAAGGACGGAATGAACAAATACAAAGAGCGCTTCGCCCAGGAAACCGACCTGCGCACGCTCGCCCAGGCAATGGTTGGCGCCGATGTTTTTGCCGGGCTCTCCGTAAAAGGTGCGATCAACGGCCAGATGGTCTGCACCATGGCGAAAGATCCCATCGTATTTGCGATGGCGAATCCCGATCCAGAGATTACCTACGAAGAAGCGAAATCTTGCCGCAGTGATGTAATCATCGCCACCGGTCGTTCAGACTACCCCAACCAGGTAAACAATGTTCTCGGATTTCCCTTTATTTTCCGCGGGGCGCTCGATGTCCGAGCAACTGCGATCAATGAAGAAATGAAACTGGCGGCAACGCACGCGCTTGCCGATCTCGCGAAAGAAGATGTTCCCGACTCCGTATGTCGCGCGTATGGAGTGCCACGCTTGCAGTTCGGGCGCGAATATCTCATCCCGAAGCCGTTCGATCCGCGAGTCCTAATGTGGGAGGCATCCGCTGTAGCGGAAGCCGCGATGAAGTCCGGAGTCGCGCAGCAGCCGATCGATCTTACGACCTACCGCGCTCAACTCGAACGGCGGCTTGGCAAAGCATACGAAGTCGCGCGCACCATGATTCACAAGGCGCAAGCCAATCCCAAGCAGGTCGTATTTCCCGAGGGCGATAACGAGAAGATCCTGCGCGCCTGCCACACGCTGGTCGAAGAAAAAATCGCGCACCCGATTCTGCTGGGCGAAGCCAACAAAATTCAGGCGCGTGCCCGTGAGTTCGGAGTGGATCTTGAAGGCATGCAGATCGTCGATCCCTGGATATCAGAACACCGCGAACTCTATGCCCAGGAATTGTTCCGGTTGCGGCAGCGGCGTGGTGTGACGCTGCACGAGGCGGGCACTTTGCTCAACAACCGCAATGTCTTCGGCTCGATGATGGTCCACATGGGCGATGCTGACGCCCTCGTCTCCGGACTGACCCAGCACTATCCCGACACCATTCGCCCGGCACTGCAGATTGTCCGCATCCGAGAGGGGCTGCATCGCGTTTCGGGTTGTTACGCCGTCATCACGCGCAAGGGAGAAGTGTTCTTCCTGGCCGACACCAGCGTAAACATCGAGCCCACTGCCGAGGACCTCGTCGAAATTGCCCTGTGCACCGCACACATGGCCCGCCGCTTCGACATCACTCCGCGCGTGGCCATGCTCTCGTTCTCTAGCTTCGGCGGCGTCGACCACCCAATCTGCACGAAAGTCCGTAAAGCCGTCGAGCTGATCAAGTATGCCGATCCGACTCTGATTGTCGATGGCGAGATCATGGCCGACGAGGCGCTATCTCCGGAGATCATCGAGGAACTGTATCCGTTCAGCGCGCTGAAGGGCGGGGCGAACGTGCTCATCTTCCCCGATCTCGCGTCCGCAAATATCGCATGCAAATTTGCCGCGAAAGTCAGCGGCGGAGAATTGATCGGCCCGATCCTGATGGGAATGAGCCGGCCAGTTCACGTTCTGCAGCGAACTGCAACGGTCGAAGAAGTGGTGCATGTGGCGGCCATCGCCGTCGTCGATGCGCAGGAGAACGACACCTACTCGCATCCCCACGTGCACGTATCGGTCGAACCAGAATTGATCGGCGAGGACTAGGAAAAGAAAGGTTCGAAGTTTCAAGGTTTCAGGTTCGACCTGGCAATCCTGAAACTCCGACACTTTGAAACATTGAAACCTTGAAACTCTGGAGCTATTCATGTCGACACTCTGGAAATCACGCTACGCCAATCGGACTCTGGGAATTAAAAGCTCTGCGATCCGCGAGTTGCTGAAGGTTACCCAAAAGCCCGAAATCATCTCCTTCGGCGGCGGACTTCCGGCTCCTGACGTGTTTCCGGTGCAGCGCTTCGAGGAGGCATGTCACAAAGTCCTCAGCGAGCATGGCTCCCAAGCCTTGCAATACGGCACGACCGAAGGCTATCAGCCGTTGCGTGAGATGATCGCCCGCAACCTCGCGCGCTACGGCATTGTCGCAACCGCCGACAATGTTTTGATCACCTCCGGCTCGCAGCAGGCCCTCGATCTCATCGGCAAACTTCTCATCAATCGCGGAGACCGAGTCCTGGTCGAGGCTCCGACTTACCTCGGAGCACTGCAGGCGTTCAACGTTTACGGCGCCCAGTATGTCTCCGTGCCGGTCGACGAGGATGGACTGATCACCGAACAACTCGAACCTTCGATTCGCTCCGGCGTAAAGTTCATGTATGTGCTGCCCAATTTCCAGAATCCGGCAGGAGTCACGCTCTCCGAAGGACGCCGCCACCAGCTGATTCTCCTGGCCGACAAATACGGCATCCCGATCGTAGAGGACGATCCCTATGGCAAGCTTCGGTATGAAGGCGAACACATCGCGCCACTCGTCGTGCTCGATCGCGAGAATCTTCGCCGCGACAACGGATTCACCCTCGGCAACGTGATCTATCTGAGTACTTTCTCGAAGACGCTTGCGCCGGGAATCCGTCTGGCCTGGATCGTTGCTCCGGAGGATGTCATCAGCAAGCTGGTCCAACTGAAACAAGCAGCCGATCTGCACACCTCCACCTTCAATCAGTACGTCGCCTACGAAGTCGCGCGCGACGGCTTCCTCGATCAGCACGTCAAACTGATTCGACAGGTTTATCGCGAGCGCCGCGATACTATGCTGCAGGCTCTGCAGACATACTTTCCGCACGAGGTCACGTGGACCCATCCCAAGGGAGGCCTCTTTCTCTGGGTCACCATGCCCGAGGGCACCGACTCACAAGCGCTGTTCCATGCGGCACTGGCGGAAGAGGTCGCCTTCGTGCCCGGCGACAGCTTCTACGCCAATAACGGCCACGAGGGCGGACGGCACATGCGCCTCAACTTTTCGCACTCGCAACCCGAACAGATTCGCGAAGGCATTCGCCGCCTCTCGGTTGCCGTCAAAATGCAGCTGCGCGCGAATCACGTGACGCATTAAAGCTGCTCAGCGTCGGGGTTTTCTCATTGAGTGGCTTCGAGTATCGCACGGCTTCAAGCCGTGCCGCGAAAGGCCTAAAGAAACGTCGGTCTTTAGCCCCTGAGAGTGCCCGATCTTAAAATTCACGTTAGTCAAGTTTTTCGGATTGATTCTGACGATCGCTTGCTGGATCTTGGCTCGAGATGCTCACTTCAGCAACGCGAGCTGGAAATTCGCTTCGGACCCCCGTATCTGGCTTATAAAGCGCGGACCCCCTTCCTGTGGCCGCGCTGTCCATGCCACCACGCCGAGAGCCGAAATCCTGGCCGTTTGTGACTCGAATCACACCCGCGCGTGAGATAAAACACCGCCTTTTCACCGAACTCCTCCCAGACTGGAACTGTCAGTCGGACCAGCCAGCCTCGCCCGACGCATTGGGGGTGTTCTATGACAGTCTCCATCCTTTCCATCGTCATTGGCGTTCTGGTGTTGGCAGTGGCGCTCTTCCTGCTTCGAGCCGTTCCCGGCGTCCGCGCGTTTTTCAAGTTTCGCGGCAAACGGCTGGTCACCTGCCCGGAGACGAAGGCGCCGGAGGCCGTCAACGTGGCCGCAGGCGAAGCGGCCCTCGGCGTGTTCTTTAACGAGCCGACGATCCATCTGAACCAATGTTCACGCTGGCCCGAACGGCAGGGATGCGGTCAGGATTGCCTGCAGCAGATTGAGGCCGATTCTCAGAATTGCCTTGTCTGGAATATTGTCTCGAAGTGGTACGAAGGAAAGAACTGCGCATTCTGCCACAAGCCGATCAAACCTCTCCAGCATATCGACCATGCGCCAGCCCTCTTAGGGCCCGACTTCCGCACGGCGGAATGGAAGGACATGCCTCCGGAAAAACTTCCCGAAGTCTTCTCAACCCACCAGCCGGTTTGCTGGGATTGCCACGTCGCCGAAACCTTCCGCCGCCTTCACCCAGAAATGGTTACTGATCGCGCCCCAGAGCCCCGACGCACGATGTAATTTGACTGGTTTCGCGGATTGAGTTGGGTAATCTAAGCAGTTTCGACCGGGTGAATTCGGGCCCTAATTTCTCACCACAGAGTCGCAGAGACACGGAGCTGGATCCCGCTCTTGGCGACCTTTTCCTTTTGCAGTCTCCGGGACTCCGTGGTGACAAATGCGGTGCGATCCCTTCCTACGGTGTAGGCGCGCGCCCCTGACCGTTTTGCGCCAACCCCTCATACCGCGTGAGACTCGCCTTCAATCGCGCGGCGAGTGCCTCGTTATGCCTTTGACTCGCCAGTTCCAGCGCCTGCCGCGCGACCTGAACCGCCTCCGTGTATCGGCCTGTGTCAGAATAAGTAGCGGCAAGCATCTCAAGGATCGCCGGCTCTTGCATATTGGAAAGCTTTGCCGCCTGCTCGAACTGCGCCGACGCCTCAGGAATTGACCCCTTCGCCGCTAGAACCCGTCCATAGTTATAGTGATAGTCCGCCGACTGCGGCATCAACGTGACCGCCTTCTCCATGTGGATGGCGGCATCCTCGAGCCGTCCCGCTCGGGCTAGCGCAACACCGAGCCCGTTCTGGCCATTCGCCGCTCCAGGAGCCATCTCTACACCTTTCGTGAGCTCGTCGATAGCTTCATCCAAATGTCCGCTCCCGACCGCCAAAGCATCGCCGAGATTCACGTGCGCGGCGGCGTTGTCCGGATTCAGTTGCACCGCCCGCTGGAATTCCGGCAGGGCCTCGTCGATCGCTCCCTTTTCGGCCAGCGCGCTGCCCAGGTTGTTATGAGTCTGCGAGCTGTTCGGATTCAACTTGATCGACTTGCGGTATTCGGCGATCGCATCATCGAACTTTCCGACCTCGAACAACGCAATTCCCAGATTGTTGTGGCCGCGCGGATCATCGGGCGCGAGTTCGAGCGCGTTCTTCCATGCCGAAATAGCTTCATCGAACTTTTTCTTGTCAGCCAGTTGCACCGCAACGTCAAACAGCCGGTAGAAATCCGTCGCCGGAGCCTCGATCTTCTCCAGTCCTCCCGGCGCGATGTTGATGAACTCCGGAATGTTGACGGCTCGGTTCGATTCCGTGGCGTGTTCGATCAAAACCGCCGGGCTGTCGTTCCCGTTCTCATCGATGTGCGTCAGGTACATCTGCGTGTATAGCGACGGCGTCTTCGAAGAGAATACGAGCCAGCGTCCGTTCGGCGAAAAGCTGTGCCACGAATTCATCACCGCCAGATTGCAGTTCAGCCTGCGCTCCTTCCCCCCTTCAAAAGGCACGATATAAAGATTGCTGTCCGGGCGCATCAGCAGCCCGTTCTTGTTGCGCACGAAGACGATCCACTTACCGTCCGGCGAAACTTTCGGGAAGTTATTGCTCATCCCGTTTCCCGACGCGCCGATAACCGGCTCGGCCTTCCCACCCTTCCCGTCATTGAACGGAATCCGGTACAGGTCATACTGCATCTGCGTTTCGTTCGGATCGTTGGCATACTCGGCCTTGTGACGTCCATTCGGATAGGGATCTTTGGCCGGGCCGCGCGAATAAATCAGATACTTTCCGTCCGGACTCCAGAATGCGCTCGTCTGCACATAATTCGGATCGTCGGCCCCCGGCAGCACCTTAAACTCTTGAGTCTCCTTGCTGTACCAGGCCAGCACGCCCCGCGTGGGATAGAACACCTGCCCGAATCCGTAGTTTGAGAAGAATCCGTTATAAAGCCGGTCGACCACGCGCACTCCGTGTGCGCCCGGTACATCGATCGACGTGATCACGTACTTGCCATCGGGCGAAACCTGCGACATGAATCCGAAACGCTTCTGCGCCGTTTTGTCCGGGTCGCTGAACGCACTCCAATGGACGATGTACTGGTTGCTGATCGAACTGACTTTATGAAGTGGAATCAATCCATACAGACCCTTGTCGTTCTGCGGACCGTCAACGTCAATGCCGAGGGTCTTGCCGTCGCGCGCAATCGAGTGGCAATTCGCGCAGGTCGGCAAGCCTTCCATGATGACCTTGTTCTCCGTATTCGAAATGTAGCGCAGCCGCCACTTGATCTTGGGAAGAACGGAATCCGGCAGTGGCTTGATCACACCCCGTTCGCCTTCTTCCGGCGGCGTCGGAATCAGTGGAACGTCGCGGTAAAAAATCGGCGCTCCGACGGGATCCACTGATGTCTGGATTCGGACTTGTCCTCGAGATACGGCATCGTGGGATCCTTCGCTCCGAAACCCAGTGATGACCACTGTGGCCGGACCGCTGACGGAATGCTTCTTGATGTTGTCCCAAGTCTTCGGGTCCGGCCTCCAGGTATGAGAGATCGCCTGCTCGGGTGTCAGCGTCGGCGGAACGTAGCCGCTCAAACTTGTATCGAGTTCGCCCAGCTGCAGGAACTCGCCCGTCGACCACAGTTGGATCGCATGCGAGCGGTCGGAGAAGGTTACTTCGATCTTCCAGGTCGTTGCGCCTGAGGCAGTGTCTCGCCATTGAAACAGGGGCGCGATGATGTCGGGCGGGAACAGCGAACCGTCCGAGGGATAGGCCACCGTGATCTCTTCCACCCCGGGAGCAGACCCGCCAGCGTAGACTACTCCCGCCAGCGAAACCGTCGCCAGCAAAACCAACATCCATTTCATGCAAATCTCCCGAGAAACTCATCGACAAGACTAGGGAGACAGCGGCGAGCATGCTGTGATCCGAATCACAGAAGAGATCTCAACGCGGAACTTCGATCTAAGCCAAATGCGGGATCTTTGCTCAACGAGTTTTCTTGAAATGGCACGTTTTCGACACCTAAACACAGGATAGAACCGCTCAGATCCTCCGCGGCTGGCGGGTGACCCTCAGCCGCCATCTCGCATCCAACCTCCTACAGCTGAAATTGAAAGGCGAGAGAAGTTTGTGCCCAACGGGTTTAGAACCGGTATGACCTTCGCATCCCGCGCCTGACGCAAGGAAGAACAATCGCGCGACCATCTTTAGTCATTAGGTCAGAAGTACGAAAAAGGATAAGTTAGCTTTACTCATGGGCCTCCAACTTAGGTCGGGATGCGTATGCCTCGCCTTATGTCTTCTGGCTTGGACGTCCGCCTTCGGCCAGAATCCTCAGCTTCCGCCCGTATCCAGTCCCGCCCAACAAACCCCGAACCCAGGCACCGAGTCGCCTTCTGGCCCGGCCACGGGCACCATCAACGGAATTGTCGTCGACCAAAGCGGGGCGCTCGTGGCTGGAGCCCGCGTGACCCTCACCCGACAGGATATGTCTCAACGGCAGGAGGTCGTTTCTGGGCCCGACGGACAATTCTCTTTCGCCAACGTCTCTCCGGGCCCGTTCCAACTGACGGTCGTTTCGACAGGCTTCGCGCCCCAATCATCTTCGGGGACCCTGCGTCCGGGAGAGATCGCCACCGTCCCGCAGATCATGCTGGCTGTGGCTGAGAACGTCACGGAGGTGGTGGTCGGAATTCCCAGGACGGAGATCGCAGCCGAGCAGATGAAAGTCGAAGAGCAGCAGCGCGTGCTGGCCGCCATTCCAAACTTTTACGTCTCCTATGACCCGAAGGCCGTACCGCTCAGCCCGAAACAGAAATTCACCTTGGCATGGAAGACGGTGATCGATCCCTTTACCTTCGCAGTCGTGGCAGGCACTGCCGGAGTCCAACAGGCTCAGGATCATTTCAAAGAATACGGCCAGGGGGCGGCCGGCTACGGGAAACGATTCGGCGCCGTCTATGCCGACACGCTGACGAGTACATTCATCGGAAGCGCCATCCTCCCATCTCTTCTCAAGCAAGACCCGCGATATTTCTACAAAGGCACAGGCAGTGTGCCGTCGCGGACCGCATACGCCATTGCCAACGCATTCGTCTGCAAGGGTGACAATGGACGCTGGCAGGTGAACTATTCCGGTATTCTCGGAAGCCTGGCCGCTGGAGGAATCTCCAATCTCTACTATCCCAAGAACGATCGCGAAGGTTTCGAACTGACGTTCGAAAACGCAGGGATCGGCATTGGCACGACGGCGCTAACCAACATCCTGCAGGAATTCCTGATTCGGAAGTTGACTCCCAAGGCGCACGCGCATGACCTGCCCAAGCCTCTCGAACCCGCCGCCGCCCAGTAAGGTCCCTACCTAAAAAATCAGGGGCATGCCAGGAGACCAACGGTCTTCCATCTCACGCACAAAAAGATCATGGTGCTTGCGCGTAGATCGTTGCTCATGGATGACGCCGGTGCAAAACGTGCACGGCGATATCGGGCCAGAACTCGCGGAAAACGTTCGTCAGCGCGTCGCGGCCCATGGCCCAGCCATATTTAACGGCAAGTGCTCCTGCGGTTCGGTCAGCTTTCGGGTAATACGTTGTCGAGATTCCCTGCGCGATGGCCCTACCAAACACTTCTGAAGCGTTGAACGTATTTTTTCCGTGATAGTCCGGCGTGATCAGGATTCGTGTTGCGGCATAGACTCCCCGCTTTAAAATGCCGCCGTTGCCCTCGCCCCGGGCATAATATCGTTCATCTTCGTGAAGCACGGAGGGCAGCGCGAAGACGACCATATAATTGCCGGTGGTTTTATCGAGGAATCCGCGCCAATAGTACCCGGCATAACCTGGCAGACCATTTTGACCAATCGCGGGATGCGCCCGCGTGGCATCGGCCAGTAGGGATGTGATACCGACAAAAATGAATGCTGAGTAATCAAAGCTATTCTGGGTGGCAACGATAAAGGCTTGTTTCGGTGTGGGCGGCGGAGGCAGCGCGCCCGCGCTAACGGCCCGGTAATTTGGCATGATGCCAAGAATCCGCTTCGGCTGTTGTTTCACCGCCGCTACCGGCTGTCCTTCGGCATTGATTTTCGGCGGAGTCGTTTGCTCCCGCTCGACCTTTTTTTCCTCTTGTGGCGCGGGCGGCTGTTGCTGGTTCGGCGTTTGTTGCGCGAACTGCTGTTGCGTGGACGGTTGCTGTGCCGTCTGCTCAAATTCGACAGGTTTTTCCCCAAATCCTGGGGCTGACGGCAACTCAGTCTGTTGTGCCACCGCAAACGATCCTGGCAGAGAAGCGAGCGCGGCAATCAAAAATAATCGCGTGATGTCCCTGCGCATTCCGTACCCACCCCAGGTTTTGTTGCTATGAACGTCAAAGAATAGGAAACTACTTTGCTCAAGCGGGTTTCTTGTGCCCCATCTTTCGTTTGATGTCTGGCCAGAATTCTTTCACGATGATCGTGATGGTATCGAGGCCTACCTGAGTCTCCCAGACACTCGCTGTGTTCTTGATGGTCCGGTCGGACGGTACAAACAAGTGTGGATTGGAGGGAGTACTGACGAACGTACTTTTTGGATGGTAGGTATACGTGGATATGACCGCGGCCGTGGCGCTGCCAAAGATTTCGGAATAGTTAAACTGCGCGTGGCCAGAGTCGCCCCGCGTGACAAAAATCCGGCTCACTGCATAGCCCGACCGTTTCAGGAACCCTCCGTTCGACGACTGGTAAAAACGGGGATCCTGATGGAGCGCCGAGGGAAACACCGCGCCCACCATGAAGTTTTCAACCATGCTGTCGCCCATGGTCGAGCCGTAGCGCTTTCCATAGGCCGCCCATCCCTGGCCGAATGCGGGCTCGCTGTTCTGTGCCTGGCTGATCGCCGCAAGAACTCCCCACCACGGGTACTCGACGTAGTCAAACGTCCCGAGCGCGACAACTTTGAACTTATCCTTCGCACTCATCGGCGGCAGCTTCCCCGCATTTTGTACGCTCAAGAAGTCTGGCAATGTGTAGAAAAGCCTGTCGTTCGACGTGCCCGCGACCTTGCCTTTGTCCTTGTCATTTTTGCTTTCGTTTTCTTTTCCCGGAGTTGGTTGTTGCGCCGGAGACGTTTGCTTGCTCGCCTCCCCGGCCGGTTGTGAGCTTTGTTCACCGGAATTAGAAGCAGGTGGTGCCGCGCTCTGCTGCTGCCCCAACGCGAACGCTGATAACAGGCATGCGAGGATACAATGTGCCGCGAGTTTTGGACAGAACCTGATCGACACGAAATTCTCCCGACTACTGCAAAAATGCATGTGGCTTGAGTGAGTGCTCCCGTAATTCTACCAACCTCGTTGCATATGTCTTTGGCCCGGAAGTCTCTTTTACATTCATTTACACAAACCTTTGGTAAGCGCCACTAAAAGCGTCGAACGCCTGCGAATCGTCACGCTCCCCACGCAAATGTTCCTCTTGGCGCCGATTTCCCACCGCTGTGTGACAGAGACACGGGAGAGACCCAGGGAAGTTGCCTGAGGCCTTCCTCTTCGTTTGAGATCTCCTCCGTGTCTCCGTGATGAGAAAAAACAGGACTAGAAATGAAATCCAATCTCCGCTGTCAACGCCCGCGGAGTCACATAGTGCGTTCCGCTGAACGTCGAAAGAAAGTTGTAGAGCGCGTACTTGTTCGTGACGTTGATCGCTGTCAGTTGCAAGCTGACCTTGTACTTGTCTCCATGGAACAGATTGTCGTGGCCGACTGCAATATCAAACAAACTGCGCGGCGCAACCCTCGGAGGATTCGTATCGTCGTTCTCGGTTCCCGGCGCCGGCACTTGCGTCAACGTCGAGCCGTACTGGGACGCCGGACACAGGTTCGTTCCCAGGCCCGAACTGAGCGGCGTGGTCGGCGTCGCGCGTACCGACCCGCAATACAAGCCGGCCTCGAATTGTTGATCGGGGCTGATGATCGACGTGTCGACGACGCTGTCGCTTCCCAGCGGACCATTCGCGCAATTGCCTCCCGCACAGGGGAGGCTCCCAGCCACCAATCCGCTGTCGTATCGCCAATTGAAGCCCAGCCACGGACCCTGCTTTCCGATTTGATACTGGAAATGCGTCGTCATATTGAATCGCTCATCGTGATCGATCCGGAACGGAACCGATCCCGACGAGAAGACTGCGGACGGCACTGCCCCCGCCCCTCCCAGCTGCGGCGTGAAGAATCGCGCCGCAACGCTCGAGAAGACTGCCAGCGCCGAAAACCCGTGCCAGTTGGGCATGCTCACGCGTCCGGCGAATCCCGGAATCTTTGACCGGTCCCACTCGATCGGGAATGTAATGGGAGTATTTCCAAGCACGCTGAAGTCGAACGCATTATGCGTGTACTTCCATATGTACTCGCCCGAAAAGACCAGATATTTTCCGAACGCCTGTTCCAGTCCGGCATGAAATTCATTGCGCCAGCCTGGACTCAGAGGAGTCGGTTGCCCCGACTCGAAGCATCCGAGCAAAGGGTTCAACACGGCGTTGTTGCATCCAACGCTCGCCAGGATCAGATTCTCGTTAAAGGGCGTTTCCAGCGTACGGGCATACGAAACGCGCAGCACCGTATTCGTCTTCTTGATGTTGTAGGAAACACCCAGCCGCGGCTCGGCCTCTTTATGTTCCGTCAGCCCGTTATAGAAGTCGCCCCGGACACCAAGGTTGAACACCCAATCGCCTTTGGTGATGTTGTCCTCGGCATATAGCGCAAGCTCCTTGACGTCAGTGTGCCCGTTGAAGACGTAGTCGCTTCCGCCGCCGGGCTGGGTCAAATCGTACGGAAACAGCGTGGTGCAAGGCGCGGCAATCGCTGTATGCGTCGCCGGGTCGTAGCAAGGGACTCCGTTCGAGTCCACGAGCGACGGAAGAAATGTCGGATCAACAATGCCTAGACGATCATTCTCATTCAAGAATGTCTGCTCATACACCGCGCCGATCTTCACATTGTGGATGCCTTTTACATACGACCAGTCCGAATGCACTCCGGCGTTGGTCAACGTGCGGTCCTGCCCTACGCTCTCGCGTTGCAGATCGACCGGGCCCAGATCGGCAAACGGATTTCCGCTCGGATAGTAATTAAAGTGATCGTGCCGCACGAATGCTCCCAGCGTATACACCGAATGCGCGCTGATCAGCCGCGTCCATGAAGGCGCAATATTGAACGTCTGGATCTGTGCCCGCTGATCCGTCGGCCCGACCAGATTCCCGTCCGGATCCAGGCCTCCGTTATTCACAACCACGCCATTCCACGGTGTCGCGTTCTGCGAATCGTACGAATTCGGCGTCTGAAACCATGACCGCGTATATTCCAGGTTCAAATGCACCGAATCTCCCGGCGTGATCTGGTAGTCCACGCGATCAAACAGGTTTTCCTCGTTGCCTTTGTCATGGAACACCGCAAACTCCGGCGGATCGAGAAATCTTCCCGTATTCAACCCGCTTGCCGAAATGAAGTTTCCCCAGTTCTTTCCGCCATAACCCAAATTGAAATCCACATTCGAAGTCCCAAACGATCCATACGAGGCCGTCACGCTCCCGTGCGGGGTCGTCACGCCAAGTCCCGACTGGGTGGTGACATTGATGACCACGCTCGTCTTGTCACCATATTCTGCCGGTGGCGCGCCCGAGATCACTTCCATCGACTGGATCGCATCCATCGGAATCTGATTGGAGAAGACCTTGCTCTGCTGGTCCGTGATCGGTTGACCATCCACCGAGAACGAGTTTTCCGCATGATCCCCCAGCCCATGGAACAGTCCGTTCGAATCCGCCGCGATTCCCGGCGTCGACAGAGTCACCAGCGAACTCACCGAAGACGACTGGCTTTCCAGCGGCAACTTGTCGAACAGATTTTTATCCACGTCAGTATGAAACGTGGAATCGTTTTCGACCAGATCCCCGCCATTAGCCTCAACCGTCACTGAAGTATTCGAGGTTGCAATATTCATTCTGGCCTGAACAGTCACCGGCACAGTCGACCGCGGCTCTACATCCTGCACAAATGGCGAGAAACCCTCCGCCGTAATGGTCAGGTGATACGGGTTAAACGGAACATTTGTGAATTGGAATCGTCCGGTCTTGTCGGTTGTGGCCGACCGGTCATAGCCGCTCACCGGATTCCGAATCTCAACCTTCGCATTCGGAATGACGGCGCCAGATGTGTCCGTTACGGTCCCATCCACCGATCCTGAGTTCCCAACGGACTGAGCTCTCGCGACCGAAATCGACACGAGAACCATCAGAGCTGCGAATCCGGCAAGATTTCTGTAAATGCGACGGAGATAAGGCCAAATCATCAATTCCTCCTGAAGTATGAAGTGATCGGATAGGGAATAAGCCCGCGGCATCGAGAGAAAACACCTCGAGCCAGCGCAGAACTAATTAGCTTTTGGGGATTCCCTGCAGGACAGGAGGACCGCGAATGCCGGCATCAGAGAAGTCGAACCGGGCGACAGCAACAACATCTTCTTCCCGCAGCACACCGACCGTGGAAAATACCGGAGCGGCGTGAGCAGAACTTACGGCAGGCCTCGTGCTGTGCGCAACCACGCAGATCGAGCATGAGTTCGCTTCAGACTGATTCGGGTGAATGTGGACAGACTCCGCCGCCGCCGTCCATAACATCAGCGACAGGCAAAGCCAAACCGACCCTCGCACCCAAATCCGCATGACTAGCCGACAACCTTCGCTACTGAATAATGATTCCGAATCGATTCCCGATGTAAAGCCGATGGGTGGCCCATTCAAGCCTGAAGTTGGCTCGAGTGGGATACATCAAGCTTGCCACCTACAAATTCCCGATGAGTGGCCCATTCAAGCCCGAAGTTGGCTCGAGTGGGTTGCATCAACCTTCCGCTACAAATTCCCGATGGTGGCCCATTCAAGCCCGAAGTTGGCTTGAGTGGGTTGCATCAAACTTCCGCTACAAATTCCCGATGGTGGCCCATTCAAGCCCGAAGTTGGCTTGAGTGGGATACATCAAGCTTCGCACCTACAAATTCCCGATGGGTGGCCCATTCAAGCCCGAAGTTGGCTTGAGTGGGATACATCAAGCTTCCCACCTACATTCCCGATGGGTGGCCCATTCAAGCCCGAAGTTGGCTTGAGTGGGATACATCAAGCTTCCCACCTCCGATGGGTGGCCCATTCAAGCCCGAAGTTGGCTTGAGTGGGTTACATCATCCTTCCCACCTACAAATTCCCGCTTCGGAATTAGACTCCTTTGAGCTTACAACGGTTCTCCGACCCAAGGCAACGTCGGGCACGTTACTATAGAAACTGTAATCATCCTGCACAAAATTGCGGGGCGTCATACTGCGTCGCCCCGGAAAGAGGAAATCATGGCAGAACCTAGCTACGAAGAACTGAAAGCGAAGCTGGCGCAACTTGAAAAAGAAGTTGAAACCAAGAAGCGCAGCGGAGACCTCATCTTCAAAGTCGGAGAAAAGGGCGGAGTCAGCGTCTACGGACTCGGCCGTTTCCCCGTCACCCTCTATTACGAGCAGTGGAACCGCCTCCTCGGCGCCGCCAACGACATCAAGCAGTTCATGGAAGAAAACAAGTCCAGGCTGAAGCTGAAAGAATCGGCTTAACAATCGTAAAGGGTCGTTTGGGACGGGCACGAGTTTACTCGTGCCGTTAGGCCGCTAATAAAACTCCAGCGCTTTAGCGCCTGAGGGTCGCTGCGCCTTGCGAGGTGGAATCCTCGTCATCACGTAGCATCCACTCGTCTACAGGTGACCGCTGAGCGGTCCTCGGCGCCCTGCTATTACGGCGGATAAATCGAACTTCAGCCCTGCCGTCCGCGCACGAAGTGCGAATGATTCCTAGAAACCGCTGAACCCCTCGCCCATTCCGTGAATCTATCCAAGTAACTCATCAAAACAAGGAGTACCCATGAGAATCGGAATCATTGGAGCAGGACACATCGGCGGCACTCTCACTCGCCGCTTCAGAGCATTAGGTCATGATGTTGCAGTCGCGAACTCCCGCGGTCCCGCAACGCTCAAAGCTCTCGCGAAAGAAACGGGAGCAACAGCGGTCACCGTAGTAGAGGCTGCCCGCAGCGGGGAAGTCGTGGTCGTAACCATCCCCCTGAAAAACATTCCTCAGTTGCCGCACGACTTGTTCAAGGGAACGTTTGACAATGTGGTCGTAATCGACACGTGCAACTACTACCCGCGGCAGCGTGACGGACGCATCGAAGCCATCGAAAACGGCATGCCCGAGAGCCGCTGGGTCGAGCAGCAACTCGGACGTCCCGTCATCAAAGCCTTCAACAACATCTACGCCCAACATTTGATGGAACTGGGCTCGCCCGCGGGTACTCCAGGACGCATCGCGCTGCCGATCGCCGGAGACGATCCAGCCGCCAAGAAGAAAGTCATGCAGCTTGTCGATCAATTGGGATTCGATCCAGTCGACGACGGAACGCTCGACGAATCCTGGCGCCAGCAACCGGGCACTCCGGTCTATGCCAAAGATTTCGACGCCGCCGGAGTCCGCCGCGCCCTGAGCGAAGCAACGCGAGAGCGCAAGCCAGAATGGCGGGCCACCGCCAACAGCCCCGGCGACTACGCCAAGCCTGCGTGAAGAAGTCATTCGTCGAGATGTACTTGGCTGCGTCCCGGTCTTTCATTCCTGTCATCCTGAACGAAGTGAAGGATCCCGAGTAGCCGAACAGTAGAAACATCGTCAGCAGGCATTCTCACAGAAGTTGTGAAAATCGGTGGCTGTTGTGAAAATTGGTGGCTGTTATGAAGATTGGTGGCCCATTCAAGCCCGACGTTGGCTTGAGTGGGCAAATCCGAGAAGTCCGCGGTTGCCCCAACCTTCCCGCGTTCTGTGCGGGAGTCTGGGAGCGTCGTTTCCACCCTTTTTCCACACCCCGATGTGACATCTGCCCTAGCCTTCCACAGCCACGCCGGATAATCATGGCCGAGGCCACGACGGTGTGCTCATCGCGCCAGCTGTCCCATTTTGGAACGAGCGCGCCAAGGCGGAGCCCTGAAGTTCTTTGAAATCAAGATTTTGCCCCTAAGCTGCTGATTCTGGATATTTTATTTTCGATTTTCTGCTAACTCGATGATCGCAATAGACCGAGGGGGGAGGGGGGTGGGGGTATATACCAAAAAGTTAATCCCCACACTCGACAGCCTGCAGGCGAAAAAAAGGAATGGAAACAATCCCGGGATGGCTAAGGACCAACGACGAACGACGAACGACGGAAATGCTGGCAGCTGCAAAACAAAAAGGACAGCCGAGAAGGACAATGTCGCATACCGCGAGCCCTATCCTATGGCTGCCCGTTGATCTTTCTGCACCCAATATACGACGGCCCTCGTTCTGCATCCATCGGGTAGATACCGTAGCAACTGAGAAAATCCCGACCCGAATCCCGCACTTCAGAGTAGCCAACTGAATACCGAATACTTCGTACCGAGTACTGCCTTCTGTATAATTGAAAGACCGTGCCAAAGTATTCCATCGTGGTACCCCTGCATAACGAACAGGAGAACGTCACCGATCTCTACGACCGCCTCAAGGCCGTCATGGAAGCGCACGGCGAGACCTTCGAAATCGTTTTAGTGGACGATGGATCGAGCGATCACACCTTCGCCATGCTGCGCGAGATCGCAGCCGTCGATAGCCGAGTGACGGTCGTCAAATTGCGCCGCAACTTCGGCCAGACCGCAGGCCTTGCAGCTGGATTCGATCATGCCCGCGGCGAATACGTCATCGCCATGGACGGCGATCTGCAACACGATCCCAACGACATTCCGATTTTCCTCGAGAAGATTGCCGCCGGATACGACATCGTCAGCGGATGGCGCAAAGTCCGCGTCGATAACTTCTGGCTGCGCCGCATTCCCTCTCGCATCGCCAACTGGATGATGGCCAAGATCAGCGGCGTCGACATCCACGACTTTGGCACCACTTTCAAAGCCTACCGCCGCGACATTCTCGAGCAGGTTCCGCTCTACGGAGAACTCCACCGCTTCATTCCGGCGCTTGCGTCCTGGCACGGAGCCAGCATCTGCGAAGTTCCCATCCGCAACATCAACCGCGAACGCGGCGCGTCGCACTACGGCATCACGCGGACGTTCCGCGTCTTCTTCGATCTGCTCACCATCCGATTCCTGCTGCGCTATCTCTCGCGCCCGCTGCACTTCTTCGGGGGTTTCGGGATGATGAGTATCTTCGCCGGAAGCGGTCTCGTTCTCTGGCTCGGAGTGGAAAAGTTCCTGCGCCATGTTCCGATCATGGCGTCTCACGGCCCGTTAATGATGGCCGCGTTAGGCCTGCTCCTCGGCGGACTGAATCTGCTCGCGATCGGCCTGCTCGGTGAAATGCAAGTCCGTCACTATCACGAACCCAGCCGCCGCGCCCCGTATTCCGTCGACCGCGTCCTTCGCTCCCAAAACGAAGAGCACAGCGTCTCGGAGTAATCGACTGTTCCGCCTCTGTATCGGTTACTTTCGTTCGTAGACATGATCCGAATCTTGCGGCACGGTGTCTCTATCGACATGCGACACCGCTCCCCAATCGGTCTCCTCCTCCTCGTTCTCTGTATTTCTGTGGCAGCAGAATCTGCCTCAGCCTGCCAGTGCGGAGGATTTGTATCCGGGAAGAATGCGTGGGGCGTCGCCCAGAGGGAATGGAATAGTTCGGAAATTATCTTCGAGGGCACGCCCGTTAAATTTGAGCTGTACTGGAGTCTCTTAAGCGCGAAAGAGGGAGAGTGGGTCAAGTCGGATAATTCCTCCTTCGCGGGTTTCGACCCCCACATGGTGATCACCTTTCAGGTTCGGAGAATCTACAAGGGCAATTTGGGAACCGAAGTCCAGCTTCACACCGGACTGGGAGGTGGCGACTGTGGGGCTCGCTACAGTACGGGACTTGATTATCTCGTGTTCGCCAGTGGATCAAACTTGGATCAACTGAGCGTCAGCATGTGCAGCCCTGGTGGCTGGATTGGAGCCAGTGCTCTCGCGACAGATCTGCGGTTGATTCGGAAGGAAAAGCCGATTGCTGCCGATTTAGTACCAATCCGTGGATGGAGTTCTCCCGATTATCGCAAGCAGGAGCGGCAACGACAGCTTGCGTTTCAAGATGAACGCCAGCGATACGCCGGAGCCACCGGACGGATCTGTGGCAAGGTTATTCGCCCAAATGCAACGAGCGAGTCGGTTGGGTCTGTCTCATTTCTATCGACGGCTGGTTATTCCCCGTTCGACGGCTCCGATGTTTCCGTGGGCGCAGACGGCTCATTCTGTTCTCGCGATCTCGGCCCAGGAAAGTATTACGTGTTATTCGTGAGCTCAGACAAAGATGCCATGTCGGTCGTTTATTATCCCGGTGTTGCGGACGTGAGCAAGGCTGAGCCGATTGCAGTTAATGCTGGTCATACGCTATCGAGTGCTGTTTTCAAGGCTCCGAACGAGACCGGACATGCTGTCCGAGGCCTTGTTTCAGCCAACGAAAAGCTTGTTTTTCACTCCGTACCCTCGGGCAATGGCGTTGGCGTCTATCTAATTCGGGCCGATGGAGACCAACGCCTGTGGTACACCCAAACGGTGTTGCCCATCCTGCCTAAGCGCGGTTATTTCAAGTTCGAGAATGTCCTCCCCGGACGTTATTACCTGGTTGCTCAAGTCCCTGCTTCAGGGTGGTGGGCAAAGAAGGTCGAACTAACAGTGACGACACACATGAAGTTCACTTCGATTGACCTCTTGCACAAGAACTAAGTGTGCCGACGGGTTGTTTCCCTGTCGTTAGATGCCTTGCAGTCTCAAGGTTATTTTCTTCCGGCGTATAATTAACCGTTTGTGCTTTTCAGGGTTTTTCCCGTCCGGAGTCCTGAATGGAAAAGGCTACTGCCCACGAGCTTCAGCTTGCCCGCCGCATGTCCCGCCTCGGAACCGAAACTGCCTTCGAGGTCTTGAACAAAGCCCGCGCCCTGGAACGACAGGGAAAGAGCATCATCCACTTGGAGATCGGCGAGCCCGACTTCGATACGCCCGCCAATGTAGTCGAAGCAGCCGTCGACGCTCTTCACAAGGGCTGGACGCATTACGGTCCCTCTGCGGGACTTCCCGATCTGCGCCAGGCTTTGGCCGAATACATCAGCCGCACGCGCGGCGTGAAGGTGAACAGTGACGAAGTTGTCGTCGTTCCCGGCGGAAAGCCGATCATCTTTTTCACGATCCTTTCCCTCATCGACGATGGCGACGAGGTGATCTATCCGAACCCGGGATTTCCGATCTATGAATCGATGATCAATTACGTCGGCGGACGCGCCGTGCCGATCCAGTTGCGCGAAGAGCGCGACTTCTCCCTCGGTGTCGACGAACTCTCGGCGCTCATCAGCAACCGCACCAAGCTGATCATCATCAACTCGCCGCAGAATCCGACTGGCGGTGTGCTGCAGCGCCGCGACATCGAACAGATCGCTGACGCCATCGGTGACCGCAACATCATGGTCCTGTCCGATGAGATTTACAGCCGCCTGCTCTTCGATGGCGGCCAGCATTTCTCGATCATGTCGATTCCTGCAATGCGCGAGCGCACCATCCTGCTCGACGGCTTCTCAAAGACCTACGCAATGACGGGATGGCGCATGGGATACGGCGTCATGCGTCCCGACCTCGCCGCGCAGATGACGCGGTTGATGACGAATTCGAATTCCTGCACGGCGAGCTTTACGCAGGTTGCCGGAATCGAAGCGATTCGCGGCGACCAGAGTTCTGTAGATCACATGCGCGATGAATTTCAGAACCGTCGCGACGTTTTCGTGGAGGGACTGAACAAGATCAAGGGATTGTCCTGCCGCATGCCCAAAGGCGCATTCTACGTTTTCCCCAACGTCACGCAGACAGGATGGAAATCGAAGCCTCTGGCCGATGCGCTGCTGGAGCAAGCAGGAGTCGCGGCGCTCTCCGGCACGGCATTCGGCGAATTCGGCGAAGGCTATTTGCGCTTCAGCGTGGCGAATTCGCTGGACAACCTGAAGCAGGCGCTCGATCGCATCGATCAGTGGACGAAGAAGAATCTGTAATGTCATCCTGAGCGAAGCGAAGGACCCATGCATTTTGTCCGTATGAAGCAATCGGAGTTCATCTGATGCCAGCGAAGAAAAGCGTTCGCTCCCGCAAACCGAAAT
>DATJOA010000105.1:0-3431 GCA_035507635.1 Candidatus Acidiferrales bacterium
ATGGATACCGTCTTGCACCCGTTCATTGTCCGTGCTCGCAGCCTGCGTGCTTTGATCGCTGCTTCGGTGAGGAAGATGCTTGGAATGGAAGCACACGATGGCGATTTTGCATCCCAGCGGGTGTGTCCGTTTTGTGGACTCATCACGCCGCGCTACGAAACATGTTGCCTGGAGTGTGGCAAGGCATTCAAACTAGCCTAAGGCGGCGAACATTTTACGCGGACGCTTCCAGTGCACAGTGATTGGATGATGTAACGGTTCATGCTGTGACAGGAGCGACACGCTATTTCAAGGACTTCCCCGGTAGTTCCCTCTGTTAGGTTCATCGAAAAAGCACGCAGGCACTCCGCGCACGTCAGCACGACGTAGGGCATTGCCTCGGAGTCGTTGCCATTGCGCGGGATCCATGCGGGGGCGCACTCTCGGTAGTGGTCTCTGCTTCGGGCCGGAGTCGTAAGAAGCAACCGTCGAATGGCCGAGAGCAGATCCTTGGATTGGCCACCTTTGGCAAAGAAGCCGTCCGCGATCACACCAAAGGCAAGCTCGTTGCCGACATACGCCCCGCTCATTGCTACAGTCGATATTTCAGGAAAACGACGGCGAACCACGGAGAGCAACTCAAAACCTGACATACCGGGCATATCGAGATCGGAGAGCATTAAGTCAGGCAGCTTCCTTTTTAGCTGCGATAGCGCCCGGAATCCGTCTTCGGCAGCTACGACATCGTACCCCTCCGCCAACAGCGACATCGAAACGCTTTCACGGACAATCTGGTCATCGTCGACCACGAGGATCTGAAATCTTGTCGGACTCGGCATAGCTTCTTCTCCTCGCTGCTCCACCTGCCCTACAGAAGCTGTGACGTGCCGACGATCCTTTGCTTGCATTACGGTCCGGAGGGCCTCTAACAGGAAGCCGGGACCGTCGCAGTTGATGACGAGGGCATCCACTGATTTGAGAGCACCCTCAGGTAACTCCAAGCTTTCGGCAAGCATGACAATTGGGAGCCGCGGTCTAACCTTCTTGATCTCATCGGCAACGGCGGCGCCATCCAGAAGTTCCAGGTAGTACTCGAGAACAACGGCATCCACTGGGTTCGACACCAACAACCGCAGACCTTGGCTTCCATGAGTTGCAGTGATCAGGGAGAACCCGTTTTCCTGCAACACGCTCAGTTGAGCGGGATCCCGATGTATGCACAGTATTGATCTAGCGGCAGTCATTCTCTCGTCAGTATGGACGAAGAGTATTGGGCGGCTCTGCTCACTATTGCTCACAATCGAACGCGAGCCAAAGCAAACTCTACAACCGCAGCCCTCAAACGATGTTGGCTGATTTCTGTTGGACCGATTACTTTACTGTGTCCGCTGGTTAAGGCTCAGATCACTCGGCGCTTTTGAAAAAAGCCCGCAGCACCGCACGATCACCAGGCACAACCCCACGACCCCCGACACGACTGATATCGTCTGCTTTCATGAATTGAGGTGCCAGCGCCAAGGCTGAGGCCTCCCACAGACTACAGCCCCGCAGAGTGCGGGCAAGGACTCGTGCAAGCTCTCCATCTATGCGACTTGAAAACACATTGAATCGATCCGCAAGAGGTCTACGTCGGAACGGCCAGCCAACTCAGTCAGTAGAATTGTCAACTCAACCCGGGGTCTCGCTCAGACTAGTCATGCAAAACGACGTTGAGCAGCGAGCTGTGGACCTGCAGCGCGCCGAGAGCAATTGTACGCATTTTGAGAGCTCCATCAAGATCAGAGAATCCATCATCCTCCTGTTCTTGAGGGCGCTGGTCGCGGCAGAGAAATCCCGACATGCGTGCTTATCACACCAGCGGGAAACGATCTGGCGATCGGACTCGACCTCGAAGAAGTACCCGATGAACTCGGCCAACTTTTCTGCTTCCGCCACTGTATAGTGCGCGTCGCGGACGATCGTGTGAATCGCTTCCGTCTTGTTCCCCTCCTGCACATACTTACGGGCACGATGAATCACAGTCTTAATCTTCAGTCTCTTCTTGCTCCTGGACATAAAGTCTCCATGAAAGGCCCCGTTCACGGGTGCCCATACCCTATGTCCGGTAGTCAGAAAACTCATTCGCAGAGATTTGTAGACGGGTCCGAAGGATAGGTCGCTGACATTCCCATTTGACGACCAACCCTTTCGGAGCAAAAGAACTGAAAGGATAGCTCCGACACGACCGGGCGGATCGGAGCATATTGCGGCGCGGTCTAGCACGGCCCTCCTGAAGCATCCACGACCGAGACCGGGTCCCGATCTAACGAATTACACTAAAAGACTGCCGACGCTTGGGTCCAAAACGAAAGACGGCAAAGTCTTCGTCGAGCGAAGCGACACGTTCAATGCCGAGACGACGCATGATGGCGAAACTAGTCCGATCAACGATTGAAAAATCTTGGTCACGCCAGGAAAACCCAATTTCCCATGCGGTCTCCAGATCAGCGGGCCCAACCGTTTCAATCGCTGCGATGCCGCTGCGAAGACCTTCCCAAAATCGTTCTGCCGCATTGCGCCCGAGTTTGTGATGAAGCAAGCTCCACGTCTCGACCAAAACATGATCGGATGTCACTAATGCTTCGCCATCGCTAAGTACGGCTTTGGCGCGAGCGTTGCTGTAATCGCCCGAGTCGGCTGCAGCGTACCACATCGAGGTGTCGACAAATAAGCTCACGCGACAATTAGGGACGCCGGCGTCTTCTGCCCAAGACGTCCAGAGATGCAGCAATCATCGAGCGCTTGTTCTTCGCGATATCCGAGCCACCTGAGCTGCCAAGATCAAAAATGCCATCTACTTCGACTTTGGCTTTCGGGCGAGCGAGATCGCGCGCGACCAAACGACGAAAATATTCAGCGAGAGATACTCCGAGTTCGCTGGCCCGCTGGCGAGCTCGACGTTGCATCTCGGCCTGAAGCGTAATTTGGGTTCGTGCCATCATGATGTATACATTATAGCGCATCAACCAACGAAATGCCTCGTTCGAGTTCCCAAATGCAAACCCTGTAATCGTGCCAGCTGCTTGAGCAACTTGCGCCGGCTGGTTGTGCGATAGCGATGTACATGTTCGAGGCTGACGTCGGCACTCGAGCCATCCAAGGCACGTTTCAAGCAGTTCTCTTCTAGCTGCACCGCTCGGCGCTGATGCGACACTTCGATGACCACAGAGCGCGCCAGTTGGTCGGTCTCCGCGTGGATTTGACCGGGCTGGTGCCGTACACGTTCATACACACTCTGGAGCTCAGGATCGATCGGCATACCATCGGAGCCGAACAAAAGCGCCTCGCTTCGCAGTCCATGGCGCCAAGCATTGCCGCGGGAGCGCCCCTTGCCCTCGGCCGTGCGCGGTCCGGTCGAACGCCGTGCATTGCGCCGGTTCGCCGCGAGTTTTTGCTTCGAGATTGGGCGTGGC
>DATJOA010000106.1:0-12785 GCA_035507635.1 Candidatus Acidiferrales bacterium
CGCCGCGTTCGCCGGATCGAGCGTCGACCATCCATCCCATATCTTCTGCAAGTAAGCTTTGTCCGGCGCGGGCGGAGCGGCCATTTTCTTCGCGGATTTCTTGGTTTGCGCCGATCCGCACATCGCCAGCGCAAGCAGGCACAACGAAACGGTAAGAACAAGTCTCTTCATCGTTATCTCCTCCCCAAATCCGGCGAAATTGTCGCACAAGCCATCGGTAAAGCACAAAGACACGCCGGGATCCAAAATGTCTCACCTTATGATTTGCCCATTTCCCCTCTGCCTTCTCAGCGTACTCGGCGGTATTCATCTGCCCGTTTGACCGTTCTCCACAGCCCACGATAAAATAACTAGGTTTGCCTGTACTCGCCGACCCGTTCTGGGGACGCCTGCCCGGCTGCCAAAGCGCCGCGGCGGAAAAACACAGCAAGCAAAGAAATCAGCAAGGCCCGCGGTAGCGCTAGTGTGCGCCCGACTTTCAGATTTTGCGATGGAAGCTCCTGGGGAGCTTCACCCACGGGCCGGTTTTCAACGACATTGACGGAGGCAAACGTATGTACGCGGTGATCCGCGCAGGTGGAAAGCAATACCGGGTAGCGCCCGGTGATGTCATTCGCGTCGAGAAACTCACCGGAACCGACGGACAGGTCGAGTTCCCCGTGGTCGCCGTTTCTGGCGAAGAAGGTCAGGTCGGAAATCAGCCCGACGCCCGCGTAGTCGGCCAGGTCGTCGAACAAGGCCGCGGCGCCAAGATCCTGGTCTTCCATTACAAGCGCAAAAAGCAGTACAAGAAGCTGCGCGGACATCGTCAGGACTTCACCGCCGTCCGCATCGCCGAAATCGCTTTCGGCGGACAGAGCTTCAAGGCTCCCGATCTTCCCAGGAAAGAAGCAAAGCCGAAGAAGGTCAAGCCGGCCGACACCGAAGAACACGAGACCGAGCCAAAAGCAAAGAAAGCAGCAGCCAAAAAGAAATCCGCCCCAAAAAAGGCCGCCAAAAAGGCGAAGAAGAAGTAAGGGGTTTGTGGAAGGGCATGGCTTCAGCAGTGCCGCCTGAGCCCGAAAAAATAAGGGCTTTAGCCCCTGAGGTTTTACTGGCAACTGGCAACCGGCCACTGAGAACTGATTTATGGCACATAAAAAAGGACAAGGCACATCACGGAACGGCCGCGACTCCAACTCGCAGCGGCTTGGATTCAAGGCGTTCGGCGGACAAGTCGTCCCCGGCGGCACCATCATCGTCCGGCAGCGCGGCACCCGCGTGAAGCCCGGCCTCAACGTCGGCCGCGGCAAAGACGACACCCTCTTCGCCAAGATCACCGGCCGCATCAAGTTCATGGACAAAGGTTCTATGGGCAAGTTCGTCATGGTCGAGCCCCTAGAAGCGAAGTAGGAATTTTTCTCGGCAGACTTGCTGTCGACCACTGCCTCGCCTTCGGGACGAGGCATTTCTTTTTGGCCGTTAGCCGTTGGTCTTTAGTCGTTGGCCAAAAAAACGCCTCGCAGGATGGCGAGCGGCTAACGGCGAACGACCAACGACGAACGACGAATTTCTGACGACTGATGACGGACGACTGACGACGGTTCTCCCATGTTCATCGACGAAGCCAAAATCAAAGTCAAAGCCGGCGACGGCGGCAACGGATGCATGGCCTTCCGCCGTGAGAAATTTGTCCCGCGCGGCGGACCTTCCGGCGGCGACGGCGGCAAGGGCGGCGACGTCGTCATGGAATCCAGCGAGCGCCACAACACGCTCGTGCATTTCCGCTTCAATCCCGAGCACAAGGCCGAGCGCGGACGCCACGGCGAAGGCTCGAACAAGACCGGACGCGACGGCGTCGATGTGCTGCTCAAGGTTCCCGTCGGCACGATCGTCTATGACGATGAAACCGGAGAGAAGGCCTTCGAATTCACCAACGCCGATCAGCGTTTCGTGATCGCCCGCGGCGGACGCGGCGGACGCGGCAATGCCCGCTTCGCCACCTCGGTCCATCAGGCGCCGCGCGAGCACGAGGCCGGACGCCCCGGCGAAGAGCACACCTACCGTCTCGAACTCAAGCTGCTCGCCGACGTTGGACTCGTCGGATATCCGAATGTCGGCAAGTCCACGCTGATCTCGCGCATCTCGTCGGCGCGTCCGAAGATTGCCGACTACCCCTTTACCACGCTCGAGCCGAATCTCGGAGTCGTTGCCGTCGGCGACGCCAAAGATGAAATCAGTTTCGTCGTAGCGGACATCCCGGGCCTGATCGAAGGCGCGCACACTGGTTCGGGACTCGGCACGCAGTTCCTCCGCCACATCGAGCGCACTCGCCTGCTCGTCCATCTGGTGGATGTCTCCGACTCCAGCGGCCGCGACGACGTCGTCAAAGACGTCGAAGTCATCATGGGAGAACTCGCCAGCTTCGGCGCGCATCTCGAAGAAAAGCCCATGATCATGGTCGCCTCAAAGATCGACGTCGCCAACAAAGACGAACTCGCCAAGCTGAAACGCTACTGCAAAAAACAGAAGCTGAAGCTCTACGAAATCTCCGCCGTCACGGGCAAGGGCATCGAGGCCCTGAAGTACGCGATTGCGGAAGAAGTGCAGGAGCTGCGGGAGCAGGATCTCAAAGCGGAAGTCTGAGTCTCCTCCGGAGTAGGGTCCGATCCACGAATACCGGTTCGCTATTAGACAAAAGACATATCCTGGGTTGCAGTGCACATCCCCACAATTTCTGGACTTCGTGCGTTAACTATGGTTAACTATGAAGCATCAGCCACGATTAATGCGCCCGCATTGATCGCAGTCTGTTTGTGGGGTTCGAAATGCAAGCTTCACGAGTTTTCTTTGGCGTTGCCCTCTTGTGCCTGCTCTCAATCCATGCGCTAGCGCAGGGTGAGACCACGAGCGCTATTCAAGGGCAGGCTACGGATTCCACAGGAGCGGTGGTGACGGGTGCAACCGTCACCGTCATAAGCCTCGAGACTGGATCAAAGCGGAGCGCGAAAACTGACGCGGCGGGGCGATTTAATTTTCCGCAGCTGAAGCCGGGTACATACAGGGTCGAAATTGAATCGCAGGGTTTCGAACCACAGACCGCGAACAACGTCTTCTCTGGCCTGGGGCAGAAACAAACCGTCAACTTCACACTGCAGATCGCTCATTCGAATCAAACGGTCGAAGTCAGCTCGCAAGCTCCAATCATCAATCCCAGCAATGCGAACACTTCGACAACTCTGGCTGCGCCCACGCTCGAAAACCTGCCGAACCCGGGCGGAGACCTGACCTATCCTTTGCAGTTCGCGCCGGGCGCGCTCATTAACACCGCGGGAAGCGGAAATGATTTTGTCGGCAGCACCAATGGATATGGAAACGTTGAGTTCAACGGGTTGCCCGCACTCTCGAACGGCTACATCGTCGATGGACTCGAAACAAATGACCCTCTGACGAACCTGAACAGCGGCCTCTCTACCAACCTCGTCCTGGGTCTGAATTCAATCTCGGAAGTCACTGTCAACACGCTCTCTTATTCCGTCGATCAAGGCCGTTACGGAGCCTCACAGGTCAATTACGTCACGAAATCGGGCGCGAACCAGTTCCACGGAAACCTCTACGAACTATGGAACGGTTCGATTCTCAACGCGGCAGACTATTTTACGAATGCTACGCCGGGCAACCATAAGCCGCGTTCGACCGTGAATCACTTCGGAGGCAGCCTGGGCGGCCCGATCCTTCACGACAAGCTGTTCTTCTTCTTCGATACCGAATGGGTGCGCATCGCCCTGCCGATCGTCACGCCCACCACGGTTCCAACTCCTGCCTTTCAGCACTACGTTCTGCAGCAACTTCCGCTCGGAGGAACCGACCCCATCACGGGAACAAGATAC
This sequence comes from Candidatus Acidiferrales bacterium, assembly GCA_035507635.1. GTDB lineage: Bacteria > Acidobacteriota > Terriglobia > Terriglobales > Acidobacteriaceae > Sulfotelmatobacter. The sequence goes on from DATJOA010000106.1 coordinate 3,870, forward strand.
GCGCCAGCGCCGCTACAAGTGCCCTTTTACCAAAACATGTTCTCGTTGTACGGAAACACGGAAGGCGTGCCCCTGGCGGTCTTAGCCTGCCCTTTCAACAGCGATGGTTCTGCCGCGACCGGAGCGATCCCGAACGGCGACGGTTGCGCCAATCGGCAGAGCGTTTCCCATTCCAGCGATGACCGCGAGCAGGTGCAGACTGCTCGCATCGACTACAACCTCAATACGAACAATACCGCGTGGTTCCGCTTTCAAGCTGACACCGGATTGCAGGCAGCGTATACAGATCCAATCAATCCCCTGTTCAATTCCATTTCACCGCAGCCGCTCTATTCATTCGCATCTGGATACACGCATGTCTTTTCGCAAAATCTTGTGAACTACTTCAATCCCGCATTTTCCTGGTATTCGAGCTTATTTGCGCCCGCCGATTTTCAGAAGACCCTCTCTGCTTTTCCCATCGTGCTGCAGGGCAGCGGCGCCAATGCTCCGTTTACGACCGTGGGCGGTCTCGACAACACCTGGCTTCAGGGACGAAAGGCTTCCCGCTTCTTTATCAATGACAATCTTGCCTGGAGTCACGGTTCGCACGAGATTAGGGTCGGTACGAATATCCGAATCTTTCGATTGAACGACTACGATTTCGGACAAGGTACAGTGCCGCTGGTCACCTACACCGACTTGCCGCAATTTATCTACGGCGTCGCATCCACGGCAACAAAGACATTCCCGAGCCACGCGAACGAGCCATTCAATTTCCTCAACATAGACCTTTACGCGCAGGACACATGGAAGGCCACCAACAGGCTGACCTTGACGTTCGGTCTTCGCGACACCTTTAATTCGAATCCGCTCAATCCACACAATGAAATCGCCCGCTTGCGCGGTTCATTCGATTCGATTTCGCATGATGTGAATCAGCCGCTCAGCAGCGCCATTCAAACTCATCTCGATACGGTATTCTCCTCCACTCCGCTCGCGATTCTGCAACCAAGGGCAGCCATCGCTTGGCAGATTGAACCGAAAACCATACTAAGAAGCGGTTTCGGATTGTTCAGCGATCTCCTGCCCGGTGATGTTGTCGATCTGATTGGCACCAATCCACCGTATACGCAGACCTTTCAGGGTGGCCTGCTCGGAGCTGTGGGAGGAACCGAGATCGCGCCTGGAGTGACGAACAGCGCGGTTGATGCCACGATCGCCGCCAATCAAAGGTTTAGTTCCGGCTTTGCTCAGGGGCAGCCTTCCTGCGCTTCCGCGCTCGCGAATCCTGCATCATGCCTGCCGCCCGTTGCGATGGCGGCCGTGCCCAATGGCAAACTGCACGCGCCCTACTTTATGCAATGGAGTTTGGGCGTCGAGCACCAGATAGGAGCGACTGCAAGCGTTCAGGCGCAGTTTGTCGGCACCCGAGCCGTGAATCAGCCTTATCTCACGCAGGTGAACGGATACCAGACCGTCTGCCCGGGATGCTTTGCGCCGTTTCCGTACATGCACCCGACCGATGCCCGCTTCGGCTCGGTCGCACAGCTTTCCACTGGCGCGAACAGCCACTACAGTGGCCTGCAGCTCACAGCCAACAAGCGCATGAACCATGGATTACAGGGACAAGTGAACTACACCTGGAGTCACTGTCTCGACACGGTCTCCAACGGAGGGTTTCTTCAGTTCTCGGCGGGAGGAATCCTCTCGCCCTTGCCGGGAGATCTCGCTCGCGACTACGGGAACTGTGATTACGACATCCGGCACAACCTGACCGCGCAGTATGTGTACGACCTCCCGCTGAAGTTGCACGATCATCTGGCGGGATATGTCTTCAACGGCTGGCAGATATCCGGCACAGCGTTCTGGCACAGCGGAGTCCCATTCTCTGTTCTGAGTACACCCTATTCGGCGAGTGGCAATGGAATTTTGCAGGGCAGCGGTCCACAGTTTGCCAGCGTGCTGCCAGGCGTTCCGCTCTACCAGCATCATTCAATCCCGGGAGTCACCCAGCCCGGAACACTCCAGTGGCTCAACCCAGACGCGTTTGTTTCAGCGGTCGATCCAAGCACGGGGGCGTGCAACGGCGGCGACAATCCGCAGAATTGCCAGTTCGGAAATCTTGCCCGCAACGCTCTTCGCGGCCCGGATTTCGTTTGGAGCGACTTCTACCTGACGAAGTGGCTCCCTGTGAGCGATCACTTTAAGCTGCGTTTTGACGCGCAGTTCTTCAACATCTTCAATCATCCCAACTTCGGATTGCCGGGCATGGTGCTGGCAGGAACACCGGGCAAGCCATCGACGCAGACAGGCTTTGGCGCACTTACTTACACAACGTCGCCTCCCACGGGACTGTTGGGTGTAGGACTTGGCGGCGACAGCAGTCCCCGCATGATCGCCTTTCAATTGCGCCTGGAATTCTAGGGCGGCACGCCTGCTTTCAGAGCTCCACCTGAAGTCCCTTTCCACAGGCACGTGTGACATCTGACCTTGCCTTCCACAGCCTCGAACTCCGATCATGTCAGCGACCGCGAATGTCGGCCTCGGAATTTTCGGCTCTTTGTAAGTTCGTATGTATCAATATTTTACATGTAAATGCTTGCGGCTCAATATTTTGCCGGCACAGCTCGCGGCACGATCCCGATAAGTTCTTTGAAAGCAAGATTTTACGTGAACTGGCCAGAAAAAACTGTTCAGGGATCAACGCATAACGCATTTGTTTTCAAGATTTTGTCCGCAAAATATTGAAAACAAGAGATTATTTCGCGATTTTTCGCTAACACGATGATTCCAATAGACCGCTAGGGGGAGGGGGTACCTACCCCGCTAATCGTCGCGAACGCGAAGCCGTTCCGGAAGCTCCAATATTTTTTCGCCGCTAAGACCGTAGCTGGCGGCGTCCTCGCCGGCTATCGCACGGGCGACCCGCCCGCGATCCTGGAAGCCAGCAGCGAGCCGAGGAATTGCCACTCTTATTTTTTAGTCTTCTTCCGCTTCGCGCTGGTCAGCCCGAGGATTTGCAGCTGCTGGTAGCTGGCCACGAAGACTTCTCCGTTGGCGACCACTGGAACGAGGTTGGCGTTGTTGTTGAAGATCGGCCACGAACCCGCGCTGCCTTGCCAGAGCAGCGACATCGCGTTGCCCCCGGCATCGGGATTGAACGCATAGAGCGTCAGCGGCTGGCTCGCCGTCAGAGGACGCGCCAGGGCCCAGATAATCGGATTCGACGTTCCCGAGGACGAGATCGTGGTGAAGAATCCCGGGTCCTGAGCGCCGCTGACTGCGCCGCTGGTCACCATGGTCAGCGTCGGATTCGGCGTGGATTGCAGCTTCCAGACTTCCACTTTTTCTCCGCCACTCGTAACGACGCGCGCCGTGAGATCGGTGGGATCGACGTAATACGACGGACCGCACCAGCACATGCCGATCTGATACGTCCCGAGCACGTTGTTCGAATGGCTCGAGTATCCGCCGAGGCTGTCCTCGTTCATCAGGAACATGCGTCCGTCTTTGCCCGCGGCGACGGCGAGATGCGGGATCGTGCCGGGCTGATCGGGCAGAACCATCACGCCTCCACTGCCGAAGTCGCGGTCTCCCTGATCGAGTGATGCTTCGTTGCTCGGCGTGAACAGGTCGAGCACCGAACTCAGGTCGGGCGATTCTTTAACGACGCTATTCGGAATGTTGGTGACGCCGTCGTAGGTCGTCCCGGAATAATCGGAGTTTCCGGTGACGTACAGGATGTTGCCGGAATCGTCGGTGGCCGGTCCGTAGCCGGACATCCAGATGGAAGTCGCGAAGAAGTTGTCGGGATCGGTAGCCTGCGTGTCGGTCATGCCGACGGCGGTCAACGGATCGAGCGTCGCAGTCTGCCATCCGAGGAGCCATCCGCGGGAAAGGGCGTTGTTGCAGAAGCTGCCGAAGGCGGCGTAGAGCGTGCCATTCGACAGAAGCAGCGCGGGACGTTGCCGCTGATACGTGGCGTTGAATTCGAAGGTGCTTCCGTCGGTCAACAGATGCGAGGCCGTGACGAGCACCGGCGTGCCCTTGTCGGTGAGGCTGCCCAGATCGAGCGCGTGCAGATAATACGCGGGCCCGGTGGACTGATTGGTGTAGACCATCACGTACATCGTGTTGGTCGAGAGATCGATCACCGGAGTCGAATTGATGCCGTCGTAAGGCGCCTGGCATCCGGTCGGATACATCACGGGCGGCCCGAAGTTGGGGCTGAGCAGGATGTCTCCGCTTTCTGCGTCGATGGCATAGACGGTGTTGTTCTGAGTGGCGACGTAGACGACATCGTGCGTGCCTTGATCGTCTCCGGCGGTGATGTTCACGCCGGGAACGACCAGAGGCTGCGCGTCAACCTGATTGTCCAGCGGCACGGTCGCGAGGAGTCCGAACGACGAACTGTTGACATTGCCGGGATTGAGGATGGTCTCGTTCTGATTCCATCCGGTGCGGTAGTTGTCGTAGTGATACGTTGTGATGGCTGTTGAGGGAGACGTGACGGTCAGCGTCGTCGATCCGGAGATTGAGCCAAGGGTCGCGCTGATCGTGGATGTGCCCGCGGCGACGCTGGTGGCAAGTCCCTGAGTTCCGGCCGTGTTGCTGATCGTGGCGACGGTCGAGATCGATGACGTCCACGTGACTGTCGTCGTGATGTTCTGCGTGCTGTTGTCGGAGTACGTGCCGGTGGCGGTGAACTGCTGCTGCGCGCCGAGGGCGATTGAGGGAGCGCTTGGCGTGATGGCGATAGAGACGAGCGTTGGAGCCGTTACGGTCAGCGGAGTGGAACCGACGATGCGCCCGGAAGCGGCTTTGATCGTCGAGGTTCCTGCGGCGATTGTTGTGGCGAGACCCTGAGTTCCTGACGTGTTGCTGATGGTTGCGACGGTTGATTTCGTCGAGGTCCACGTGACGGAGTCGGTGATGTTGTAGGTGTAACCGGTGAAGGTTCCGGTGGCGGTGAACTGCTGAGTGGATCCGGCGGCGACGGATGGATTGGCGGGAGTGACGGCGATCGATAGCAATCCAGTGGTTGTGCCGGTTCCGGTCAGGCTTGCGGTCTGCGGGCTGTTGCCAGCGTTGTCGGTGATCGTGATCGTGCCGGAATTTGTGCCGGTGACTGTTGGCGCGAAGGAGACCGAGATGACGCAGGATTTCTTGGCGGGGACGGAATGTCCGCAGGTGTTCGTCTCGGTATAGCTCGCGCTCGCGATGATGCTGGTGATGGTCAGAACGGCGCTGCCACTGTTCGTCAGGGTGATCCGCTTCGCCGCGCTGGATGTGCCGACGGCGACGCTGCCGAAACTAAGCGATGTGGGCGAAAGGACAACCGTCTGCGACGACGCGGTCTGGCAGACGACGAAAGGCGAGAGTACAGCCGCGAGGAACAGAAGATGGCGTCGGAACGAAAATCTGCACCGAGCCAGATTTGAGCGGGTCCGCATTGGATGAATCGAGAAGACTTGGGGAGGAAAGACCGGAACATGATACATCCGTTTGGCGGAAGCGCCAGCTTGCAGAAATTTGCATGACGCAAGCTCTCGTGAGATCTTCATTGATGAAAAGCAAAAAAGGCGGCCCGAAGGCCGCCTTTCCCCAAATCACACCCACAAAACCCGATTCGTATCTTACGCTCTCGGCAACGGTCCATGCTGGAAGTGGTACTGCAGAATGCGCGCTGCGAGCGCCGGACTGAGCGCTTCACCCTTGCGCTCGATGGTGCGGACGACTTCTCCGCGGCAGACGACTTCGGTTCCTGAAAGTCCGGCAATTTCAGCCGGCAGGACGAGATTGATTTCGAGTTGAGAGCTGGGTTGCAGCGATTCGTCGGCCTGGAAGAGCAATCCAGAGCGGCTGATGTTTTCGGTGGTGCCCACGTGCCATTGCGATTCGCCAAGGCGGCGATAACGCAGCGGCAAGTGAAGCTGGAATCTTTGGGCGCGGGACGGTGGAACGGTCCGGGCCTGCGCCGTGGGCAGTGGTTCGGCAGACTGCGAAGACATGAGTACCTCCGGGGGAGTTGGAGTTGCATCGAGCACTTCGCGAACCATGCTCTTGAGATCGCGAAGGTTGAAAGGCTTCTGAAGCAGGCGAACGCCGGCGTCCAGCATGCCGTTGTGTCCGATCACGTTTTCTGTGTAGCCGGACATGTAGAGAACTTTCACGTTGGGACGAATCTCGACGATGCGCTGGGCGAGTTCGCGTCCGTTCATGCCGGGCATGATGACGTCGGTGAGCAGCAGATGGATCACGGCTTCGTGGGCGACCGCGATCTGCATGGCGACTGCGCCGTCGGCGGCCTCGATGACCTTGTATCCCTGCTTCTCGAGATACTGGCGAGCGAGGTAGCGCAGGTTGGCTTCGTCTTCGACGAGAAGAATGGTTTCGGTGCCGGGCTCGACTTTTTGCATCACGGCTGGGATTGCAACCTGGGCGGCTGCTTCGCCGATCGAGGCGACACGCGGTAGATAGATCTTGAACGCGGTGCCGCGGCCGATTTCGCTGTAGACCCAGATGTATCCGCCGCTCTGCTTGATAATGCCGTAAACGGTGGAGAGGCCGAGCCCGGTTCCCTTGGTGCCTTTGGTCGTGAAGAAAGGTTCGAAGATGTGGGACTGGGTATCGGGGTCCATCCCGACGCCGGTATCGCTGATGGCGACCATCACGTAGTCACCGGGCTTCAGCGGGCCGTGAAGGCGGGCGTAGTCTTCGTCGAGGGTGACGTTTGCGGTCTCGATCGTGAGCTTGCCGCCGGAGGGCATGGCGTCGCGCGCATTCACGGCGAGATTCATGATGACCTGTTCGATCTGGCCGGCATCGGCGCGTACGGGCCAGAGATTTTTGGCCGGGACCATGACGAGATCGATATCCTCACCGATCATGCGATTGAGCATCTTCAGATTTTCGGTGGCGATGTCGTTGAGGTTGACGATGCGGGGAGCGAGCATCTGCTTGCGGCTGAAGGCGAGAAGCTGGCGGGTGAGCGAGGATGCGCGTTCGGCCGCGCTGGCGATTTCCTGGGCGGGCCCGCGAAGGTGCGGCTCCGCACCGAGACGCTCGAGCAGAAACTCGGAGTATCCGGAGATCACCATCAGAAGATTGTTGAAGTCGTGGGCGATGCCTCCGGCGAGTCGGCCGACGGCTTCCATCTTTTGCGACTGGCGGAGCTGTTGCTCGAGAGCGCGGCGTTCGGTAACGTCTTCGGCGAAGACTTCGAAGACGACGCCTTCATTGCGTCCATTGGTCACGGAGCGTCCGGAAACGCGAACCACGGTCGTACCGTTCTTGCGCTTCCATTCGGCGTTAAGCCCTTTAAAAGGAGCCGGGGAGCGCAGGTGATCGGCGAGATCGAACCATTGGTCGGTGTCGGCGTAGAGGCTGTAAATGTGTTGTCCGACGAGCTCGTCCCTGGAAGTGAGGCCGAGCAGGTCGAGGAAGGCAGGGTTGGCGTCGAGGATTTTTCCGGTCGCGTCGCAGCTGCAGATTCCGTAAGGAGCGTTGGTGACGAGGGAGCGGAAGTTGGCTTCGGAGCGACGAAGATTCTCCTGCGCGGCACGCAGTGCGGCATTGAGCCAGCAGATCAGCATGGCCACAAAAAAGAAGAGAGATAGACGGAGAATGGCGCTGCGGAGCTGGGCCGGTGTATGGTCTCCGACGAGAGAGAAGTAGGCGCCCACCGTTAGTGCGAACGCGGTGGCGACGACGCCGGGTTTCCAGCCGCCGTACCATGCGCTTACCATGACAGCGACGGCAAAAAGGGCGAGGCGGCTTTCGGAAACATCCGCGAGCAGAATCGTGGGAATGAGAGCCAATGCCGTACTGAGTACAGCGACGCCATAGCGCAGAATCGGAGCGCGGGCGGGCGGGATGCGAAGTAGGGGGAGGGTTACTCGCATGTCAACCATCCTAGTTCCAAAATGGGAAACAGTGGTAGTTACAGGAGTTCATCTTGTGGTGAGCTGTTTTGTGATGTCCGGATTCACGGCGAGCGGTGTCCGATGGGACAATGCGGAGGTTCCACTGTGAAGGGCGTGCGTAAGTCGAGAAAGCGGGGCGGAACGAGTCGATGAACATTGGACTGTTTGGCGGGACGTTTGATCCCGTGCATCATGGGCATATCGCATTAGCGCGGGCGGCGCTGGAGCGGTGCAAGCTGCACCGCATTTATTTTGTTCCGGCGAATGTGCCTCCGCATAAACAGCGGCAGCCGCTGACTCCGTTTGTCCACCGGTATGCGATGCTGGCGCTGGCGACGGCCGAGGAGAAGGCATTCCTTCCGTCTTTATTGGAAGCTCCAGACGAGGGCGGAACGAAAAGAGAGAAGGCGAACTATACGATCGATACCGTCCGGCGAATGAAGCAGTCGTTCAAAACGAGCGACCGGCTCTTCTTTCTGATCGGGATGGACGCTTTCGCGGATATTGCGAAGTGGCATCAGGCGGAGGCAATGTTTCGGGAGTGCGCTTTTATCGTGGCGGGACGCCCGGGATACTCACTGGCAGATGTAGCGAACGCGCTGCCCGAGACGCTACGTCCCCGGGCAGAAGTGACGAAACCGTTTCACAAGCAGGCCGCGACTGGCGATCTGGTGTTGCCGGGAGTGACGATTCATCTGATGGGGGATTTGCGTGAGCCGGCGTCGGCGACGGCGATCCGGCAGGCTGTGGCGGGCGGGAAGGCGTTGGGACGATTTGTGGAACCGGCGGTCGGGGAATATATACGGAAGGTGGGATTGTATAAGAGCGGTCGTTGATCGGAAGACATTCGCTGTCAGTCATTAGTTGTCAGTCGTCCGTTGTCAGTCATTCGTCATGAGTCATTGTCGTTCGTCGTTGGCCGCTGGTCGTTCGCCGATCTGAGGGTTCGAGGGGCCTTTCTCCAAGCTCGGTTACAATGGATGACGCGGAGTGGGAATGTCACGTCCGC
>DATJOA010000107.1:0-5537 GCA_035507635.1 Candidatus Acidiferrales bacterium
CAGCACGCCCAGCGAGGCATAGTCGGTTACCGGCGTCAGCGCAAGATGCGGCGTGAACGTCAGAGAAAGGCTCGTGACCCGGATGTGCCGCAAAATGTCCTGCCCGCCGTACCAGATCACGCTCGCAATCGCGATCGCAGACAAAAAATCGACCACAGGATAGTAAACGGCATACGCCAGAATCGCGTCTTTGTACGCATCCATGTGGCTGTGGTTGATCTCTGAAAACCGCTTGTAGGCCCGGCGTTCGCGGTTGAAAAGCTGGAGCACGACCATACCGCTGACGTGCTCCTGCAGATAGGAATTGATGCGGGCAATCGCGACTCTGATGCGCCGGTACGAATCCCGCACCTTGTCCCGAAATATCTTGGTAGCGATCCCAATGAACGGCAGCACGGCAAACGTGATGAGCGCCAGCTTCCAGTTCATGCAGAGCATGATCCCGATAATGCCGATGAGCACAAAAAAGTCTTCAAAGATCGAAACCACGCCGGACGTGAACATTTCGTTCAACGCATCCACGTCGGTGGTCACGCGCGTCACCAGGCGCCCGACAGGATTCTTGTCATAAAAAGCCACGTGCATGCGCTGCAGGTGCCGGAAAATCTGGCTGCGAAGATCGAACATCACCTTCTGCCCGATCCACTGCATGAAGTAGGTCTGCAGAAACTCGAGGACAAAGGTGATCAGAAGCATCGCGAAGTAGATTCCCGAAATCTGCGCGATGCCGTGCATCGGATTCGGGCTCAACCAGTTCCACAGCCCCGACGCTGCGTCCTGCACTGGAGCCAGATACCGGTCGACGGCGACTTTGATCAGGTAAGGTCCCAGGATGTCGGAGAACGACTTCAGAATGATCGAGACCAGGGCGATCACGAGCGGCCATCGGTACGGACGCAGGTAGGTCAGCAGCCGCCGCATCAGCCGGCTGTCATACGCTTTGCCTAATATTTCCTCTTCCTGCGCCATTGATTCTGGTCGGGAGATTCCCGGGTGAAAGGCGTTGGGGGCGCCCTTCACAGGTTACCTCAAATAGATGGCGGAAATGGCAGCCAGGATGGAAAAGCTTTGGGATGGGATAATGAGCTAGGTGAGCCTCGGTATTTACATTTCCGTTCCGTTTTGCCGCACGAAGTGCAGCTACTGCAATTTCGCATCGGACGTGTTCTCTCGCGCTGTTTTCGAGCACTATGTGGATCGGGTTTGTGCCGACATTGGGAACACGCAGGAGACGGCGCGTGAAATGGGTGGCAGGATCGAAAGGGAAGTCGATTCGATCTATCTCGGCGGCGGCACGCCCACGGTGCTCGAACCGGACCAGTTGCTGAGAATGTTTGAAGCCGTCCGCTCGCAGTTTTCTGTGGCCGGTGGTGCGGAGATCACGGTCGAGTGCGCCCCCGGAACGCTCACTCCTTTCATGCTGGATACCTTGCCACGCTGCGGAGTGAATCGAGTCAGCCTCGGCGTGCAGTCGTTTATTGATCAGGAAGCGGCTTCGGTCGGACGCCTACACAAGAAGGCAACAGTTCTCGACGACGTCTCTCGCTTGCGTGCGGCGGGGATCACCAACATCAACATCGATCTGATCGCCGGCCTTCCACACCAGACCGCGGAGAGCTGGCATGAGTCGCTGAGCCAAGCGATTGCGACGGGTGCGCCGCACGTCAGCGTCTACATGCTTGAGGTGGATGAGGACTCGCGCCTGGGCAGGGAACTGATTGCTGGCGGCACACACTACCACGCCCATTTTGTCCCCGACGAAGACACAACCGCTGACTTTTATCTCACTGCTTGTGAGGCTCTCGAACGTGGCGGGATCGCACAATACGAAATTTCCAATTTCGCGGGCAATGGATTCGAGTCGCGCCATAATCTGAAGTATTGGACTCGCCAGCCTTATCTCGGGTTCGGCGTCGATGCGCATTCGATGCTGTTCTCTGTGGCTAAAGAACTCGAAGCAGTTCGTTTCGCGACCGCTGATTCTCTGGAGAAATACATCGCCGGCACGCTGGTTCAAAAAACTGAGGTTTCTAGCATTGTCGCTCTGGAAGAATCTTTCTTCCTCGGCTTACGTCTGAACCGCGGCGTGAATTTGCGCCCGCTTAAAGATAAGTTCGGCGTACCGATGCTCGCCGACTTCCGCAGAACAATCGTCGAGCAGTGCGAGTTGGGTCTTCTAGAGCAAAAGGACGACATCATACGACTGACGCCGCGCGGGCGCCTGCTTTCGAATGAAGTCTTCGAAGCGTTCCTGATCTACGATCACATCCGCGACAATCGCGTAAGCGTATGATTCGTGCTGGATCTTCCGCGCTGGTTCCAGAAAGAACGGCGGAAATGCCAAACCATCCGGTCGGTTGGGTGGGACGCGCAGGTACGCAGAATCGCCAGTGTTCATGGGGCTCGACCCATCCCACTCCTTTCTCCTCCGGACGTAACTTCTTCCCACTCCGGCGCTATGTTCTAATCAAAAATTCGGGGTTTTGCTGAAACTCCTTCAGCGGGCCGGCAGTCACGCCCAATTCTCCGGGAGGGATCGTGGACTTCCAACTGAACGACGAGCAATTGCAATTGAAAAAGAGCGTGCGTGAGTTTGCCGAGCGCGAGATCAAGCCGAACGTCATGAAGTGGGACGAGGCCGGCGAATTCCCACTCGCCACCATCAAAGAGCTGGGCAAGATGGGACTGATGGGAGTGGTCTTTCCGCCTGAGTACGGCGGCGCGGGCATGGGCTACGTCGAGTATGTCACCGCGATCGAGGAACTCTCGCGCGTCGACGGATCGGTCGGCATTATCGTGGCGGCGCATACCTCGCTGTGCTCGAATCACATTTTTCTCGCCGGCAATGAATCGCAGAAAAAGAAATATGTCAGCAAGCTGGCAACGGGCGAGTTCATCGGCGCATGGGGACTGACCGAGCCCTCATCGGGATCGGACGCCGGCAGCGCCCGCATGACCGCTGTCCGCAAAGGCAATAGCTGGGTGCTGAACGGTACCAAGACCTTTTGCACCAACGGCCATTATGCGGACGTGGTCGTCGTCCTCGCCGTGACCGATAAAGCGGCTCATACGCACGGCATCTCGGCGTTCGTGGTCGAAAAAGATACCAAGGGATTCCGTCCCGGCAAGAAAGAAAACAAGCTTGGCCTGCGGGCCAGCGACACCGCGGAGTTGATTTTCGAGGACTGCGTGATTCCCGCCGAGAATCTTCTTGGCGCGGAAGGTCAGGGATTTCCCGATGCCATGCGTGTGCTCGACGGAGGCCGCATCTCGATTGCCGCTCTCTCGCTCGGCATGGCCGAAGGCGCGTATGAGTGCGCGCTCAAATATTCCAAGCAGCGCCATCAGTTCGGCAAAGCCATCAGCGACTTTCAGGCGATCCAGTGGAAACTGGCTGACATGGCCACTGAAATTGAGGCGGCGACCCTGCTGACGATGAAGTCCGCCTCAATGAAAGATGCCGGCATGAAGACCACGCAGGAGTCGTCGATGGCAAAACTTTACGCCAGCGAAGTCGCGGTGCGATGCGCCAATGAAAGCGTCCAGATTCATGGCGGCTACGGTTTCATCAAAGACTATCCAGCTGAGAAGTTCTATCGCGACGTGAAGCTTTGCACAATCGGCGAAGGTACGAGCGAGATTCAGAGGCTCGTGATCGCGCGGCAGTTGCTGAAGGACTAATGCCTTTCGGCCTGCACGCCTAGTGACAACCGTCCCTACGGAAAGCGAGAGCTTGCTGTACCGTTGCCTTGATGAATCAGCATTGAGTGCCGCCATGGATAAACTTCCTTTGGCTGGCAATCGTCGTCAGCCTGGTGTTGACCAAAACCGGAGAGCACCGATCATTTCATCCCTGCGTATGTTTTTCTCCGCCCCTCCTGCTTTACACTGATCGGTTGGCAAGCCAGACTCATCTTTTGATCGATTCCCTTCGCTCCGGCGACCCGCGCGCCCTCGCCCGCGGCATCTCCACGGTCGAGAACCGCGCGCCCGGATGGTCCGATCTCCTGAAGGCTCTCTTCCCGCACACGGGCAAAGCCCGCGTCATCGGTCTCACCGGCGCCCCCGGAGCAGGGAAGAGCACTCTGGTCGATCAACTCGCGAAACTGTATCGGAAGACGCAAAATCCCCACTCAAGCCGCAAAGAACGCGTCTTGAATGGGGCACCCGACGAAAACTACACCGTCGGCATCATCGCCGTCGATCCCACCAGCCCATACACCGGGGGGGCCATTCTCGGCGACCGCATCCGCATGCAGGATCACTTCGCCGACCCCGGCATCTACATTCGCAGCATGGCCACGCGCGGATCCCTCGGCGGACTTGCCCGCACCACCGCAGACGTTGCCACTGTGCTCGACGCCTCGGGTCGCGACATGATTCTGATCGAGACGGTCGGCGTTGGTCAGGACGAAGTCGAGATCGTCCGCCTCGCCGACATCACGATTGTGATTCTCGTTCCCGGAATGGGCGACGACGTTCAAACCATCAAAGCCGGTATCATGGAAATTGCCGACATCTTCGTGATCAACAAGAGCGATCGCGAAGGCGCCGAGCGCGTCGAGCGCGAAATTCGCGCCCTGCAGTCGCTGGCTACCCGCAACGACGGCTGGACGCCGCCCATCGTGAAGACAGTCGCCAGCGAAGGGAAGGGCGTCGAGGAATTGGCCGCAGCTGTGGCCGAATATGAGGCGTATTTGCAGAAAGAAAATCGCGCCCTGAAAAAGAGCGTCGAAAACTGGCAGGAGCGGCTGGTCGAAATGCTGCGTGACGCGATGCTCGAAAAGGCGCGGGCACAGATGTCCGACGGAAATTTGCGTCAACTCGCTGCAGAAGTCGCCGAACACAAGAGAGATCCGTACACCCTGGTGGAAGAAATCGCCGGCAAGAGTTAGCTTCCTTTGTGGAACTTCGTGTCCTTTGTGGTTAATTTTTGAACCACAAAGTGCAGAAAGGTGCACGAGGGCCTTATGGATTTCAGCATCGATCATCTCGGCATCGCGGTGAAGTCGCTTTCGGCGGCGAAGGCGATCTATGAAAAGCTCGGCCTGAGCGTCTCTCCGGAAGAAACGGTCGAGCACGAGCAGGTCAAGCTCGTCATGGTTCCTGTCGGCGAGAGTCGTCTGGAGCTGCTCGAAGCGACCTCGGAGAATTCGACAATCGCGAAATTCATCGCCAAACGCGGCGAAGGACTGCACCACGTCTGCCTGAAAGTTCCCGACCTGCCCGCCGCGGTCGACCGGCTGAAGAAAGACGGGGTCCGGCTCGTCTCGGAACAGATCAAGACCGGCGCCGGCGGGCATCAATATGTTTTCGTGCATCCGGCCAGTACCGGCGGAGTGCTGCTGGAGCTGGTGCAGGCTTAACCTGCCACGGACTCACGCAGATTTTCACGGATCACAATCAGAGATGCTTCTTCTCGTCACCGACACTTCGGGCAAGAACGGCAGCGTCGCACTGGCGCGTGCGGGAGAAGCCGTGGATGATGACGTTCATATCATCGAATCCGTCCCGCTTACCGGAGGAACATTCTCTGC
>DATJOA010000108.1:0-18748 GCA_035507635.1 Candidatus Acidiferrales bacterium
GCTTTTGATTACTGGCATGAGGGAATCGCGGCGGAGAGATTCAAGATGGCCGCCAATCTAACCGTTGATAAATTTCCATCGCGCTCAAAATTCGGTGGCGGGCTGTTCCACCTCGATTCTTTTTGTACCGGGAATGCCCGATTGACCGGTAGGATAGATTGCCGAAGGATTCATTGAATGTGTCAAGTCCCGCAGGAGGTTGCTATGCATCCCCGAAATGGCCTTAGGCTTTCGATTGCAGTCGCGTTTTTTGCAGTCCTCTACTCCATGCCCGCGGCGGCGCAGCGCTATACGATTCTGCACGCCGAGTACGGCACAGCGCGCAACCATGTGGACGTGACCCAGCGCTTGCGCGAAGTCGCGAGGACCCATCCCAGATTCCGCATGGGGAATAGCACGTTCGGCATCGATCCCGACCCGGGACGAAAGAAGGTGCTCCGCATCTACGCGCGCGGTCCCAATGGCCGTCGCCGCATGTTCGAGTACCCCGAGAGCAGCACGATCGACGGCACGATGTTTTCCGGGTGGGGCCGGGGCGACTGGGGGAACGGACCGTGGCGGGGCAACTGGAACGGCGATGACGATGACCGGAGATAAGCAGCCCCGGTGAATTCACCTTTCACCGCGCTCAGGCGCGATTGTCTACGCGAGTCGCTTTTCGATGATGACAGTGACCGTGTCGCCGACATCCTTGCCAATCGCTTTTCTGACATCGGCTCGCACGGGCAATTTGTGCGTGCCGTTTCCTAAGGCCATGAACGAACTGCGAAATGCGAGGCCATCGACTGTGCCTTGGATTTTGACCAATCCGCGCGTGCCGAAAAATTCCACCGACTTGGACCAGACCACATAGGTCCATCCGCCCTTGTTGGGACTTTTCTGCAATTTTGCCGTGAAAGAAGCCTTCATAAGGACAGTATCTTCTCTTTCTTTGGAAGAATTCACAATGGGTTCGTTCCCTAGCGGTTCGACGGCCGATTTACTCCGCCGGACAGCTGAGGCGGGCTGTCCCTGCATAACCGCCCTTTGCCAAACGAGGTACTGTCTCTGCGAGCCTTCCCCGTCTGGCGTGCCCTTCCCGCCCCTCCCGTAGTAAGCTAAGGCAAGCATGCCTGCCGAGAAGATTCTGGTGGTTGACGACGAGCGTCTGGTGCGCTGGTCGCTTCGCCAGAAGTGCGAAGAGTGGGGATATCAGGTTGTCGAAGCTCCAGCCGGAGATCCCGGCCTGCGGCTCTCCCAGAGCGAGTCGCCGGATCTCGTATTGCTCGACGTCCGCATGCCTGACATGAACGGCATACAGGTGCTCGAGCAGATCAAAAAGGGCGTCGACCCGCCGCCCGTCATCATGATCACAGCCGATCCGCAGCTGGATGACGTGAAGAACGCCCTTAAACTCGGGGCTTACGATTTCGTAGGCAAGCCTCTCGATTTTGAAGAGTTACGCGTCACCATCCAGAATGCGCTCGAGGCTACTCGCCTTCGCACCGAGGTGCAGTCGCTACGCGGAGAAGTCCGGCGGAACACGGGATATCACGAACTGGTCGCGGTCTCACCCAAGAGCGTCGAGCTGATGAATTTCGTGCAGAAGGTGGCGGCCAGCGAAGCCACTACGATTCTGGTCCAAGGCGAGAGTGGCACGGGCAAAGACCTCGTTGCCAAGACAATCCACTACGAAAGCTCGCGCCAGAATGGGCCATTTGTGGCCATCAATTGCTCGGCGATTCCCGAGACGCTGATGGAGGCCGAGTTGTTCGGCCACGAAAAGGGCGCGTTCACCGACGCCAAACAGATGAAGAAGGGGCTGTTCGAGACGGCGAACGGCGGGACGCTTTTTCTCGACGAGATTGGAGAACTGTCTCCCCTGCTACAGGCGAAGCTGTTGCGTGTGCTCGAAGACCAAGTGATCCGGCGGATCGGCGGCGTGCGCGATATGCAGGTGGACGTGCGCGTAATCGCCGCGTCGAATCGCGATCTGGAAAAAGCGGTGCGTGAGGGACAATTCCGGCAGGATCTTTATTATCGGCTGGCAATCATCGCGATTTTCATTCCGCCATTGCGCGAGCGCTCCGATGACATTCTGCCGCTGGTCGACTTTTTCGTCGACTGGTACAACCGGAAGTTCAAGAAATCGATTAAGGGCATCAGTCCGGAAACGCGGCGTTTGCTGCTGGCGCATAGCTGGCCCGGCAATGTGCGCGAACTGAAAAATTCGATCGAGCGCGCGATGATTCTGGAAGACGAATCGATCCTGCGACCGGTGTACTTGCCCTTCGCCGTCGGACAAGCTGCGCGCAGCGGGCTGACGGCATTCGAAGCCAGCAGCGCTCCCGGAGATGGCTCGGGCAAGCAACTGCCCAACGGACGCATGCTTCCCCGCCTGTACATCCCGGAAGAAGGCACGTCACTCGAAGAAGTCGAGCGCGCCATGGTGGAGCTCGCCATGCGCCAGGCGAATAATAATCAGACTCACGCCGCGCGCCTGCTCGATATCAGCCGCGACGCTCTGCGCTACAAGCTGAAGAAGTTCGATCTCGTCGGCGCAGGCGAAGAAGATGCGGCGGATTCCGTGACGTCAGAAAACTCGGCGAGCTGAAGACTCGCATCACATGGTTATTCGAAATATCGCGATGTGTTTTATTTTCTGAAGTCCAACTCCACTCCAGCTTCTACCCGCTCGCGATCATCGTTTCTACGGAGGATCCAACAGGCACGGGTACCGAATCAATGTCCTGGCGGCCCGGGGTCGGCGGCGGCGCGAGTTTGTGTCCCAGCCGGATCATGGGACGTTCGACAAATTTATAGCTCAGGGCTGCGGCGCCGAACAACAAAACAACATTCAGCGGGAAGACTTGCAGCCAATTGAATGGATATTTGGCTCCCGGAACGAAAAAGAATTGCTGCCACAGATAGAGGCTATAGGAGAGGCGCCCAACCCATCGCATCCAGCTAAGTTCGAGAAAGCGTCCGACGAACGTTCCGGGACGAAGGACTGTGGTCGCGACGATGACTGCTAACAGAATCGACTCCAGCAGAGTGTAATAGTGGCGGCGATAGTAGACCTGCAGAGCCACGTAGAACAGGACACACCCAGTCCACAGCCACGACCTCATGAGGCGGAGAAAAAGATGACGCCAGTGCGGATCGGAAAGGAGAAGTGCCGCCAAGCAACCGACGAGAAGGCCGTCAAGTCGGACGTCAGTCCGCGAAGCGAAGAGCAAACCAGGAATGTGATGATCCACGAAGTGATGACGGAAATCCCACGAGCGCCAAAAGGCAATGGTAACGGCTAATCCCGCGGCCCACCAACGCGCGCGCTTGATGCCACTGAGAGCTAGCAGCGCAGGCCAGATCAGATAAAAGTGTTCTTCGACAGCAAGCGACCAGTAGTGAATCGTGTATCCGCCCCATCCTTTTGTAATTAGCGAAGGCGGCAAATAGTTGCGGAAGAAGAAAACACAACTCCACCACTCGCGCGAGGTGACGTTGATGATACCGATGACTGCGAGAATACCGACGAAGATCAGATATGCCAGAGCCGGCGGAAGAATCCGGCTGGCGCGCCGGATGTAAAAACCGGAAAGACTGACGTGGCCCATCGTCTGGAATTCTTCGATGAGGCGCGAGCAGATCAGAAATCCGCTGATCGCGAAGAAGAGGCTGACTCCGTTTGGGCCGGACCGAGTGATCTCAAGTAATCGGGGGAAACGCCCCTGGAGCATGTATCCAGTTCCGTGATCCGCAATCACCGCCAGAATTGCGATGGCACGCCACCCGTCCAGAGTGGGCAGGTATCCCCGTTTGGTTTGACCCATGCGAACAACCCAAGGAAAGCTATCCCGGAATTGTACCCAGTTCCATTCTGGCAGGCCTGTGGAAAAGCAAATCCTCCATAGCCTACTTCCCTTTCATATTGCTGCTTTTGGCGATGAACGCAGCCACGTTTTCGTGGATCTGCTTCAACGAGGCTTCGTGGGCGTAGACCATGTGTCCGGATTCGTAGAACTGATATTCGATGTTCTTCTGCAGATCGGCGGGGATCGGCAGGTGCTGCATCTCGTAGACGCCCTCATAAAAAGGAGTCGCGAGATCGAAGTACCCGGCATTCAGAAGTACTTTGAGTTGCGGGTTGTACTTCATCGCGATGGCTAGATCAGGCATGACGTTGGTTGCGCCGGGGAAGGCGAATCCCATGCCGGGCTGCCTATGCTGGAAACTCCACCACCGGAAGACTTCGGCTTCAGGTTTGTACTCGCGATTCTCGCCAAACTTTAAATCTTTCCGCACATAGTCGTTGAACGCGGAAACGTAGGCGGAGGAGATTGCGGCCGATTGCGGATCGTAGCCCGCCTCTTTGCTGAGCGGATCGAAGGTTGGTCCCGAGAAGCGGGTATCGAGACGCCCGGTGGTTAGGCCATTCTCGTCCTGCAGGTTCTTTTCAAATTCTCCCCCATTGATGCGGAGGTTCGCCTTCTCAATATAAGAGGTGGGAAGTCCCGTGTATTGATGAAGCTTTTCCACGATGACTCGGCGTTGATCGGCAGGAAGCGACGCTCCGGCTTCGAGTGCGAGCGCGTAATCGTTCATGGCGAAGTGCTCGACCTCGGCGATGAGCGCTTTCAGATCCGGATGCTGGTCAGGCAGTTTGTGGTGATACCACGCTGTTGCCGCATAAGTAGGAAGGTTGAGCTGGTAGGCGATATCAACGCCGGGATTGCCGTCGGGAAAATCGGAGTCGAGTGAGAAGTTCAGAATCTGCGAGAGCAGGATGACGCCATTGAAGTCGACATCGCGCTCCGTCTCGAGCAGATTGGCGAGGACTGCGGAGCGCGTTGTACCGTAGCTTTCGCCAAACACAAACTTGGGCGAATTCCAGCGTCCGTACTTCGCCAGAAATTGCACAATGAAGTCGGAGAAAGCCCAGGCATCCTGATCGACGCCGTAAAAAGCCTTTTCTTTATCTTTTCCGCTCAGGCGGCTGAAGCCGGTTCCGGGAGCATCGACGAAAACGCAGTCGGTGGCATCCAGCAAGCTGTATTCATTGTTGACCACGTTATAAGGAGCGGCGGGAGTGTGCGTGTCGTCGGAAGTGACGACGCGCCGGGGACCGAAGGCTCCCATGTGCAGCCAGACGGTCGAAGAACCGGGGCCGCCGTTATAGAAGAATGTGATCGGGCGAGGCGCGCCTTTATTGTCCGACTTGAAATAGGCGACGTAGAACATGCTGGCTTCGGGAGTCTTGTTCTTGGGATCGGGATCGGCGTTTTGCGGAACGTCGTCCCAGCCCCTGGGATGAACGACCAGCGTGCCGGCGTAAGCGTCGTAGTCGATGCTCTTTCCACCGATGGTGACGGATCCCTTCGACTGCTGCTGCTCGGGCTTGAATTGGTCCGACTTCGAGGATTCCGTCTTGGTCGCTTCCACTTTGACGGAAGTTTCCTCTTTGGACTGAGCTCGAAGGGATGTGACGGAAAGGAACGCGGCGATCGTGACTGCGACCAACCTGAATTGGCGCATCTGGGGCTCTCCTTGTAGGCACGTTGATTCGGATCTTGGGCTGTGCGGGACAATGTAACACGGCGTTCAAGAATGCGCTTTGATAAACCGTCACGATACAATTCTGGAACGCTTCGAGCGGCACCAGGGAAAAAGACTCCATGCGGCGGATCACGGCGCTTTTACATACCCAGAACGACGAGCGGCGGGTTGGCCGATGCCTCGAGACACTTTATCCGTGCGACGGGATTGTGGTTGTCGATCATGGATCGAGGGACGAGACGTTGCGGGTGGCGCGGGAGTATGGAGCCTGGATCGTCGCGGCGAAAGACGGAGCCGCCGCGAGCGAGTATATCCGCGAGGCAGTCACCGGCTGGATTCTCTGCCTCGACCCGCGAGAGTCGCTGACCGAAGGCCTGGCGGCGAGTTTGTTCGATTGGAAGTCGCAGAGCGTGGTCGCTGATGCATTTGCTTTCTGGCTGCGTGAAGAAACACGCGAAGGCTGGGTTCAAAATGCAACCACCCATACCC
Source organism: Candidatus Acidiferrales bacterium (assembly GCA_035507635.1). Taxonomy (GTDB): domain Bacteria; phylum Acidobacteriota; class Terriglobia; order Terriglobales; family Acidobacteriaceae; genus Sulfotelmatobacter. Next base: position 6,025 of record DATJOA010000108.1, read on the forward strand.
GCCTTGTCCCTTCCAGTTGGAAGGATTGGAACGGATTGTTTCCGGTGAAGCGACCGTCGGCTGTCGCGCTGGAAGGCGAACTGCTGCGGTTCGTGTTTCCGTAAACGTACTTCCTCACCACGGAGGCACGGAGACGCGGAGGTGTTCTTGAGCGATTCTTGTGAGGCTCCTTCTCCAGGTTGAAATTTCCGAACTGCCCGAAGGCTGACGAAGTTGTGGAGAGGACCCGTAACCTCATTCTTCACCCGCTTAGTATCTCCGTGACTCCGCGCCTCCAGGGTGAGGATCTGCCGCTCGTACCCCAGGAATCCCTCACTTTCAACGGTCACAGCCGCTTGTGATTCGAGTCACAGTCGAGTGGTCGGACCAGGCCTAGACTGCGCTGTTGTGGCAGTTTTGGGCCTCGTCGCCCGGGAGGAAGATTATGCGTGTAATGAAATTCATCAGTATGGCCGCAATTCTGATTATGATTTCGGTATTCGCCGCTGGGCAGAACGCTCCGGCGCAGGGTTCTGCGACAGTCAAGCATGTTCCGATCACCAATACCCCGTCGAATTCGGGAAAGGTGATGTTCAACAATTATTGCGCGGTTTGTCACGGAGCGGACGCGAAGGGCAATGGACCGGCCGCTTCAGCGATGAAGACTTCGCCGACGGACCTGACGGTTCTGGCGAAGAATAATGGCGGAAAGTATCCGGCGGCGCATGTGGCCGCGGTCATCAAGGGACAGGCTACTTTGCCGTCCCACGGCAGCCAGGACATGCCAGTGTGGGGACCGCTATTTTCGAGCATCGATCAGGGACGCGAAGGGCAAGTACAGCAGAGGATCGCGAATCTCGTAACGTACATCGAGAGCATGCAGGCAAAATAGCTGGCGATAACCGAGCAGCGATTGCCCCGGGGGGCGCGTAGTTGCGCCCCCGATCTATTGAGCAATGTGCCAGCGCGGGCACATCGCAAGACCTGACAGTGGTGCAGAACTGGCCTTCGGAACTGAAGAAGAAATAGAGCCGCTGTCCAGAGTCCCTAAGAAACCGCAGCACTTCCGGGGGGTCCGGTGGAATAAACCCCCATCGGCCAATGGCTTGGCAGCCCGTCGGCCTTCCGGCCAGTGACTTCGGTACTTAGTCCTTCCGACAATCTCCGACTTATAATCCAACCAAGAACAGGCATTTCGTGCGTTCCCGTGGAGAGACTGCTCCATAGGGCGCGGCGGATTGCCGACCCATTTGAGATTTTGTGGATCCCGTATTCTCAGCAACGGTTTTCGCGCTCGGGCTGGCCTTCGGCAGCTTTCTGAACGTGTGCATCTATCGGATGCCGCGGGAGATTTCGGTCGTCAGTCCGAGATCGGCGTGCCCGAAGTGCAAAGCCGGGATCGCGCTCTATGACAATCTGCCGGTGCTCAGTTGGTTGGTCTTGCGAGGGCGCTGCCGGCATTGCAAGGCGCCGATCTCCCCGCGCTACCTCGTGATCGAACTGCTCACGGGCGCGCTGTTTCTGACGTGCTACTGGTACTTCGGGTGGACGCTTTCGACGGTGAAGTACTGCGCGTTCTCGTTCCTGGTGTTGGGGCTGATTTTTACGGATGCGGAGACCAAGCTGCTGCCCGACAAGCTCACGTTGACAGGGTTGGCCCTCGGAGTGATCTTCAGCGTGTTTGTGCCAGTGAACGATCTGGCGTCGCAGCTTCTGTCGGGATCGCTGAATGTTCCGTTCAGCGGAGAGGTTGCGGATCGCATTCTGTCGCTGGCCGACGCGCTGCTGGGCGCAGCTGTGGGGGCGGCATTCATCTACGGTGCGGGAGCGATTTATCTCAGATGGCGCGGCACCGAAGGCATGGGATTCGGCGACGTCAAGCTGATGGCGATGGTGGGCTCGTTCCTTGGCGTCAAGGAAACGGTTCTGACGATTTTCGCGGCATCGGTGGCGGGATCGCTATTCGGGCTGACGACCGTTCTGATTGTTTGGTTGAAGCGCACGCACCGTTTTATGAAGCGCTTCGCCAACGCACGCGCAGCGAGGCAACGGGCATGGCAGTCCGCGCAAGTGGTATACCGGAATTATCAGATGCCGTTTGGCGTCTTTCTGGGGAGCATGGCGCTGGTAGCGTGTTTTGTGGGTGAGCGGCTGCTGCGCTGGTATGGGAGATTCTGGTGAGACTTCTGACCAATCCGATTCTGTTCCGTGCGGCCACAGTCGGGCTCTGCTCGGCATTTTTCTTTATGCTGGGCCTGCTCTTCGTGCGCTCGCTGCGGAAAAAGATCTCGGAAGAAGCGGAGGAAATGCAGTCTCCTGCGATTTCCATGGAGACTCTGCCGCTGAATCTGTACAACACGGTGATCCAACAATTGAAGCAGCAGAAGCATGATTTGCAGGTCCAGACGCAGGCAGAGCAGCATCGCGCGCGCACCAGCGAGAATTTCAGCCACGCCGTGCTGTCGAATCTTTCCTGCGGAGTGCTGGTCTTCGGCGCCAATGGGCTGGTGAAGACTTCGAATGTCGCAGCGAAAGCGATCCTGGGATTTGGCGCCATCAACGGAATGAGCGCTCCCGACATCTTCCGCAGCGCAGCGTCTGAGGCGGCCTCGTTCTCTGGAGATTCCGGTCAGGTTCATATCGCAGACGAGATTCATGCGGTGCTGCGAGAGGGCAGCAAGCGGCGGCAAGCAGAAGGCGAATATCAAACGCCGTCGGGCGAAACTCGTTTTCTCTCGATGACGGTTTCGCAAGTTCCGGCGGTCGATGGCAGCCTGCTCGGAGTCGCCTGCCTGGTCAATGATCTGACCGAACTCCGAAAGATTCGCCAGCAACAAGAGTTGCACGGAGAGCTTTCAGCGGAGATGGCCTTGCAGCTTCGCACGTCGTTGGCGACGATCGCCGGATATGCGCAGCAACTGGCAAGCAATCGGGATCCCGATCTGGCAAAGCAATTGGCGGTTGACATCGCACAGGAAGCGGCACAATTGGATCGCAGCATCGGTGGATTTCTGACGGCAAAGCCGGCAGCGAGAAGCGCTGCTGCGGGAAGGTGAACGGTACGGCGCGTAGAGGTAGCCTAGGGACGCAAAGAGCTTTTGCGGGAAAAGGTGGACTATGAAACGAAGCGTATACAGCGGAATCGGACTCACACTGCTTCTTGCCGTGGCGGGACTCCCGGCCACCGCTCAGAATCAAACCTCCTCCAACTCACAGACCTCGGCGGGCGGCCAGTCACTCGGCGAATACGCACGCCAGGTAAGGAAGGAATCCGGCACGAGTGCCAAGGCGAAGGTTTTCGACAACGACAACCTGCCGACACAGGATCAACTCTCGATCGTCGGTACGCCGACTCGGGCCCAGGATACGGCAAGCGACAGCAAGTCGGATGACTCCTCCGCGCAAGCGCCCGCTCCCGGCTCGGACAACGGCCCGAAGACGCAATCGAGCGCCGGAACTGAGGACAAGTCTGCCGCGAATAGTGCTCCGGCTGCCCCGCAAGATGAGGCTACCCGGCAAGCCGCATGGAAACAATGGGCCGAACGACTCAAAGCTCAGCAGGATCAGATTGACTTGTTGAATCGCGAGCTGGATGTGTTGCAGCGCGAGTACCAGCTGCGCGCCGCGGCGATGTATGGCGATATTGGCAATCGTCTGCGCAACTCCGCGGACTGGGACAAACAAGACGCGAACTACAAGCAGCAGATCGCCGACAAGCAGAAGGCTGTGGATGACGCAAAGCAGAAGCTCGACGATCTGCAGGAAGAAGCCCGCAAGGCTGGCGTACCCTCGTCGGTCCGCGAGCCGTAGATCTGAGAACAATAAGTCTGCGCGCCGGAGTCCTTCCGGCGCGTTTTTCTTTGAATGAGAATTGAGCGCGTCACATGCGGCCGGCGTTCAGTTCCTTACGGAGACGGCGGATCTGCTTCACGTGATGCAGTCCGTGAACAAGATGGAATTTCCGCCATTGCCGAACCGAAAAAGGACCGAGGAACGGATGATCCATGAGCTTTGCGCTGGACCCGAATTTCGCCGCGCCTTCGGCCAATACCCGGTCCATCTCAACGAGCGCGGACGCGATCTCGGCGGTTACTACTTCCGGCGGTGTGCCCCGCGGACGGGCCCGTTGCGGCGCTTCCCTTCCCGTCGGCATGTACCCGACCCCGACAACAACGAACGCCTGAACTCGCTGTTTCCAGCTGGATTTCGTCGCGAGCGGCTCGCCCGCCTCGAGCAGACGGCTACAACCTTTGATCGTACCGCCGTAGGTGAGATAAAGATGTTCGAGGATTTCGGCGACACCCCACTGATTGGGAGCGTGCCGTATCAGTTGCTCGGGTGACAATCCCTCGATCGACGAGGCAATCTCGCGCTGCAATTTTTCGAGGTGAGGGTCCACGCGTGCCACTTACCTTTTGCGAGCTTTCAGTTAGAATGTTGCCGCGACTTTAAACAGATCCTTTATACCAGCAGGAAGCGGGTACTCGCGCCGCGAAGAATGAAACTCTCGTCAGGAGCAATGCTCCGATGAAGGTTCACAATTTTCGCGAAAAGGCGAAAGCCCCCAGGAAGGATGCCATGGAAACGGCTGCATCGCACCACATTGAGAGCAATGGTCCGTCGACGAAGTCTTGCCTGAGAGGTTCGCGGAAAATCAGCCTTGCGATTCTGCCCGTTCTGGCGGCTATCGCATTTCTAGCGGCGCTTGCCGCATGTAATTCGGAACCGAGTAAGTCCGCCGAGGAAACCAAGCCTGAACCGAAGGGGCCCGAGCTCATCACGGCGCGATCGGCATTCCAGAAACTCTATGTGGCGGCACGCGGATGGAACGTCGACGCCAAGCCCTACCGGATTGAATCGGTAGTGACCAGCGATGGCAACGGGCACGACGGGAAATGGGCGGTGTGGCGCGCCAGTTTCGCTTCGGCGACCGCGCGTTCGGAGAAGACCTACACGTGGTCCGGCAGTTCGGCCGATGGCGCTCCCTCGCGCGGCGTCAATCCCGGAATCGAAGACAGCTATAACGCCGGCAATGCATCAACGCAGGTATTTGACATGGCGTTCCTGAAAATCGATTCAGACCAGGCGGAAGAAACGGCGCAGAAGCACGGCGGGGACAAGATTCTGGAAAAGGCGCCTGACACTCCGGTCAGCTATGTGTGCGATTGGAACCACAACACAAACGAACTGGTGTGGCACGTCATCTATGGCGCAAACCGCGACAATGCGAAGCTCACGGTATCGGTCAACGCTTCGACGGGTGAATTTATCCGGGTCGAGAAATAACCGGCGGACGTCGGTCCGGCGGAACTTTGCTCTTGCTCATTAGGCCCGCTAACTCTTCGCGTCTTCTCGTTTCTTCAGGTGGGCATCGATTTGCGAGAAGAAGCGGCAGAGAGCCTCAGCCGAAGCAATGGCGCGTTTAAGCGCGCTCTTTTCACCGAAAGAAACTATGTCTTGCAGAGAATACTGCAGGCGCACGCGGTCAGCGGCACAATGCGCGCTCAACAACTCCACGCTGGCGGCCGAGAGATCGGCCTTGAGACGGGCTACATCAGTACGGTTCTTCCCTCCAAACTGCATGAACGGCTCCTTACTTAATTTTGAAAATGGAGCGGGTGGGTCCAGGGAGCCGCAATGGGAGGACTGCCACTTCGCGGACTCGCCAGGGCCCACCCTGCAAGGTCACTCTTTTTTGCTATGCAATTAGTATACAACGTTAATAATACGCAGTGCAAGAAATCATTGTCATTGCAACCCTGAGGAACCGTGCCAAGGCACCCTGATCCCGAACTCGAACAGCGCATTCTCGGCGCGGCCTCCCGTCTTTGGGCGCGCGGCGGGGAAAAAGCGCTGACCATGCGAGCCGTCGCAAAAGCGGCGGGCACGACGACGCCCACGGTCTACGAGCGCTATCGCGACCGGGACGATATTTTGCGGGCTTTGCGCCTGAAGACGCGGAATGAACTGTTCGCCGCTCTGAGCCAGACGCGAACATTGCAGGAGTCGGTTCAGAGCTATTTGAAATTTGCTCTCGAGAATCCGCATGGATACGAAGTCTTATTTGATGGAGTAGGCCGTCCTCCTTCGCTCTACGAGCCCTGGCCGTCATTTAATCTCATGCGCCAGCGACTCGCGGAAAAACTCAAGGCCCCCCCGCGCCAGCACAATCGTCTGATGCTGGGCATCTGGTCGTTGATGCATGGCGCGGCCATGCTGGTGATCCGGGGAGGATTTGCGGGGGCACTGCGTACGCAGGCCGTCCACGCCTGCGTGGATGCGGTTGAGAATCTTGTGCAATCCGCCGCACGCTCGAAAAAACCGGCGCAGACCGGACCGAAATGGCCATCGAGCTTGATTCTTGGAGAAGGCGAGCAGAGCAGCGTGGGAAATGGACACGAGCCTGGTGCCAAAAAGAGACGCAGTGCAAAAAGGCCGGGCCGATAAGAAGCGCCCATTTGATCCCTGTCCTACTTTGCGGCTTTGGTTTCCGATTGCGGCTTGCTAAGCCGATCGATCGACTTCTGGGCATCCTCGGCCTTGGAACCGTGCGGCAAAATCCTCAAGTAGCTCTGGAATTCTGCGACGGCATCGTCGGGACGGTTCAACCTTTCCAGGCAAACCGCTAAACGGAAGGTCGCGTCTGCATCGTTGTTTTTGTAATAGAGAGCCTCGCGATAGCGGCTCTCGGCGGCGCGATAGTTTTTGCGCTTGAAATAAAAGTCGCCGACCTCGATGTCCTTGGCGGCTTTGTGCGGATCCCAGGCATGCATCTCGTTCACATTGCTACTGTCCGGCGGGTTCTCGGCGTTATCTATTGCGCCCGCGCTGCCGGGATGCGCCTTGGCATCGTCGGCCGGAGGGCTGAGATCGATCTCCGTGGTCTTGCTGGAACTCTCACCTTCCGTGTTTCCCATATCATTGATGTTCACGCGGTCCGAACGGGGAGGTTCGAGCTTTGGATTGGGCGCCGGCTCCGAAGCGGTTGTCGTGTCGGATTTCTTGGAGTCCGACGGTGACTGGTTAGAGGAAGACTGGCTCGAGTTTTGCGCCCTAACGCTCACCGCACAGATGAGTAGCACGAAGAGAACGCCGGACAGGATTTGAGCGACTCCTCCTCCGAGTGGAACATTACCGTCGAGGTTCGCTGGATTGGAGGGCCGAGGGCGGCTGTCCCCATCCGATCGATGTTGATCTTCCAGACTTCGCATGCTTTCTATTTTATCGTCCTCCGTAGATCGTGCGGAACGCAGTCAGGCAGCGGCGCGCGGTTTCCATCTGAGGATAATCGCTCCCTTCTTGCTCAATCAGGTAGTATTGGACTCCGCCACCGTGTTCGGCCGCGCGGAAAATCCCCTTCCAATCCGCTTTGCCTTCTCCGAACAAAACCTTGTAGCCCTTCTCGGGAGACCAGTCTTTACAATGGATGGAGCGGATGCGTCCGGGGTTGGCTTGGATCCAGGAAACAGGATCGGCACCGGCTTCGAGACACGTCCCCACATCCAGTTGCAGCATGATCGACGGTTTGGTATTGGCGGCGAGAATATCCATAGGCCGCTTGCCGTCGACTGACTTCCACTCCGCATCGTGGTTGTGATAGCCGACTTTCAGACCGGCGGGTGCGAGTGTATCGGCAGCGGCGTTCAGTTGATCGGCGAGCGCCTTCCATCCATCGAGGTTGGGCTTGGGATCGCTCCAGGCCAGCACCATATATTTCGCGCCGAGGATCTTATTCAGATCGCGGGCATGTGCAATCTTGCCCGCGCCGAAATACTCCTGATCGTTGTGCGTGGAGTAGCAGTGGATGCCCAGGTCGTCCATGAGCTTGCGCATTTCTTTGGCCTGGGCCTCGCTCCAGTCGTAGTACGGGGCATAGAACTCGACGGCCTGATATCCCATTTTCGCCACAGCGCGCACCGTGCCTTGCGGATCCTTCTGCAATTCATCGCGAACGGAATAGAGTTCGAGCCCAACTGGAATCGATCGTGCGGATCCGAATGCAACTCCGCGCAGAGCCCATGGCAAAGCGGCAGACAGCGCCAGAAAGGAGCGACGGGAAAAAGTTATGGATGCCATGGCTGACATGTTACGCCTGCGCAGCAACAGAACCTACGGAGAGAAAGTCTCACCGGCTCCGAAAATCGGCGAGACGTGGGACTCTGCGTTCCAACCGTAAGACGAAAAAACAGGCCGCTCAGGGGGAGGCATTGAGCGGCCTGGTTGGCGAAGTCCTCCGGGGAGGAGGGAAAACTTTATTACATCGACGACGGATTGCCCTGGCCTGCGGCCGGTTGGGCAGGCTGATTGCCTTCACCCACGCTGTTAGTCATCAGGCGCACATCGACGCGGCGGTTGTCGGCACGGCCAGCTGACGTCTTGTTCGTCTCGACCGGCTTATCCTTGCCCAGGCCGATCGTGTAGATCTTGTGGGCCGGCACATTGTACTTCGACGCCAGGTACTGAATTACGGAGTTGGCGCGACGCTGGCTCAGATCGTAGTTATAGTCCGCGGGTCCAACCGAATCCGTTCCACCTTCCAGAGCGATGATGTAGCCCTTGGTGCTGGCGATGCTGGAGGCAAGCTGATCGAGAGCCTGCTTCGCTTTCGGCGTCAGGTTGTCCTTGTTGAATCCGAACTTCACCGAGGTCTCGGCGACGGCGTGATAGTTGTCGAGATTGGCGACTGTATTGGTCAGCACGCCCACGCGACCATTGGCGGCATCGGCGACCTGTTGAGCCTGGGCAGCGTTCTGTCCGGCGGTCTGCGCCTTCTGATCGGCTTCAGCGGTCTTGGCGTTAACAGCGGCGAGTCCAGACTGCACGCGCGCGTCGACGTCTTTAATGTCTTTGCTGTTCTTCGCGGTGAGATCGTCGAGCTCGTTGGTCTTATTGATCAGTGGCGTCGTTTGTTGCTTGACATAGTTCTTGCTGGCGCAGCCCACGGTGGCGACCATGCTGGCTGCCAGGCAAATCAGTAACGAAGTGCGGTTCATAGGGTGAGGCTCCTTAATTTCCTTCGATCTGGCGCCCCTGGGGTTACCCGGCGCGCTAAAACATAGCCCTGGGAATGACTAACCGATGTACAAGTCCCGCTCTTGCTGGTGCACGAGACATGCCAGTTCTCGACGCCCACGATCCCCGAGATAAGTATATACGTTTTCAAGAGCTTGCGGGAAGCGCCCCGAGCGGTCGGACCGCTTCGCGTGCGGCCAAAGTGCAGCAAAGGGAACATTCGGGATGGAAATTTTATACGGTCGGACTCAGACTGCGATATCTACCGGCGCAGACACACCTTGGAAAGTCGAGACTGTGGGAGAGTTCTACTTCCAGATGCCCGTGATTGGCGTCGCGTCGCGGTCGTTGGCGGTGAGGGGCTTGAGTCCGAAATTATCTTCAATCGTCCGCAGAACGCTGTAGTGGTTGTAATGGTGACCGAGCGCGGCAGCATCCTGCTCGCTCGCCGGTTTCACCATGTCACCGAGGAAGACGGTGTAAATGCGGTTGTCCTGGTTTCCTCCGGATTCATCGAAGGTGATGATAACCAGCGTCCCTTGCCGCAATTTCTCGGGGAAAGACTCATCAAGAAACTTGCGCACCCAAGCGCCAGCGACGATCACTGTGGTGTCGTGCCCGTCATGATTCATATTCGGTGAATAAAAGGAATAGGCGACCAATCCCTTGCGGGCGTCCTCGACGAAATAATTATCGGCTTGGGTCGAATCGACGCGGATGACACGATCACACCATTTCTTCTGCACCTCCTGGAAACTTAGGAAAGGCACATGCTTGCGCGCATAGTCGCCGAGTTTGCTCGCCACGTGCTCGCTGTGAATCTGCCAGGGGCAAAAAGCAGTGGGAAGTTCTTCGGCGTATTGCTTGAAATCCAAGCCGGCTGCGACCAACCGGTCGGCAATGGTCCGGTGATCGGAATCGTCGGGAAAATTCACTTGCTTGTCGCCAAAGTAGCTGCCGCGGCGGCTGATACCAAAGTCCGTTCCGGCGATCATCGCGAGATAGTTTGGGTACGAAGGATGGAACAACGCGTGAAAGTTCGTAAAGCTGGCGCCTTGCTCGGCCAGCGCGGCTAGATTAGGGTCCTGTATGGCCCGCTCGTAATCGACATTCTCGAGGACGATGATCAGCACGCGGTCGAAATGATGCGCCTTGGCGCGCTCGGCGGCGCGGGCGGCCTCATCGCGCTTCTCCTGCGCCGATTGCGTCACCTGCGGTTGAGAGGCCGGATTCTGCGGCGCGGTTTTTGCGATTTGACCGGCCAGCGGGAAGGTGAACGCGAGTAGGGCGGATAAGGCGGCGATCTTGATGTTTTGGCTCGGGGTGGTCGGGGTCACTGCCCTTTTTGTAACACAGCGAGACCCTTGTCCATCCAATAGAATAAGTACATCCCTCGCGCCATGGACCTGCAGGCAAAAATCCGCACGATTCCGACCGAGCCCGGCGTGTACCTGTACAAGAACGCCGAAGGCGAGGTCATCTATGTCGGCAAGGCAAAGAACCTGCGCAGCCGCGTGTCGAGCTATTTCCACGAAGGCCGCTGGGAAGACGCGAAGACGGGAACTCTGGTGCGTGAGGCCGCTGATGTCGAGTACATCGTCGTTGCCAACAACAAAGAGGCGCTGGCGCTCGAAAACAACCTGATCAAGCAGCGTAAACCGCGCTTTAACATCCTGCTCCGCGACGACAAAACATATCCCTATGTGAAGCTGACTCTTGCCGAGAAATGGCCGCGGGTTTATGTCACCCGGCGCCTGCGAAAAGATGGCGGCGCGTATTACGGACCGTACTTCCCTGCCAATCTCGCGTACCGCATCGTCGATCTGATTCACCGCAATTTTCTGATTCCTTCCTGCAAGGTGGACCTGACGCGCTTTCATCCGCGTCCGTGTCTTCAGTACTACATCAAGCGCTGCCTGGGACCGTGCGTGAAAGACTTGACAACGCCGGAGGCGTATCAGGAGGCCGTCCGCGACGTGAAGATGTTTCTGGAGGGACGTCCCACGGACCTTGCGAAATCTCTGCGGACGCGGATGGCGCAAGCGGCGACCGACCAGGAATACGAACGGGCGGCGCGCTATCGCGATTTGATTTCTACGGTCGAGCAGCTGCAGGAGCGGCAGCGGATCGCTGCAGCCGAGGGCGACGACGCCGACGTCTTTGGATATCACTACGAGCATGGAATGCTCGCCGTGAATCTGTTTCACATGCGCGGCGGAAAGATGGTGGACCGGCGTGAGTTCTTCTGGGAGGATCTCCCGGAGTTTGCATTATCTGAAGCTGATTCGGCTTCTCATCCTGAGGCGTCGTCTTCTGGCGCCGAAGGAACTATGCATTCACCCGACAGGTCGCCTACGGAAGAATGCATAGGTCCTTCGGACCGCAAAGAACGCGCTCGTCAGGATGACAAAGTGGGGGAGGATTGGCCATCGCACTTTTCTCCCGGCGAATTCTTCTCTGCCCTGCTCAAGCAGCTGTACATCGGTCAGCCATACGTTCCCCGCAATCTCTACGTGCCGGTGGGCTTTGAAGATTGTCAGGAACTCGAGGATCTGCTCTCGGAGCAAAGCGCGGGTGAGGGCAGCCGCGCGCGCGTGCGCATCATTGTTCCGCAGCGAGGCGACAAACGATCACTGATTGATCTTGCCGGGAATAATGCGAAGCAATCGTACGATCAGCGCTTCCGTGTATTGAAGCCGAACGCCCGAAGAATCCAGGAAGAGCTGCAGGAAGTCATCGGTTTGCCCGACCTTCCAAAGCGCATCGAGTGCTTCGATATCTCGCACATTCAGGGAGCGGAGACGGTCGCGTCGATGGTCGTCTGGGAAGACGGCAGGATGAAGAAGTCCGATTACCGCAAATTTATTATTCGGACTGTCCAGGGCGTGGATGATTTTGCCTCGATGCGCGAAGTGGTCATGCGCCGATATAAACGGCTGCAGGACGAGCAGAAGCCGATGCCCTCGCTCGTGCTGATCGATGGCGGACTCGGTCAGCTGCATGCGGCGGCCGAAGCGCTCGAGTCGCTGGAGATTATTAATCAGCCGCTGGCCGCCATCGCGAAGCGCGAAGAAATTCTCTATGTCTACGGACAGGAAAAAGATCCCATCGCGCTCGATCATCACTCGCCCGTTCTGCACCTGATCCAGATGATTCGCGACGAAGCGCATCGGTTCGCTGTGACCTTCCATCGCAAGCGGCGGCAGATGCGCGACCGCTCCACCGAACTGCTGGAAATCCCCGGAGTCGGCGCGAGCACAACGCGCCGACTGCTCGAACATTTCGGAAGCGTGCAAGCGGTGAGGCAGGCGGACTCGGCAGCATTATCGGCCGTTGTCACGCGGGTGCAGGCGGAAGCGATACGAAACCATTTCCAGAAATAGAAACGACGCACGAAACCCATGAACGAAAACAAGCCAGAAAAGCACGTCGTCAGCGCTTCGGCAATTATTCCCGCGCGGCGCGAACGCGTCTATTCGCTGATCGCCAACTATCTCGACGGCCATCAACGCATCCTGCCCAAGCAGTTCACCGGCCTGACGGTCGAGCAAGGTGGGGTCGGCGACGGCACGGTCATCCGGGTTCAGATGAGGTTGCTCGGCAAGAGACAGAGTTTTCGCGCCGCCGTCACCGAGCCCGAACCGGGACGCGTCCTGGTAGAAACGAGCCTCGATTCGAACGGAGCCGTAACCACCTTCACAGTGAATCCGGGCAGAGCTCCCGCCGACTCGCA
>DATJOA010000109.1:0-9220 GCA_035507635.1 Candidatus Acidiferrales bacterium
AGCAGGAGCACGTGCGGCCGCAGTGTATGCCCGCGGGTCAGCACGCTGAGATTCTGCAGAACGATCGCCTCAAACAACGAAGCCATCAGCTCATCGGGAGGCGTCCCGACTTTCTGCAGGCTGTTAATGTCGGTCTCCGCGAAAACGCCGCACTTGCCGGCCACTTTATGCAACTTGATTCCGTGATATTTCTGCTGGGCCAACAGATCGGTCGGAATCTTCAGCTTCGCATTGATCTTGTCGATCACGGCGCCAGTGCCCCCGGCGCATTTATCGTTCATCGAAGGGATTTTTTTCTTGCGCCCGGTCTCGTCGTCGTCTTTGAAGACGATGATCTTCGCGTCCTGCCCGCCCAGTTCTATGACGGAATACACTTCAGGGTGCAGTTTCTCGACCGCGAGTGAAACCGCCGTCACTTCCTGCACGAACTTTGCGCCAATCTGATCCGCGATCGCCGTTCCGCCCGAACCGGTCAGAAATATTCGGGTGTTGTGCCGGTTCACGCCGACTTCTTTTTCAATCCGCTTCAGGAACTCCAGCGTCTTTTCCGGCTGTTTGGTTTCGTGGCGCTGATAGTCCTGCCACAGCACTTTATCGCTCGCTGCGTCGACAACGACTGCCTTGACCGTGGTCGACCCAACGTCGAGTCCAACGAGAAACTGCGTGCTGTGATCGTGCGATTTGTGCGCGTGCTGGCTGTGCCGGATGGGCGGAGCCTGCTGTTCAAGCGGAGCGATCTGGATTAATTGCGGCCCTTTATGATCGTGCATCAGTTCTGACTCCAAAAGCTAAAGAAATTTGGGATGGGAGTATCCCAGGTCCCCGCCGTCTTTTGGGAGACCTGGGAATTCGCACTCAATTAATCGCCGGACATGGCCGGAACGGTCTCCACACTCACTCGTGACCGTTTCCAGAAACGCGTGTCCTTGTCGATGCGATCGCTGACGTGCAGGATGAACTGCGCCGCCGTTCCCGCGACGCCCTCACGATGCGGCACGTGATAAAACGGCCGCTTCAGTTCCGGGTGATCGTCGATGTACTCGCGAATCTGGCTCATGTTCTTGCCGGTCGATTTCAGGCATTCCTCGAACTCGGTCTTCGCTTTTACCTTCGCCTCGCCGAGTGCCATCTGCACGCGGCTGTGAGCGTTGACCTCGCCTTCGCCGGAGGTCTCGATCGGCAGGAAGATCATGTCTTTGAATTTATTGATCACCGCCGACTGCACGCCGTCCGATTGCGATGACGGCATGCACCCGAAGGGTTTCAGTGCCAGCACCATGTGGCACATCTTGTGAACGGTGTAGTACACGTTCTTTCCGACCTCAAGATGGCCTTCTCCGCCACGCGCGAACTGGTTGTAGAAAGGATCCGCCAATTCAGCCAGCTCTGTTTGCGGAGCCAGATGATGCGTGATGCCTCCCATATTCTTGATGGTGCGGTGATAGAAGAAATTCCACATCTTCTCGCCAGCGCCAATTCCCCACAGCTTCTTGCGCAACCCGATGTAATTCGCAAACTGCTTCTTCGCTTCGTACCACTCGGGATTGCGATGCGGGCGATTCACCGGCCATTTCGCCTTCGCGTGCGCCTTGGCTTGATACATCAGGTACGCAACCCAGGTTGCGATCGGCTCGACCAGCACCTGCGCGCCTTCGCGCTCCAGGAAATCAAACATGTGGAAGTTCCCGTCTCCTTCCGTCAACTGCGCCCAGAACTCTCCGGTAATTTTCACTAGCGGTTTCACGCGCGTGCGATCGACTTCGATGGAATTCATCTTTTCGCGAGCCGCTCGCAGGGCATTCAGATAGTCCTTGCCCCACATGTGTTCGTGCCATTTGCCGAAGACGTTGAACGTGTTCCGCAGAATTTTATTGCTCTTGAACTTCGGTTTCGCCCAATCCGGAGCGCTTTCCTCGATCTCAAAAGCCTTGCGATTCTTCAAGTCCTCGCAGAGCCCGCCGACCATCTCGCGGAATACCCGGTCGGTCTCGCCCTTGTTCGCTTCATACGGACGAATCTGGTAGATCAAGTCATTAATGACGTCGCCCAGATGCATGGCATTCAACATGCCGAAGCCAAAATCAATCGTGAATTTCAGCCCGGGCTCCCCCGAAGCGGCCTTGATTCCGTCGCTGTCTTTGAATAGCAACACGCGAAAGCCGTCGAAGCCGGCATTTTTCAACGCAAATCGATACTCGGCTTCGTACATGCCGAAGCGGCACGGGCCGCAAGAACCTGCCGTGAAGAAGACATAGTTGTCCAGAATCTGCTGGCGCGACAAACCTTCTTTTTCGAGGAACTGAAGATACTGCACCAGGTTCCCGACCGTGAAGTACGTCGGATTACACTGGCCGTTGTTGCCAAATTCTTTCCCGATCTGAAATGCAGGAACATCGGGCACCGGCAACTTTTCGCAGCGGTAGCCACAGCCTTGAAACACCGCGCGAATCAGATCCTCATGCTTCCAGGTGAAGCCTCCAAACAGGATCGTCGTATGCGGGCGCTGCTCGGCTGTGAACGCACGCTCAACCGGACGATGAAAGTGTTTGGGATTGTCGAGTCCCGCGATCTTGCGCAGGCGCGCGCGTTCCGCTGCCAGGCGCTCTTTGATCTCCGAATCGTTCTCAATGTTGACGAAATTTGTCGCCATGTCTTCCTCCGGCGGAGAGTCTTATTTGACTTTAATTTTCGAGGTGGCTGAAAGGGTCGAGGGGAATCCAGAAGAATCCGTCGTAGAGCGCGAAATCGCGAGAAACACGTATCGCTCGAAAACTTCACATTCGTGACTGGATCTCATCCGGACTCCTGAACTTGGTTGAGGTTCCAGGTCTTACGCCTACGCGAGTCATCTACTGCGAGAGGAACTGCACAGACGTCGATAGAACGCCGCTTCTTAGAGACGGACGGTTAGCGAGGTGGTTGCCTCAGTTTTGTTCCCCAAGCTGATCAGCGAGAACGAAGAGGCCCTAAGTAAATCTTTTCTAGCAGAAAGCTCCGAGCTATTCAAGACGGGAAAACTTCTAGAAGCAATTAAATATTTCTTTACAAAAATATGGGTTAACGAATCGGTTCATTCTGCGGCCGCGGCTCTCGGAAATATCTCCCTGCTGCGCCAAATCATTTAAAATCAATCCGCTTTCGCAAGACAACACACATTCGTTGGTTCGCGGCACTGCAAGCGCCGCACTTGGTTCGCTTTCTCAGTCTAGGGAACATGGCAAATCTCAATATAAAGTCGAAGCAAGGCTGCATGTGGGATCTGGTCAGTCTGGGCGAAGTAATGTTGCGCCTCGACCCGGGCGACGAGCGCATTTCCACCGCGCGCCATTTTCGAGTGTGGGAGGGCGGCGGCGAGTACAACGTCGCCCGCGGACTTCGCCGCTGCTTCGGCATGGACACCGCCGTCGTCACTGCCCTGGCCGACAATCCTGTCGGACGCCTCGTCGAAGATCTTATGCTGCAAGGCGGCGTGAGCCAGAAGTACGTACGCTGGGTTCCGTACGATGGCGTCGGACGCACCGTTCGCAACGGGCTGAACTTCACCGAACGCGGTTTCGGCATACGCGCTGCCGTCGGTTGCTCCGATCGTGGGCACACCGCCGCATCTCAACTGAAGCCCGGACAAATTGATTGGGAGCATATCTTCTCGAAAGACGGCGCGCGCTGGTTTCACACGGGCGGCATTTTTTGTGCTCTCTCGGAAACCACGCCGCTCGTTGCGCAAGAAGCCATGCAGGCCGCCAAGAAATCTGGTGCAATCGTTTCCTACGATCTGAATTACCGGGCATCGCTTTGGAAATCGATTGGCGGAAAAGCCAAAGCTCAGGAAGTGAATCGCACTCTTGCTCCGATGGTCGACGTAATGCTCGGAAACGAAGAAGACTTCACCGCGGCGCTTGGATTCTCCGTTGCCGGTCTGGACGAGCATCATTCGAGGCTGGATTCTTCAGGTTTCAAGAAGATGATCGAAGCCGTCGTCAAGGAATACCCGTCGATGGCCGTCATTGCCACCACGTTGCGGACCGCGAAAACCGCGACCCGGAATCATTGGGGCGCACTTTGCTTCCATGAAGGAAAGTTCTATGAAGCGCCAGTCCGCGAGGATCTGGAAATTTACGATCGTGTCGGCGGCGGCGATTCGTTCGCGTCAGGATTGATCTACGGATTCCTTTCCGGCAAAGATCCGCAATGGTCCGTCGAATGCGGTGCCGCGCACGGAGCGCTGGCCATGACAACTCCCGGCGATACAACCATGGCAACCCTGTCGGAAGTTCTGCAAGCCATGACCGCGCGCACCGCTAGAATCGAGCGCTAGACGCGACAGAATTCTTGTGATCAGGAACAGGACCGAACGATGAACATCGATGAAGTGATTCAGAAGATCGGCGAAATCGGAATCGTGCCCGTGGTCCGTGCTGCAAGCGTGGACGAAGCCAATCGCGCCGTCGAAGCCATTTGCGCCGGCGGTATCCCCGTCGTTGAAATCACCATGACAGTTCCGAACGCAATTACTGTCATCCGCGAGTTAGCCCAGCAACGCGGGGCCGATGTTTTGATCGGCGCCGGCACTGTGACTACGGCGGAACAGGCCGAATCCTGCCTGCGAGCAGGAGCACAGTTCCTCGTCAGCCCCGGCCTCGCCGTTTCCGTCCTTGCTGTTGCAAGGGCAAACGAAAAACTCGCGATTCCCGGAGCGCTTACTCCAACCGAGTTGATGACCGCCCACGAGCAGGGTGTGCGCCTCGTCAAAATCTTTCCCTGCGGAAATGTCGGCGGACCCAAGTACATCAAGTCTTTGAAAGCCCCGTTTCCGCAGTCGTGCCTGATTCCTACCGGAGGCGTGAATGCGTCGAACGCCGCGGATTTCATCGCGGCGGGAGCGTTCGCATTGGGTGTGGGAGCAGATCTCGTCGATGCCGCAGCGCTGCGCGAAGGGAATCTGCAGAAGATTAAGTCGGCCGCACAGGAACTGGTCAGCGCAGTCTCGACCGCCCGCGCTGCCTTGAAAAGCAAGAAGCCTGCCGCCGTTTTAGTTTCATGATTTATTGATTCACGCCGCTGGCGAGCACTCCGCCGTCAACGGGCAGCACCACGCCAGTCACAAAGCTTGCTGCGTCAGAGGCAAGAAAAACCGCCGCGCCGATTAGCTCATCCAGTTCTCCGAAACGATTCATCGGCGTTCTCATCAGCACTTCATTTCCGCGCCCGGTACCTACCAGCAGTTTCTCACTCAGCGGAGTTCGGAAATATCCCGGCGCGATCGCATTCACGCAGATGCCGTGCTTCGCCCACTCAATCGCGAGAGACTGCGTCAGCGACCGCAGCCCCGACTTGCTCGCGCTATACGCCGCGACTTCGAACAAAGCAAGAAACGACCCCATCGACGCAATGCTGATAATGCGCCCGTAACGCCGCTCGATCATGTGCCGCCCAAATACCTGGCAGGTGCGCAGGACTCCAGTGAGATTCGTATCAAGAATCCGGTTCCAGTCCGCCTCTGCATAGTCCAGCGTTGGCGCGCGTTTCGTGATGCCGGCCGCATTGACCAGGATGTCAACCTTTCCGAAAGCATCGACACAAGCCTTCAGCAGCTTTTCCAGAGAGTCGCGATCGGCAACATCGCACGTCACCCGCAACGATCTCCGGCCGAGTGCTTCGATTTCTCCCGCCAACTCGTTCACGAGTTCCATGCGTCGGGCGCTGGACACCACGTCTGCGCCCGCCTGCGCCAGTCCGAGCGCGATCGTCTTTCCGATTCCCGAACTTCCTCCCACGACGACCGCCACTTTGCCATCCAGATCCAAAGGCTTGTACGCCATATCTCCTCGATCAAAATAAGAATTCGGACTACCAGTTGAACATCGTTCCATCGAGCTTGCGGTTCACCGGCAAATAGGCTCGCTCGTAAGGAAACTTGTCTGCAAACTTCTCGTCGTAATCGACGCCGAGTCCGGGCTTATCCCCCGGATGCAGATATCCATCTTTGAACGAATAGGCATGAGGAAAGACTTCGTCTGTTTCCGCCGTATGCCGCATGTATTCCTGAATACCGAAATTGTTGATCGAAATATCGAAGTGCAGCGCCGCTGCCATCGCCACCGGAGAAAGATCCGTCGCGCCATGGCATCCCGTGCGCACGTGATAAATCTCCGCCAGAGCCGCAACTTTTTTCAGGTGCGTAATCCCTCCCCCGTGTACCACCGTCATTCGCAGATAATCGATCAACTGTTCTGTGATCAGAATGTGCGTATCCCAGACAGAATTGAACACCTCGCCCAGCGCCAAAGGCGTCGTCGTATGCTGCCGGATCAGCCGGAACCCTTCCTGCAACTCCGCTGTCACCGCGTCTTCCAGCCAGAACAGATGATACGGCTCGAGGCTCTTGCCCAATCGCCCCGCTTCGATCGGAGTCAGCCGGTGATGCACGTCGTGCAATAAATGCAGATCGTCGCCAAACTTCAGCCGCAGCTTTTCAAAAAGCTTGGGCACATGCTGCAGATATTTCTCCGTCGACCAAGAGTTCTCTGGCGGCAATCCTTTTTCTGCTGGCTCATAAAACAACTTGTCGCCGGCGACGCCATACGTTGAGGGCAATCCCGGAATCCCCGTTTGCGCGCGAATTGCCAGGTACCCCATGTCCTTATATTTTCCGACCTGATCGGCGGTCTCTTCGATATCGCGTCCGTTCGCATGTCCATAAACCATCACGCCGGTCCGGCTGATGCCTCCCAGCAAGTTGTACACAGGAGTATTCAGCGCCTTGCCCTTGATATCCCACAGCGCCATATCCACGGCCGCGATCGCCGTCATCGTCACCGGACCACGCCGCCAGTACGCGCCGCGATACAAGTATTGCCACAGGTCTTCCGTCTGAAATGGATCGCGTCCAATGATGCACGGAATCACATGATCTTTCAGATACGACGCGACGGCCAACTCGCGCCCGTTCAGGGTGGCGTCGCCCAGCCCGGAAACGCCCTCGTCGGTATAAATCTTCAGAGTGACAAAATTCCGTCCGGGACAGCTGACGAACACCTTGGCATCGGTAATCTTCACTCGCCTCTCCTCAATCTCGAACCCACGAGTGTACCCAAAGCTCAGATTCGGCGCACCAGTCCCTGTTCCGTTGCCTCGTTATTCCTGACCAGCAGCAGCACCAGAATCATCCCGATGAAGGGGAGAATTCCTGCCGCAATCACAATCGGATCGAACGAGTGTGTTCCCGCCGCCCGCCGCGCATCTGTGAAATAGCCAATCAGCTTGAACGCCACGATCGTCCCCAGTCCCGCTCCGGTCCCGCTCAAGCCGCTCACTGTCGCTACCGAGCCGCTGTGAAACAGATCGGACGGAAGCACGTTGGCCATGATCGTGAAACCCGCATAGGTAAAGGTCACAATCGCAAATAGGAACGCAATGACGTACAGATTCGTCGTGAAGATCGTTGGGATCAACAGCGTCATTCCGATTCCGCCATACACGATCGGAACTTTGCGCGCGAACCCCAGCGACTTCCCACGCCGCACCAGCCAACCCGAGAGCGCCCCGGCAAAATAGCTTCCCAGATCAGCCGCGATAAACGGGATCCAGATCGCAATCAACCCACTGCGCAGGTTGATTCCTTTGGCGACAAGGTAAATTGGAAACCACTCTGCAATGAAAAAGAAAACTGGATCGGTGAACGACCTTGCGATCACCGTGCCCCATGTCTGCGGCAGCTTCAAAAGATCGCGCCATCTTTGGCGCGGAATCTCCGCCGGATGAACGTCCGAATCCTTCCGGTCAGCCACAATCATTTTGTATTCCGCCTCGCTGACCCGCGGATGCCTCTCCGGCGAATAGTAGAGCCAGCGCCACGCAATCAGCCAGAAGAATCCCAGCACACCTGGCACCGCAAACGCAGGCCGCCATCCCCAGCGGAAATAAATCCAAAAGATAATGAACGGAGCGACGGCACCTCCAATCGACGAGCCGCTGTCGAAGAACGCCGTCGCCAATGCCCGCTCGCGTTTCGGAAACCACTCGGAAACCGCTTTCGTCGCGGCGGGCCAGTTCGCCGATTCGCCCGCGCCCAGCAGAAATCGGAATGTCGCGAAACTGTAGAACCCCCTCGCCAGCGAAGTGCACATCGAAACGATCGAATACCAGATCACAGTCGCCGTGAGTCCGCGTCGTGTGCCGACTCGATCCATCAACCTGCCGAACAAAGTCTGCCCAATCGAATATGCCACGCGAAATGCGATCGCGAGATTCGCATAATCCGAATTCGTCCAGTGATATTGGACTTGCAGATATGGAGCGAGCAACGAAAGCGTTTGCCGGTCGATGTAATTGATGACAGTCGACGCGAACAGCAGCCCGGCAATCCACCAGCGCAGTCTCGGAATGGGCTTCAAGGCTTTCGCCATCGGCGGGATGAGTTTTAAGAAACTATCTCACAAATGGTTTCGGGTAGGGCACGGCTCCAGCCGTGCCGTCGCGGACGCAACCCGGGTAGGGCACGGCTCCAGCCGTACCGTCGCGGACGCAACCGGGTAGGGCACGGCTTCCAGCCGTGCCGCGAAATGGGTAACAAGATGGGGGCTTTAGCCCCTGGGGTGCCGCAACCTTTCCCTCTCGTTTCATGGGTGAATGACTTTTGCTACGCTCGAAGAATCACTTCAGATTTTTCTTCTAACTGTTTTCGAATCGCCGGACTCAGCAGCGATGCCGAGTCGCAATCGAGATAAACCGTCGCATTCGGATGCCGCCGCAGAATCGAAGACGGTGCCATCGGACTGACGTCGCCCTCCATGCAAAGCCGGACCGCCTGAGCCTTGCGCAGATCTGGTACGACCGCGACGATCTGTGTCGCCTTCATGATCTGCCGGGGAGACATCGAAATTGCTTGCCTCGGCACTCGCGAAAGATCCGCAAACCACCCTTCGCCCACCTGCTGCCGGCGGCATGCCTCGTCAAGTTCCACGACGATGTAAGCATCTTCCGTCTCAAAATCTGCCGGCGGATCGTTAAACGCGATGTGCCCATTTTCTCCGATGCCCACAAACGTCACATCAATTGCCGAAGAGGTCAGTTGCTCACTCACTCTCCGAACGGCCTCCGACAAGTCCGGAGCGTCGCCTTCGACGAAGTGATAATTCGTGATGCCAGTCTTGTCCACAAAGCGTTCGACCAGCATCCGGCGAAAACTTCCCGGATGCGTCATCGGAATCCCAACGTACTC
>DATJOA010000110.1:0-9211 GCA_035507635.1 Candidatus Acidiferrales bacterium
GGGTGCTCGCCTTCAATCTGATCGAGCGTGCACTCTTTCGGATCTTTATCGTCGCGCAGGCCCTGGAAGACTGGTGCGCGGAGCTTCGGTCCACTGCCGCCGCCAGTGCCGTGAGTCCATTCGGAATATTCGATTTCGGCAACGAGTTCGGGTTCCACCCAAGCGACTTTTCTCAGAGCCTCGACTTCGCCATAGAAGGGATTTTTCTTCGTCTCGATCTTCTGCAGAGTTTTCCAGATTTCGGCCAGCGATTTCTGATTGAAGCCGCTGCCGGCCTGGCCGACGTGAATGAGACGCTTCTGGCCGTCGTAGAGGCCGAGGACCAACGATCCGAAATGCGCGCGGCTGCCCTCTGGTTCGGTGAAGCCTCCGACGACGCACTCGATCTGATGGCGGATTTTGATCTTCAGCCACTCGCGGCTGCGGCGTTCTTCGTAGCAACTGTTGCGGTGCTTGGCGACGATGCCTTCAAGCCCCGTGGATTTCGCCATATCGAACAGCGCCTGTCCTTGCGCTTCATAGTGGTCGGAATAGCGCAGCGAATCTGCGGGCTTGATGATCGAGACGAGCTTGCGTTTGCGCTCTTCAAGCGGAACTTTGCGCCAGTCTTCCCCATCGAGATAGATCAAGTCGAAGGCGTAGTAGAGCACGGGAACATCGGCGTTGGCCGCACCGCGCTTGCCTCCGGGACGGAATCCCGTACGCTGCTGCATGAGGCTGAAGGAGGGCTTGCCTTCGCCGTCAAGCGCGACAACTTCGCCATCGATGATGGCGTTCTTTGCCTTGACGACCGCTGGCATGTCTTTCAACTCGGGATAACGAGCCGTGAGTTCGTTCTGATTGCGCGAGACCAGTCGCACGCTGCCATTCTGAATGAAGGCGACCGCGCGGTATCCATCCCATTTGATTTCAAACAGCCACTCCGGGCTATCGAATGGCTTCTCGATAGATTCGGCCAGCATCGGCGAGATGCTGGTGGGCATAGGCCGCTTGACCGGCTTGGAACTTAATAACGCAGGGGACGCAGAGGATTTTGGGGATTTCGTTCCGTTGGATGGCGCTGACTTCTCTGGAATGGGTGCGGCGTTCAGGCTCTCAGCTTTTACTTCCTTTTTCCCCTCTGCGCCCCCGCGTCCTCTGTGTTGTGGTCCTGTTTTTTCTTTTTTTTTTTGATCGAGCTTTCTGACCGCGTCGGCGAGCCAGGCCGCTTTCAGTTTGCCGCGACCCGCCGGACGGCTGCTCGTCCATTCGCGCGATCTCGCATCCCCGGCTATGTCATCCATGCTGCGCTTGCTCAGGACCGACTCGTCAATCTCTCCGGCATCGTAGCCTTCGACAACATAATCGTCGTGCTTCTTGATCATCAGCCATTCGTTGCCCTTGCTGCCCGGACGCCGTCCGCGCATCTTGATCAGCGCAAAGTCCCCCTTCAGGCGCTTCCCATTGAGGCGGAACTTCAGGTCGCCTTTGGCGAGCATCGAGACGGCTTCAGCTTCGGTGCCGGGTACGTACTTGCCATTCACGGGCGTGGGCGAGAGCGGCTGCCAGGTGCCGACATCCCAGACCATCACGCTGCCCGCGCCGTAATTCCCTTCGGGAATGTTGCCCTCGAAATCGAAATACGATACCGGATGATCTTCGACCTGCATCGCGAGGCGCTTGTCGGCAGGATCGAGCGACGGGCCTTTCGGCACCGCCCACGACTTGAGGACGCCTTCCATCTCGAGGCGGAAGTCATAATGCAGGCGCGTCGCCTCATGCTTCTGGACGACGAAGCGGTTGCCCTTTTTCTTCTCCACCTTCGGTGGAGGTTCGGGCGTCTCTTCAAACCGTCGTTTTCGCTTGTATTCCTCGAGTGCCATGATGGACGTTCTGCGAAATCATTCTAGCAAGCGGCATTCGATATGGCTGTACATGGGCCACCGTAGGGTAGCTGTGAGCTATTAGCAGTGAGCATTGAGCAATGAGTTACGAGCCCCTCAAATCCGTTAGGACCGAGTGACCATCGGGAACTCGGGACGAACGGCCAACGACTAACGACCAGCAACGAACGACTAAGAAGCTATAATCCAGCTTCTGCCGCATGAAACGTGAATTCCCAGAGACGCCGCTGGTGGGCGTTGGCGCCATCATTATCGAGGGCGAGCGCGTGGTGCTTGTGAAGCGCGCGCATCCTCCGATTCAAGGGCAGTGGTCGATCCCCGGAGGCGTGCTCGAAGTCGGCGAGATGGTACGAGAAGCCGCGATTCGGGAGGCGCGCGAAGAGACCGGGCTTATCGTCGCGCCGGGAGATTTGCTCGGAGTCTACGACCGCATTCTGTACGACGCCGAGAAGCGCGTGCAGTATCACTACGTGCTGATTGATTTCCTCTGCACGCGTGTGGGAGGCGAGTTGCGCGCAGCGAGCGATGCCGCCGAGGTGGGCTGGTTCACACGCGACGACTTGCCCGCTCTGAATCTGGTGGGAGATACGCAAGACGTCATCCGCAAGGGATTCGCGAAGTTAGCTCGCTGAATTGGTTGACTCGGGACGTCCATCGTCTTCCCACTCGACATTGCAGGAGTGACAACGCCACGCTCGGCGATAAATCGGAATGGGGACGTTCAGCCACATGGTCATGTAGGAGATGGGACGATTCAATTCTTTGAACGTGACATCGAGCGACTGACAATTAGGACAATGCGGTTGCTGATATTCCCCAACGCCCGCGACATCAAAGTCCTCGGGAATGGGCTGATTCAAAATTTCATTTGCAGCTTCCGCATTCTCAGGATCGACTATCAGTTGCACTCCGCCCATCAGGTTCGACCAGAACCAGTCCAGCCTCACCAGATTGTCGTTTACCATGACCGACTCGATGGCCGCCGAATCCAGGCATCCCTTCGCCAGCAAGGCTTCTGGCAGATCGCGGAACCGGCGGACCATGACCATGTTTCGCAGTTCCAATTCACCCTCATCCGCGGAAATTTCTTCCTTCGGCAGAACTGGTGCCGGTGGGTCGCCTGGTTTCGGAAGAATCTCTTCCTTTTGGTTTGCCTGCGGCAGAGGAGGTTGCTCGACGAATGCAGGAGTAAGACCCCTTTTCGCAAGCTCGGCCCGTAGTGCTTCTTTCGCAACTTCCGTGAGTTCGTAGGCCTGCTTCGCGACCTTCTCTAACTCACCGTCCATTTGTCCCGCATAGAATTCGGTGAGCCTTCGCCTTTCCCCCTCGGGATCGATCCGCGCCATGGCGGGGAATCATACTCCGGACCGTTCCCCGCGAGCTACCGCAATGCTATATGGAATGAAATCCTTCTCCTGCGGGACTGAGCTGGCTTTTATCGAGTGATCACTGCGACGGACTTTCCTCGTCTTCCCACTCCGCATCACACGCGTGGCAGTGCCAGCCTTTGCGCTGTACGGGCATCGGGACCTTCAGGAACGCGCTCAGATACGCAATGGGGCGGTCGAGTTCGCGATAATTCACATCCAGCGACTGACACTTCGGGCAGCGCGGCTGCTCGTAGAGTCCTACGCCGTGGACGTAGATGCCTTCGAGTATTGGCTCATCGAGCAGCTTGCGTGCATCCTCGGCGTCTTCCGGCTTGACGCAGAGCTTGATGCCTCCGACGAAATTCGAGATGAACCAGTCGAGGCGAACCAGGTTGTCATCGCGAAGATAGCACTCGAATCCCGCCGACTCGAGGCTTCCCTTGGCCAGCAAGGCTTCCGGCAGATCGCGGAACTGGCGGATCGTGACCAGCGTGCGAAAGTCGACTTCCTCGCGGTGCTCCTCCGGCTCGCGAGGAACTTCCAGATGCCGGCGGTCGAGTTCGTCCTCGAGCGCGTCCCACGCCGCGTCGGTCAAGGCTTCGGGGTTACGGGCGAGGTTCTGCAGTTCGCCGTCCGTCATGGCGGCGTAGGTGTTGGCTAGCCGCAGGCGTTCCCGGGGATCATCCAAATCCGGCATCCAAGCAAGGATACCCGCTCTTGCTCGCCCACAAAAGCCTTGTACAGCGCCCGGGTCACCTCCCCTCGTGATGCAGGTCACTGCCGCTGCCCGCCATCGCCCGTACATTCCAACCGGGTGTAAACCGCGTGAAATCGGGCAAGTTGAGCCGGAGGGAATTTCTGGAGGTGGCATTCGCGGCAGCGGCTGCGAGCGGCATCGGAGTCGCTTGCGGACGCAACGGAACTCCCTGGCGATTTTTCTCGATCGACGAAGCTCAGACGCTGGCCGCGATCAGCGACCAGATCATTCCTCCCGATCAGGATCCCGGCGCGTCATGGGCCGGCGTCGTGAACTATATCGACCGCCAGCTTTGCGGACCTTTCGAGAATCTACAGAACACCTACCGCATCGGACTCGCGGCCGTGAACCAGAGCAGCCGGCTAGCTTGCGGAAAAAAGTTCGCGGATCTGGATACAACTCAGCAGATCGAATTGCTGCAGCGGTTCGAAAGGGAGCAGGTACCCGAGGCCGTTTGGCATGAGGTCTCATCTTCCGAATTTTTCTCGATGGTGATCGATCACGCGATGCAGGGCTATTACGGCGATCCGCGGCACGGAGGAAATCGCGATGCGGTGAGCTGGAAGATGCTGGGCCTGCCGTATCCGCCGATTCGCGGGCGGCAAGGAGCAAAGGTCACGAAAGCGTAAGACGAATGGCTGGGAAAGGCATGTCATTGCGGCGGGTCAATGCGGTGGTGGTTGGCGGCGGAGCCGGAGGCGGCATCGTCGCCAAGGAACTCGCCGAGGCCGGCCTGAGCGTCGTCCTGCTGGAACGCGGACGATGGTGCACGCCCTACGACGACCGCAAAGACGATCTACGCAATCAGCGCACGTGCGTGCTCGGCAATTCGTTCGGGCCAGAGGAGAAGCGCAATCCGCGCGTGATTGTCGACGCCAACGGCAGGGAACAGGTCGTCCTTCCGAATCAGGGCGCGTACAACAACAACGCCGCCTGCGTTGGCGGAGGCACGCTGAGTTATGGCGCCATGGCATGGCGCTTCCTCGAAAAAGATTTCCGCCTGCGTTCGACTTACGGCGCTGTCGCAGGAAGCACGCTTGACGACTGGCCGATCAGTTACGCCGATCTGGAGCCCTTCTACGAAAAGGCCGAGTGGGAGATCGGTGTCTCGGGCGACGACTCCAACAATATTTTTCGTGCGCCGAGGCGTCGACCCCTGCCCATGCCGCCGTTGCCGCCGAATCTCGAATATCAGATTCTGAAGCCGGCTGCTGAGCGACTGGGATTGCATCCATTCGACTTGCCGATGCTGCGGAATTCGGTCCCCTTCAACGGACGTGGCGCCTGCATGCGCTGTCGCTGGTGCGTGGGATTCGCCTGCGAGGTCGATGCCAAGTGCGGCACGCAGAATACGGTCATTCCGAAAGCAATTCAAACCGGCAACTGCGAACTGCGTACAGAGTGCATTGCGAAGGAAGTGCTGACGAATGATCGCGGCAACGCGACCGGAGTCAGCTATTTCGATTCCGATGGACGCCTGCAGGAGCAGCCAGCCGATCTAGTCGTCGTCTCAGGCGCGGCCATTGAATCCGCGCGTCTGCTGCTGAATTCCAAATCGCGCCTGTTCCCGAACGGCCTCGGCAACCGCTACGACTGGGTAGGACGCAACCTGCAAGGCCACGCCTACACCGGCGCGGCAGGATTGTTCGAGCAGGAAACGTATGACGACCTCGGCCCCGGAGCCTCAATCGCGCTCTGCGATTTCAATCATGGCAATCCCGGATTCGTCGGCGGCGGTTTGCTCGCCAACGAGTTTATCCGACTGCCCTATCAGTTCGCGCGCCTTGGTGGGCCAGGCATTCCGCGATGGGGCGCGGCGCACAAGGAATTCATGCGCCAGTATTACCGGAGGAGCATTTACGTCATGGGTCCCGTGCAGGAAATGCCCGTCTTCGAATCGCGGGTCGAGGTCGATCCGAAAGTAAAAGACTACTGGGGCATTCCGGTCGCGCGGCTGTCCGGTCATCGTCACGAGAACGATCTGCTGGGAACGAAATTTCTATCGTCCAAAGCCGAGCTGTGGCTGAAGGAAGCGGGCGCGACCACGACGATTCCGTTCAACTGGATTTCCCGCGACGGTCCAAGTGGCGGACAGCATCAGGCGGGCACGTGCCGCATGGGTAACGATCCACGAACTTCCGTCGTCGACAAATTCTGCCGTGTTCACGACGTCGACAATCTTTACGTGATCGACGGTAGCGTGCACGTCAACAACGGCGGATTCAATCCTGTGCTGACGATTATGGCGGTTGCGTATTACGCCTCCGAAATTCTGATGAAGAACTGGAAGGGAACTCAAGGCCGCGCGTAGAGCGGCACGCGGGAGGCTTCGATGGCTACACAACGAAAGTCGACCCGAGGACGAGCAGGGCTGCTGCTTATCCTGCTCGTGCTATTCGTTTTGCCCGGCGCGAGTCTTTACTACAACTACTCTGGAGGCAAGTCCTGCACGCGCTGTCACGAAATATGGCAGCCCTACCGCGACTGGCATGAGTCGGCGCATCGGAATATTGCCTGCTCCGAATGTCATGGAGACGTTTTCACGCTCGATGCGGGATTTCATCTGAAGAATCTTCGCCGCCTGGGCGCGCATTTAAGTGGCAAAGTCCCCGAGCAGGTCCAACTAAAAACCGATGACGTCCTTAAGATCGAGAAACGCTGCGCCAAGTGCCATCGCGAGGAATATGCAGACTGGTCCTCGAGCCGACACAGCGCTACTTATTCCGAGATTCTCCTCGACAAAGATCACAACCAACGCACGCTATTGATGGAAGATTGCCTGCGCTGCCACGGCATGCATTTCCAGGGCAGCATTCGAAGTCTCGTTTCTCCCGTCGATACTCATGGTCCATGGCGGCTGCTCGATCCCCAACTCGCCAATCAGCCGGCAATGCCCTGCCTGACCTGCCACCAGATGCATCGCCATGGAAATCCCCAAAAGCGGCCCGGCGCTGAGCGCGACCCGACTCACGAGGAAATCTTCCGCCCATCGCTCGCTCTCTTCGACCGCCGCGAGCAGGACTACATTCCCGTCGGCCGCCTCCCGATGCCTCAGATGTATGACGGCACACGCCTGGTGAAGATCAGCCCAGACCCGCGCCAGGCGCTCTGCTATCAATGTCACGCGCCCACGGCCGCGGCGCAGGTCGGCTCTGGTGACGACCGCACTCCCGTCGGCGTGCACGAAGGCCTCAGCTGCCTCGCTTGCCACGAGAAGCACGCACAGACCACGCGCGCATCCTGCGCGAACTGCCATCCACAACTCTCGAATTGCGGCCTCGATGTTGAGAAGATGGACACGACCTTCAAATCCACGAAGAGCCCGCACAACATTCACACCGTGAAGTGCATCGACTGCCACACCGAGGGTGTGCCAAAGAAGAAGGATAGACCCGCCTAACGTTCGCTAACGGTCCGTTCGCCTTTCAGGTTCCTTTCATATTGTAGGACTAGCATTTCAGCGATCCTCATGACCGGGAGGTCTCATGTCCATTCGAAATGTGTTTGCCTATTTGCTGCTTGCGGCAGTTTCGTTCACTCTCACGGGCCGCGCCTTCGCTCAGAGCCAATGGTCTGTCGAGAAGACGTTTCACATCGGCGGCGAGGGCGGCTGGGATTACATCACGGTCGACGCGAACAATCACCGCCTTTACGTTCCCCGCAGCACGCACACGATGGTCATCGACGCCGACTCCGGCAAGACGATAGCCGAAATTCCCGGCCAGAAGCACAATCACGGAGTCGCTCTCGTTCCCGAGGCCGGGCGCGGATTCATCACCGACGGCAGCGGCTCGATCGTGATCTTCGATCTCAAGTCGAACGCGGTGCTGGCCACGGTGGCCGCCCGGCCCGACGCCGACGGCATCATCTACGACAAAGCCAGCGCGCTGGTGTTGGCCGTCTCCGGCGACGACGGAGTCCTCATGACTCTCAAGCCGGATGCCGATCCGAAGACCGCAAAGATCGATCCGCCGATTGATCTGGGCGGCAAGCCGGAGTTCCTCGCCGCAGATGGTGCAGGCAAGGTCTACATCAATCTCGTGGATAAAGACCAGGTCGCCGTCGTTGATATCAAGGCGCGGAAGGTGCTGGCGCATTGGCCGGTCGCGCCCGGTGGCGCGCCTGTGGGATTAGCCATCGATACAGCCGGGCACAGGCTGTTCATCGGGTGCCGCAATCCGCAAAAGATGATTGTGATGAGCGCCGACGACGGCAAAATCCTGGCCGATCTCCCGATCGGAACCGGCGTCGACGCCACGCGTTTCGACGGTCATCAGGCATTCGCGAGCTGCCGCGACGGCAAGCTCGTAGTCATCGGCGAATCCGGTGGGAAATATGAAGTCGTTGAAACCGTTACCACCCCACTGGGTGCGAGGACGATGGACATCGATCCCGCCACGCACAAGATTTATCTGCCGACTGCCGAATTCGAGCCGCAGAAACCCGGGGAGACCGGTCGTCCAAAGATGAAGCCGGGAAGTTTCATGATTGTGGTATTAGGGCAAAAGTAGGTTCCGTCCGCGGTCCAGCATTTGGTGTCGAAGAAGGATCGTCGCAAGATGGTCCTGCGAGCTTGGGACGCTGAATCCTGGCGGACATACAAACGGCCCGCAGGCTGTGAACCTGCGGGCCGTCCGGTGGACTGTTTGGGATTGACCAAGAGGTGGTCACTCTACGTGGCCTCTTCGGCAACTCCGGGTTCCTGACCGACCTGCGTCAGGCGGACTCAATCCTTAATCACCGGTAGTGTGCGGGCTGTAGCTCCGGATTGCGGTCCTTGCGAATTCCGCGTCCAAAGCCCCGCTTAGAGCGACCGCTCTAAG
The DNA here is from genome assembly GCA_035507635.1 of Candidatus Acidiferrales bacterium. Taxonomy (GTDB): domain Bacteria; phylum Acidobacteriota; class Terriglobia; order Terriglobales; family Acidobacteriaceae; genus Sulfotelmatobacter. Next base: position 8,834 of record DATJOA010000110.1, read on the forward strand.
TCTCAGCCACCTCACCTGGTCTTTGAGTACCTCTACTACTGCCATCAGAACTTGTCATCAGACCACCTCCTTTCCGGTGTAAGCGCAGATTAGTATGAAACGCGATGCCGCGTCAATCGGGGAACACCCGCAAGCAACAGAGGCATGGCGCGGACGGGCATCGCCCGCACAAGTCCAGCGAAGTCTGGGGACGGGGGACGTCGGTGCGTGCGATAGAGATGCTTCACCAACTTGCCGACTGCGATGGGTGTATATTCCGTCCGATGAGTTGCCAACACAGCAAATTCGGTGGACTACTCGACCATCATTTTCGAACGAGATTCTGCCAGATTGCGTTTGCACTTTTGGCTGTTACGTGTCACGCGCAAACGCCTGCAG
>DATJOA010000111.1:0-3375 GCA_035507635.1 Candidatus Acidiferrales bacterium
AGCGGCATGGACTGAGGTTGGGATGGCCAAGGCGGCCCCAGCGCTCGCGGAAATCTTTAGGAATTCTCGGCGATTCAGATCCAGGTTCACAGTGAACTACTCCTGTCGTTTTTCGTAACAGCCAATGTCTATCTTGCCGGATTTGATCCGCGGTGAACCGTCAAGGTCCAGTTCTCCCACCGGAAGTCCGTCAAGCGTGCCGGCAGAGATCGCGGGAGAATCGAACTGCAGGTGAAAGTCGTTCTCGGCAGGGTTCACAAAATGTGGATCGAGAAAACGCGAGTGACGGTCATTTCCCGTGGCCTCGACATAATTCTGAAATCCCGTCACCGTGCCGGAAGTGCCTGCCCAGGTGCTCGCCTTCGCCCCAGATGCGCAGTAATAAAGGTTGTGATCGATGACGGCTGGCGGATGGCTTTTGTCGACCTGCGATCGGTTCAGCGTTATGAGGCAGCGTGGACCGGCATAGACGATGTTGTTCTCGAAAACGTTGTCTGCCATGTTCCACTGCATCTGAAACTCACCCGTGCCGGTGGCGGACGAGTCATTTTCGTAGAGCGTGTTGTTGATTACGGTGGAGTGCTCGGTGTGACCTCGATCGGGAGCATACCCTCCGATGGAAACTCCGGCGGTGTGGCAGTGATAAACGAGATTATTTCGTGCAGTGATGTAGCTGGTGGCGCGGTCCTTGTGCTCACTGGCCAACTCGATTCCGAAGTCCACATTATGAATAATGTTCCGTTCGATCAGGATCCGAGTACCACCATCCACGTAAATGCCATCGGAATTCTCTTCGTCGCGATAAGCGGGGTTCCCTTTTGAAGTGATGTTGTAAACCAGATTATTACTGACGATTCCATCGCGTGCCTGATCCACCGATGGATCAGGCGCTGTGCGCTCGAAGCCGATGACGTCGATTCCAATGTTGTTATTGTCGTGCACGATGTTGTTCGTAATACGGAAATTCGTGACGTTGCCATTCACGACCAATGACTCGCTCGAGCCGGTCTTGAGGTGATGCACCTCGTTGCTATCAATGATCAAATCCGTGATAGGAGTCTTGGCGTCGGTACCGTATACAGCAATGCCAAACCCGTTGCCACCGCTGCCGGGGCGATCGCGTCCCTGAAACGTATTTTCAATGTGGTGGACGTTATTCTTCAGCAATTCGATATGAGAACCGGCGCCCATGACGCTGATGCCCAGTGGTGCGAGCCGGTGTTCCGCGGTTCTGAAGTTGCGGATTTCAAAACCCATGATTCTCACGTAGCTTTGGTTTTCAATCGTGAGTACGGCAGTTCTCCCGGCCGGAGTAAAGTGCGAGGCGTCGAGGACGGGCGTTTCATCCGGATAGTTTCGGAAGCTGATGAACCCATCGCTCGCGTTGCCGGATGACTTTACGTTCACCAATTCTTCATAGATTCCGCCTCGAACATAAACGGTACTGCCCGCCCGGGCGGTATCTGCGGCATGTTGGATGGTGCGCCAAGGCGCGACTCGGGTGCCGGGATTCGAATCATTCCCGTCCGTTGCCACGTAGAAGGAGGAATTTGTCTGGCTAAACGCAGCGGAAATGCAGGTCAGCAATACAAACAGGATGGAAGGCCTCATGCGAAAAATGTCCTCGGAGAAGCACGAAGGAAACCAGCGTGCCGCGCCAAAATAGTACACCAGAGGCGAAACAACACGAAAGTCTTAGAAATAATTCGTAATCGCCCGGGCGAAGGTGCCTCCGCTGATGGCGCGAGGGTTAGGCTACTGGTCAGGATTTCTTACGCGCGGCTGAACATTCTGGTTTAGACGAAAAAAGTTACCAGGATCATAGTGCGTCTTGACTGAGACCAGGCGCGCCCAGCGCTGCTGGTAGGCCTCTGCAACCCGATCCTGCTCGTCGCCACTCATGAAGTTGACATAGACACCAGGTTTCATCGTCGGCCGCAACTTCTTGAACAGCGAGCGAATCCAGGAAATGTGCAGGGAGTCTTCAGAAGCGTCCTGCCAGTTCGCCAACAGATTCGTAATAAACGGGGCGCTGCGATCACCGAAGGCAGTTTCGTCGGCGGCAACTTGTCCGGCAGCGCCACCAAGATAAGCCAACTCGATTTGCGTATCGGGCGAGGGGATCGTCTCGAGGGCCTCGATCATGCGGTCGATCGTGACGTCATCGAGATGCGCAAAGTAGCCCGACTTCGTGTAATAACGGCGGCCATGCGGGAAATCAGAATCTGCCATAGTTTGCAGATGGGGGAATGAAACGATTTCGCTGCGCACAGAATCCGGATGACACAGCGAAAAGACCCGCTTAAGGTATTTCTGTGCATCTTCTGGTGCGCCGGTCCAAATCAATGAACTGCCGGCCACAGGCCGCCCACGCAGTTGCTCCGGAACTTTGTCTTTGGGTGGTGCGAGGCGGAGATCGACGTTCCACTTCAGGTCGAAGGGAGCGTCCGTCATGAAATCGCGCCAGCACTCGAGAAGTTGACGAATCTGGCTGCCGGAACAGAGCCCTTCCGCGAGCACAACAGAATTAAGCGGGTGAAGCTTCAGTTCAAACTCGGTCACGATCCCAAAGTTGCCACCGCCTCCTCGCAGAGCCCAGAAGAGATCCTCATTTTCCTTTGCGGTAGCATGCACGACCGAGCCGTCACCAGTGACAAGAGTAAAGCCCTCGACATTGTCACAAGACAGCCCGAACCGGCGAGTGAGCCAACCTGTTCCTCCGCCGAGGATGAGCCCAGAAGCGCCTGTATGAGACACGACTCCCGCAGGAAAAACCAGTCCTGTCTTCTGTGTAGCCGTATCGATTGACCCGAGAAGGCACCCTCCGGCTGCGCGGGCCCGTCGCATATTGGGATCAACCGCAACGCTTCTCATGCGGGATAGATCAATAACGAATCCGCCTTCGCACGTACTGAATCCTGCGAGACTGTGCCCCCCGCAGCGGACGGCGGTAACGATGCGGGTATCGCTAGCGATTCGAATTGCAGTTCGGACATCGTCTACATCGACGCAGCGCGCAATGAGTCCCGGCCGGCGTGCGCACATACCATTCCAAATTGTCCGCGCCTCTTCGTAGCCAGCGTCGCCGGCTCGCAAGAGATCCCCCTTGAATTGACCTCGAAGAGACAGGTATGTCGCATGGCATTGGTGAGCCAGCTCGCCAACGTCTCCCGAATTGCTCTGGTATGGCATGGCGCTGGAAAGCTATCCGGCGATCTGGTTCTTACGATTGCGGGAGTAAAGAAGGGTAATGAATCCCAGAAAAACAGCGAAGGAAGGAATCGACCATCGCAGCCCGTCTACGAAAAAGGTAGTGACTGAAAGTGCTAACAGCACCGCAATGCCGAGCAGAGTAAAGATTGGATGCGCCGGCAA
>DATJOA010000112.1:0-16055 GCA_035507635.1 Candidatus Acidiferrales bacterium
AACCCTTTCGGCGGATCCTTCCCGCGACCTGATTGGAGACGACGAGCACGGCTGGAGCGCGGACGGGATCTTCAATTTTGAAGGCGGATGTTACGCCAAGTGCATCAAGCTGTCGAAACAGAATGAACCGCAGATCTGGAATGCGCTGCGCTTCGGTTGCGTGCTCGAAAACGTCACTCTGGATGAGCACACGCGAATTCCCGACTACGACGACGACAGCAAAACTGAAAACACGCGCGCTGCATATCCGGTGGAGTTCATCGAGAATGCGGTAATTCCTGGAATCGGCCGGCATCCGCGGAACGTGGTTTTTTTGACTGCGGATGCATTCGGAGTTCTACCGCCGATTTCGAAGCTAACGCCCGAACAGGCGATGTATCACTTTTTCTCGGGATACACGGCTAAGATCGCGGGAACCGAAGCGGGGGTGAAAGAGCCCTCGGCAACATTCTCTACCTGTTTTGGATCGCCCTTTCTACCACTAGCTCCCAAGGTCTATGCAGAAATGCTGGGCCGCCGTCTGCGTGAACATAACGCGCAATGCTGGTTGGTAAACACCGGTTGGCAGGGCGGACCGTATGGCGTCGGGAAGCGCATGAGTATCCCGTTTACGCGAGCGATGGTCGATTCGGCGGTCGAGGGTGAACTGATTCGCCAGGAATTCGAAATCGAGCCGACCTTCGGATTTAGCATTCCCAAAGCGTGCCGCGGAGTACCTCCGCAGATTTTGAACCCGCGCAACGCATGGCCCGATAAGACCGCTTACGACAAAGCCGCGCAGGATCTGCGCGAGCGCTTCAGCAAGAACTTTGAAAGGTTCGACGCTCCGCCGGAAGTCAAGGCTGCCGGGCCAAGGCTCCAGCGGTAGTCCAACAAATCCCGCGCAAACAGTGCTGTTGGTGAAGATTCCGCTCTCTTTTCTGAAGGCTTTTCCTTGTTTTGTTCAGGGATTTTCCCTAGCGCAGGCGCGACAAGCCGGCAGGACTGGAATTTTTTATGTATCGTGTCACGATATGTTGTTCAAAAGGACAACCCGGCAAATATCCTGACCTTCCTAGTTAATAGAGGGATCGGAAGGAGAAGGATATGTGGATGCGAAGAACATTAGCTGTTGCGTTCGGAGTAATTCTGGCCTGCGCCGCTTTTCTGCCAGCCGCGCGTGCGGATGAATGGAATCAAAAGACGGAATTGTCGTTCAATCAACCTGTAGCATTGCCACACGTGACTCTGCCGGCGGGGACTTATTGGTTCGTCCTCGCAAATAGCCAAGGTGATAGGAACGTCGTGGAAGTATTCAGTAAGAATTGGAACCACGAGTATGCGACTTTGCTGACTGTGCCGACGATTCGGCAGGAATCAACCAGTCACACCGAGTTAACATTTGCCGAGCGGCCATCGGATGCTCCTCAGGCACTTCTGGAGTGGTATTACCCGGGACGGTTGACGGGGCACGAGTTCCTGTATCGCGCCAGTCAGGAAAAGAGGTTTTCTCGGGATCCGAAGATCAACGAACTCGCTCCTCATCTGAAAGTGCGTTCGTAACCTTCCGGCGAGCAGATCCGAACCTGAACGTCAGTGGAACCCAAACGTTCAGGTTCGCTTTATTCGGCGAGTCTTCTTGGGGAATGCCCACTGTGTTCTAATCGAAGAAATGTTCGCCCGCAAGATTCGAGTTGAGTTCGAGGAAAACGGACGTCTGCTTCCCTGTCCTTTGAAGTGGCTCGATTCCTTCTCGATGCGGAACTTCACGAATTCCAGCGTCTTTGACGATACGCTTCCGGTTTCGGACGGGCAGATGGAGATCGGTTCAGGCGTTCCGCTGGATAAGTTGAAAGAGGCGATGGAGGACTGGTTTCGCCGAAAAAGCTATCTGCCCAAGGATTCTCTCTTAAGGGTGGTTGAGGATTGAGGCATTTGTGCGTAAAATCACGCACGAATTGTCATTCCAATAGAGGCTTTTTGACACAAAGGGTCAACTCGGCCAACCCCAAAAGTACAACCGGGTCACATTTTCAGCTACTTGCAGAGCACAGAGATATGGTAAGAAACTTGCATTCGTAGATTTGCGGAGGTGCTTCTTGAGTTCCAAGCTGCTGCAGTTCTCCCCCCAGGCGAGCACCCGCGTCCTTCGTCTTCGAGACATTCCCGAACGCTGGAGCGGATCTTTTCCATCTTCAACGGATGTATCGGCCCTCGACTCATGGTCAGAGTATGAACAAGCTTCTCCCCAGAAGCGGTTGAACTGGGGAGCGATTTCCGGTCTGGCGCTTTCGGTCACTTTCAGCGCGGCTTTCTGGATCGGGCTGGTGGTTCTGGTCGAACGCGTCTGGAAGTAAGAACGACTTTTATAAAGGAAACGGGCCGCACCCTCCGATAGGGTCGGCCCGTTTTCTCATCCGGCCTGCTCTATTTGTCGTAGCGAATCAGCGACATGACTTCATAATTCTTGAGCTTGTCCCGACCCTTTAGAAAATCAAGCTCCACAACAAATCCCAGCCCGGCGATCTTGGCGCCGAGCGATTCTGCGAGCTTCGCTGTGGCGTCGGCTGTTCCTCCAGTTGCCAACAGATCGTCTACGATCAACACACGCTGGCCCTTCTGAATCGCATCCTTGTGGATCTCAAGCGTGTTCGTGCCGTATTCCAGCGCGTAATCATACTTGACGCATTCCGCGGGGAGTTTCCCGGGCTTGCGGACGGGCACGAATCCCGCATTCAGGCGATAGGCCAGGGCTGGCGCGAAGATGAAGCCGCGCGCCTCCATGCCAAGCACCAGGTCGATGTCTTGGGCAATGTAGTGTTCAGAAAGCTTATCGATCAGAGTGGCGAATCCGGTCTTGTCTTTCAGAAGCGTGGTGATGTCGTAAAAAAGAATGCCTTTTTTGGGGAAATCGGGAACTTCTCGGATCAGTTTCTTCAGGTACTCCACACTCACAGAGGTGGTTGCTGACATCTGCACGGCTCCTGTTGTTTAGAGTTTGCAAGGATCAGAGTTCACGGTTTTCAAGGCTTCAAAGAAAGACCCCGAATCTAGTGCATTTGTCTTGGAAACCTTGAAACGTCGAGCTTCTTTACCAGGCGCCCTCAATGCGGAATGAACTCATTCCCGCAACGGGACTGGTATCGGTGACTTCTACTGCATCGACACGCGCGGCTCGTGGTCCCTCGCGCAAGCGCGAGTGCAGTCCGGAAAGCTGATCACGGGTTCCCTGCGCCAGCACTTCGACGCTGCCATCGTGATTATTGCGCACCCAGCCGGCGATACCCAGCAGATGCGCCTCGCGCTCCACGAACCAACGGAAGCCAACACCTTGCACGCGTCCGCGGACGAGATATCGGCGCGCCTCAATGGGCTTCTCGGTCATAAAAAAGCTGATTATTGATTGATGATTTTTGACTGAAATCCCCTTACGCATTTTCAGTCAACAACCAAAAATCAACAATCAACAATTTTCCTACGCGCGAGACAGGTACGCACCTTCGGAGGTATCGACCTTAATCTTCTCGCCTTCATTGATGAACGGAGGCACCTGCACGATGAGACCCGTCTCTGTCTTTGCGGGCTTCGTCACGCTCGAGGCCGTCGCGCTCTTCAGGCCGGGCTCGGTTTCAATAACGGTCAATTCCACGGTCTGCGGCAGTTCGATCCCGACCGCTTTCCCGTCGAAGAATTCGACTTTGATCTGGAGATTGGGAATCAGGTAGTCAACGGCGTCGCCCAGAGTGTCCTTGGTCAGATGGGTTTGCTCGTAGTTCGACGTGTCCATGAAGTAAAAACTGTCGCCGTCGCTGTAGAGATATTCCATCTCGACTTCGTCGACGTTGATCTTCTCGATGGGATCGGGCGAGCGGAAGCGATGTTCGAACATCGCGCCAGTGCGCAAATTGCGCAGCTTGGCCTGGATGAAGGCACGCAGGTTGCCAGGCGTGCGATGCTCCACGCTGAAAACGGAGTGCAGATCATTGTTGTGCTTGATGATCATGCCGGGACGTAGCTGGGTGGCAGGGATCGACATCGCTTGAAGAACTCTCCTTATACGATTGCGGTTTGACGCAGGCGGAAGGCGGGGCAAGCCACAAGTTCCGCCGCCACGAGGGCTAAATTGTTATTTTACACTCACCTGCGCCGGAAAAGAAACCTTCGCCAGCCTGAATTCATCGAAGTCGGACGGAGTGGAATCGCAAATCTGTAAGGAATGATGCGCCGTGGGGACTACAATCCAAGAGGCCGCAACTGCGATAAGAGCTCGCATCTCGCGGGCGGAAAGAGTGAGTTCTCATGATTAACAGTGGACGCTATGAATCCTCAGAAGGAAGCAATATTGGGACAGCGATCACCTTCCTACTGATCGGAATGGGCATCGGGGCAATGGCCGGACTCCTGCTCGCACCCAAGACAGGCAAACAACTGCGGCGCGATCTGCAGCGTGGCTACGAAGACGCAAAAGACAGCTTCGACGATTGGGCGGAAGAGGCCAAAGACCGGGTGCGCGATGTCGGAGATCGCGTGCGCGACGTTGCGAATCGCGGAGCGGAAATAGCCGAAGACCTGCGCGATCGCGCTGAACCGCTGCGCAAGGCAATCCGGCGCAGCTAGCCTTTCCGGCCAGCGCCCTGATGCATCAATACAAATGAAAATCCACCTGAACGGCGATCTTTGTGGCGACGGGTTCGCCGTTCAACGTGGCTGGCCGAAAACGCCATCGGCTGACCGCTTCGATTGCCTTCTGATCCAGCCCCATCCCTAAACTCTGCCCCACTTGGATGTCGTAGGGGCGCCCGTCCTTCCCGACCACGATTAAGAGCACCACGATCCCCTGGTACTTTGCTTTGCGCGCCTCTTCCGAAAAGCTCGGCTCCGGGCTATAAATCGGCTGGGGAATCGTCGTGCCCATTCTGCCTGCCGGATAAATTCCGGGAGGCCCGTCACCGACTCCCGGACCAGTCGATGGTCCGATACCACCACAGCATCCAGGCCCGATTCCTGTTGGTCCACCTGGCCCATTAGAAGACCAATGTGTGTACGGAGAAAGTGGATCTCCGATTTTGCCCACTTGGGGAAACTTCACGTCGGGTGCGACAACTACTGTCTGATCGACTGGCAACCTCGGCATTTCTTTCGGGACGATCACCGTAGGCGGGGTGATCTGCGTTTCGAGCGAAGCACGTGGCGGATTTCCGTTCGACGCCGGCAGAGTATCGAGGTTGCCGCCTCCGCCTCCGTTACGCCCAGAGAAAATCAGCGGAAGCTGCGGGAAGTTCGAGACATTCCGCACCAGCGTTCCGGCGTCGGGAATCACATACGGGGTTAGATAAATTACCAGCGCCAGAATCGCAGCCTGGCCCAGCAGTGAAAGGAAAAATGTCTCACGCCTCGTTTTGGGATTCGCGCTGTTTGAAAGGATCGAGAATAGATCGGGCCCCGGTCCGAGAGATGCAGCGGTCATGGCGCGCTCCTGAAGACGGCGTAAAGGAAGGCGTGGCTAACTTGCCGTAGGACGCTCCAAGACGGAAAAAGGATTTCCAGCGCTATCGAAATACTGATGAAAAGAAGCCTTTCACGTGTCCGAAGAAGCCGTGGTGCTCCGGCTTCTGAGCGCTCTTGTCGGGCCCGGGCGGGGGTTGGACCACGGCATCGAGATGGACTTGGCGATCAGGAGATTCTTCTACGGGAAGCTCTCGCGTGGCCCGAAGCGGAGAGGCTGCGGCTATCGCCGCGCGGTTCTTGGCGCTGAACACGAAGGGCGCATCGACCTGTACATGCAATTCGTTGCTTTGGGTGCGCGGCAGCGCCGCTGTTTCAGGCCCGTTCGAGAGCGCGGCAGCAGGTTGAGGATCGCTGTTAGTCGAAGCACTGGACGATCCAGCACCCAACCGGACTTTTGCTGGCACCTGTGATTCGGGCACGGTCGTCGTTGGGGAATCGCTGGCGCGTAAGACTGGCGCTGGCGGAGGCGGGCATCCGCACTCCAACGGAACGTCATTGTCCACTTTATCGATCTGCCCGGCACGAAATACGATTTGATCCGTCGGCCTCACCTGGTAGATCCGGCTTCCCATCAATTCCGAGACAACAGCCGAAGACGTATTCCCGCGCAGTCCGCGCACGCAAGTGTTGCCGTGCGAGTCGGCGCTGATCGCAAAATCGAATTCTCCCGGCCCCGCGAACATGATGCGGAAATCAGGCGTCATCACGGCATCCGCGGAGGCGCTTAGCGAGTAATGGGTTTCGATAGCCCCCGTACTCATGCCAAACATCAGATCGCGTTTGGTCTGCGATGGAGTGACCGAAACTGTGGTCCCCGGGCAGACACGCACTTCACCGCCGCGGGGAAGATGCAAGATGGTTGTATCCGAACCGGCCGTCACGGCCGATCCCGCAGCCAGTCGGCTCGCATCCATTACGGTGGCTCCCGCTTCTCCGGCGACCGGCACGACCGTTGCTTCGCGCGTCAACTCATATCCCGTTTGCGGCTCGGGCTGAGGAGAAGACGATTTCTTTCCCGCATTGACGTCCTCCGGAGGCTTGAGGCGCACCATCAGCCGATTCCCCGCGCCATCCCACGAATGGCCATACGGCGCGAGCAGGTCAAGCACGATCCGAGTGACCGGAGGTTTGTTCTGGAACTGTCGGACGCGAATCGCCGTGATGTTTTCCTTCTGCACTTCAATCCGATTCGTAGTCATCGCCAGCACAGAATTCGGCAGATCGATCACCAGACGCGCCGGGGAATCCAGGGTCTGGATCTGAGGGATCACTGAGCCCGTGGAAATGATCTCAACCGCAGGCACGCCTTTTTCGTGAACGATGCGAATGCTCTTGATACGGCGCGGAGGGCCAAAATTCTGCGCGACCACTGCTTCGACCAACAACAAAAACACCACTGCCGACACGAATCGGGTTCGGAGCACAGCTATCCCTTCGATGAATGGACGATTGAATGAAATTTATCAGGGAACGGGGTGCCGGGGCTAGAGAAATGCTTTAAGACCAGTGATTCGGGAGGGGCCCCGATCCGCGCCTCGTCGGCGCGGACCAAAGGAAACCAAGGTTTCGACCGTGGGGGCCGAGTTCACTATTTTCCTATAAGGCTTCCGGAAGGAACTCGTATTCCTCGATCACGGCGGCGACGCCAACTTTGCCATCCGGACCCCTATCCTCCACGCGCACGACCCGGCCCTTGCATTGCACCCGGATGCTCTCAGTCAGTGTGATCTCGGGCGGAAGCGTCAGGGTAAATCCGATCGACGATCCCTGCGAGATCGCTGATTCAAGATAGAAACAGATTCCGCGAGCGCTGACGTCGCGGATTAAAGCATTCTCATTCGGACCAGCCTGCTCGCGACGTACAGTGACGGGGACGCGCAACGGAAATCTTCGTGCAGCCCTCTTCTCCTGCTGGGGCTCGGCCATTCGTCCTCCAAAGTTAGCGCGCAATTGTGACTTTAGAGAGCATGCGTCGGTGTGCATGCGCCGGTCAATACCACCCTTGGGTCAGCGGGTGGCCCTTTCAGGGGACGAAAGGAGGGATTAGAGGCTAGGAGTTAGGACCAGTTGGTTAACCCTCAGGTTTATCGGCGCTTTCAAGATTTGAAAATGACTTTCGAGTGGCTCAATCTAATCCACGGCTACGAGCCTCAGGTCCCTAGCCTCGAGCCCCTGATCCCTGGCCCCCTGCTTCGTGGTGTAATCTGATTCTCAGGAGCGTTCCTTGGTTTTCGTTCTCGACAACTACGATTCGTTCACTTACAACCTCGTCCAGTATATTGGCGAGCTAGGGGCGAAGGTCGAGGTCCGGCGCAACGATCAAGTCACGGTGGAAGAAGTCGAAGCGATGCGACCGGAGCGAATCGTCGTCTCTCCAGGACCGTGCACACCACACGAGGCTGGGATCAGCATTGAATTGATCCGCCATTTCGCCGGAAAAGTCCCCGTCCTGGGAGTATGCCTTGGGCATCAGGCAATCGGCGAAGCGTTTGGCGGGAAAGTGGTTCGAGCTCCTCATCTGATGCACGGCAAGACTAGCCCAGTCATGCACGACAACAAGACGGTTTTTCAAGGACTGCCGATGCCGATGACAGCCACGCGTTATCACTCACTGATTGTCGAAGAAAAAGACCTGCCGACAGAATTGGAAATCAGCGCCTGGACGACCGAGAAAGACGGCGCGCGAACCATCATGGGCCTCCGCCATAGAAAGTATCCGGTGGAAGGCGTGCAGTTCCATCCGGAAAGCGTTTTGACGGATGCAGGGAAAAAGCTCGTAGAAAACTTCTTGCGGCAGGGCTGAGCACCTGAGTTCGGCTCCTTCAAGCTTCTCTCGCGAGTTCTACCGCCCTCAGCAACGCCTGCGCTTTATTCATCGATTCCTGAAACTCCGTCGCAGGATCGGAATCGGCAACAATCCCCGCTCCCGCTTGCAGGTATGCCTTCTTACCTTTCATCAGCATGGTTCGAATGCCGATGCAAGAATCGAGATTGCCCGCAAAATCCGCATACAGAACCGACCCCCCATAGATGCCGCGCCGGGTAGGCTCGAGTTCTTCGATGATCTGCATGGCTCGCACTTTGGGCGCTCCACTAAGCGTTCCGGCGGGAAAACAGGCGGCGAAGGCGTCAAGGGCATCCAGATCTTTGCGCAGTGTTCCTTCCAAAGCTGAAACCAGATGCATGACATGCGAATAGCGCTCGACGTACATCAGATCTTTCACTTTCACCGATCCATATTCGCTGACTCGTCCGAGATCATTTCGGCCCAAATCGACAAGCATGACGTGTTCGGCACGTTCCTTTTCGTCATTGCGCATCTTTTGCTCAAGCTGTGCGTCTTCTGCCTCATCGCGGCCGCGCGGATGTGTGCCCGCTATCGGCCGATATTCCAGTTTGCGGCCTGTCACCCGCACCAGCATCTCCGGAGACGATCCGAGAATGTGGGTGCCGTCCATCTGAAGAAAGTAAAGATAGGGTGACGGGTTCACCTGGCGCAGCGCGCGATACAGGTCAAAGGGAGCGACCTCCGGAATGAAATCCAGCCTTTGCGACAGCACCACCTGAAAGATATCTCCGGCCGCGATATATTCCTTGCATCGCTCGACGCCCTCGAGAAATGCTTCGCGACGGGTTCCCGAATGCACTTTCAGTTTGCCGGACTTCTTCTTTGCCGACTTGCGCCAGAGCGCCGGGCTCAATCCACTCGCAAGTTTCCGTTCGAGCGCTGCGATATCACGCAGCGCGCGATCGTAAGCTCGTCGCGGAGTCTCGGCCGAAACATCGGCCACCGCGACAATATGAATCTGGTGACGCAAGTGATCGAACGCCAGCAGACGATTGAAGAACATCAACTCCGCATCGGGCAGAGACAAGTCGTCTTTCGCATGATCCCCGATTTTTTCCAGCTGACGAACGACGTCGTAAGCAAAATACCCGACTGCTCCGGCGAGGAATGGAGGAAGCCCCGCAACGCTCGCCGGACGATGCTCGCGAAGCAAACGCTTCGCCACCTCGAACACACTCTCGCGAACGACTTCGCGCTTCCGCCCGCGGATGATTTCTACTGATCCATGGCCCGCCTTTACGAGCATGTATGGCCGCGCGCCGAGGAAGGTGTAACGCCCGATCTGCTCTCCCCGCTCCACGGATTCCAGAAGAAATGCATGGGGCTCGTCCCGCGCGATCGCCAGAAACGCGGACACCGGCGTCAGCAGGTCCGCGCTCACCGACTTCACCACCGGAACCAGTGTCGAATGCGGCGCGAGGCTGGAAAACTCTTTGAAATCAGGCCGAAGCATGGTTTAGTCCCGCGCGCACTGGTGCTCTCGCGCGGATGTTCATTATAGACAGGGATCAGGAGCTAGAGGCTAGGGGTCAGTCATTAGCGCCCGGAGATCAGAGTTCATCCTTCAGACGTCCTAGATTCGAGCGTCCGAGGCCTGAGGTCCGACGTGTGGCTTCCCTGGCCGCTGCCCCCTAGTCTCCGGCCTCTGCTTCCAAACTTTCGTCACTTGTTGGACTTACTACAAACGGTAGAATCGACCATATCCCGAGTACTATGAGCATTTTGCGCCACTTCTGCGGCTGCATGCTGAACGTCGGTGGGAACGGGCAGCCAAAGGAACCAGCGATCGAAATTGACGTGTAGCATCCCGGGACCGAACATAACGAAATAGCGACATTGGCCTATGCTGGTCAGGTTTTGGGGCGTGCGAGGTTCCACGCCCACTCCACAACCCGAGAACATGCGCTATGGAGGCAATACCTCCTGCGTGGAAGTGCGCATTGGAGATCAATTATTCATCTTCGATTGCGGCACCGGATTTCGCGTTCTCGGTCATGCCCTGGAACAGGAGTTCGGGCATCAGCCGTTCGCAGCCCACGTCTTCGTCTCGCATTTCCACTGGGATCACATTCAGGGCATGCCGTTCTTTCGTCCGCTTTACGATAATCCCGGCAGCCAGTTCTTTTTTCACTCTTCCAGCCGCACGCTCAGTCTTGAACAGGTGATGACGGAGCAGATGTCGTCGCCATACTTTCCGGTGAATCTCGACAAAATGCTCGCCCGGCGCGACTTCTGCAAGATTGAAAATGGATGTCTCGACATGGAAGATGGCATCCACGTCAAGACCGCATGGCTGAACCATCCGCAGGGCTGCCTTGGATTCCGCATTGAGACCAAAGATGGCGTGCTTGTTTATGCGACCGATAACGAACCCGGCGACGCGGAATTCGACAAGGGCGTGCGCAAGCTGGCCGAGGGCGCGGATATCCTGATCTACGATGCGCAGTATCTTCCCGAAGAATATGCCGCCCGGCGCCGCGGCTGGGGCCACAGCCATTGGCGCGAAGCCGTCGACATCGTCATGGAGAGCGGCGCGAAGGAATTAGTGCTCTACCATCACGATCCCGACCACACCGATGCCATCGTCGATAAGGTGGTCGTGGATGCGCGAAACTACTACCCGAAAGTCCGGGCGGCCGCCGAAGGCCTGGAAATCCGTCTGGAAAACGGCAAGGCGTTCGCCCAGAAAACCTCCTAGAAAATCGTTCATGTCCTGCCTGCGCTCATTGACGCGAAAACGATAAGAGCGTCAAATGGTGTCGTCCTTGCGGAGGCACGGGATGAGCAAAGGGCAGGCCGGCAAATCCTCTCGCACCAATCGTCGAACTTTTCTGAAATCAACCGGGTTGATGACGGCGGTCGCCGCTGGTTCTGTGGCCCTTCCCAAAATGTCATCAGCGGCTCCCGCAGCCCCCTCGTCAGCACCTGCGCTCGCGGCGATGCCCACTCGCAACCTCGGCAAGACCGGATACAAGGTCGGCATCTTCAGCCTGGGCGGGCAGGCCTCGCTCGAGAAACCGCACAACGAAGATGTTGCAGTTCCCATCATTGAGAAGGCCCTTGATCTCGGCGTCAATTACATCGATACCTCTTCGATCTACGGCGGTCCCGAGCGCTGGAGCGAGCAGTATGTCGGCAAAGTGATGAAGCATCGCCGCAACGAAACGTTTTTGGCAACCAAGACCAAGGAGCGTACGCGCGACGGCTCGAAGCGCATGATCGAAAAATCTCTGGAGCTGCTGCAGACGGATCACATCGATCTCTGGCAACTTCACGACATTGGCACCATGACCGACATCAACGAGATCTTCGCCAAGGGCGGCGCCATGGAGGCTCTGCTCGAAGCGCGCGATCATAAAATCGTGAAATACCTCGGAGTTACCGGCCACTACCGTCCGGATGCGCTGATGGAGGCGATTCACCGGTATCCGTTCGACACCATCCTGATGGCGGTCAACGCCGCCGATCCCCATCATTTCTCTTTTTCGCAACAGCTGCTGCCCTTAGCGGTCGAAAAGCAGATGGGCATCATCGGCATGAAAGTTCCGGCGCGAGGACGCATTCTCTCGACCTGGACGCCTCCCCCGATTGAGCAGCAGAAGCACATGTGGGAAGGGATGGTACTCGCGCCAACTCCGGGCACAATCGTGATGCGACAGGCCATGTATTACTCACTCTCTTTGCCCGTAAGCACTGTGATCATTGGTTGCGATTCGATCGCGCAACTAGACGAGAACGTTCAACTGGCGCGGGAGTTCACTCCGCTCAGCCAGCAACAGATGGCGGCGCTCACCGAAAAAGTGGAGCCGGTGTCGAAGCAGTCGCTGTTCTTCCGCTTCTACGAACGGGCATAGAAGTCGGATTTCGTCTTCAGGATCCGAGACAATCTGCCCTACGCATCGAACGTCACGAGCGCCGCGCTCGCGGCCTTGAGTTCGATCGTCACACTTCCATTCCGAACCGAGGGCGCTTCTTCCCACGCGGCCGACCATGCACCGCTCGCTCCAACCGGCGCACCTCCAAATGTCACGTCCGTTGTATCGTCCACGCGCGGTGCCGATAGACGTAACAGTTTCGCGCGTTGAACCGGTGTTCCCTGGTTCAAAGTCAGGTGAACATCGCGGTCGGGATTCTTATTAAAGATCGCTGCCTTGATCTTCCCGTCGGCGCCCTTCAACCCGTATGCCGTCAGCAATGGTGCCTGATCGATTCCTTCAAGTTGTGCCTCGATCAGCTGCCCCGGCCCTCCTTCGGCAAACATCAGCATGCCGTAGTAAATCGGCCGCGCCAGGAATCCGGCTTCGCGAGTTCCTGCGATGGGCGTGTACCATCCGTAGCCTCCGCCGTGGAAGTTGATGCCCATGCCACCCGCAGAAGCGAGTTGATACATCAGTTCAGCCCCCCACAAGGCCGACGCGAATGTGTCGCTCACACCGGCTTTGCCGGCGGAATAACAGGAATTCGTCTCCGCCAGACGGAATGGCAGTCCGGTCTCCTCGACGGTTTTCCTCATGCCATCGAACTCTTGCTCGAGCTTCGGATTCGGTTTCAGCAGCCGCTCGATCGTCATCGAAGGATCGGTCGGCGGTCCCTCGGCGTAGTAATGCTGCGACAGAAATTTAGCTTCGTGCTTGAATCGCCGGGCAAACGGCACGAGCCACGAGTTGTTGTATGCCGTGTCGGGTCCAGCGAAGGGCGCATTCGGCACACGCGCGCGGATGACGTCGTAGAAGTGTTTCCACTCGTCTCCGAATTGCTCGGCGTTATAGTCCTGCTTGCGGATTCCGTTGCGGAAGAAAAGGTCCGGCTCGTTGCAGAGCTGAAACGCAATCAGATTCGAGCCCATCACGTCCATCACATAAGCTGCCTGATCGGCGGAATGTTCCGGCGTGTCTGTTCCCATGTTTAGACCATAAATCAGCTTCCATCCTGTGGCGTCGACGAAATCGCGCAGGTTGGGGACAGCTTGCGGCGTGATGTCCACGGGCGAGGGAGCTTTCAATCCACGGTCGGGACTGGCGATCGTGACCTCGCTCGCGTGCGCATTCTTTTCATCCGGAGTCCAGTAGATATATTCGCTGCTATTCCCTCCAATGCGCAGGACTCCCGACGTGCCCAGGCGACGAACAAATCCGATAAGCTCGGCGTTGTCCCCCGAGAAGAAATGAGGATTGCCCAGTTGCGCCGACTCGTAACTTAATCCGGTGAAGTCCGGGTCAATTTTGTTCCCTGTTCGATCGGGGCGCAACGTGAGGCGAATCGAAGCCGCCGGACTGTTTTCAGCGAACGCGAGTGGAAAATGAAGTGCAGCGCAACCAGCGGCGGACAGGCAAAGGAAGGTTCGGCGATCCATGCCCACGATTTCATCACAGGATGACAGGCAGAGCAATGAGCGGACTGCACGCAAAATCGTTCAACCCCAAAGGTCACGAAGTCACACAACAGAGATTCGGGCATCCCTCAGTGAACCTCTGCGCCCTCCGTGGTTATCTTTTGCCATGGCCAAGGCTGCAACGACCGCGTGATAAACTTCGGCCCTCATCGACTCAGGGGGCCCCATGTTTCGCGTCTCGAGCTTGTGTCTCTTGTTTATTGGCTGCAGCATCCCACTTTTAGCGCAAAGTCCGGATACCGCCGAACCCGGCTCAATTCAAGCCATCGCATCGGCAACTACAGATCCGCATTTTGTTTCCCCGCTCGTGTCATACGTCCCTGAATCGAAGACGGTCCCATCTCCTCAGAAATTCTTCGGCCGCATCATGGGTGCCCCGGGAGAACTAACCGGCACCGAAAAGGCGTATGCCTACGCGCGAGCGCTAGCGGCGGCGAGCCCTCGGGTACGCGTATTCACCATCGGCCATAGCGAAGAAGGACGTGAAATCATCCTGCTCGCAATCGCGGACGAAGCCGGCATTCGCGACCTCGACCGGCTGAAAGCCGCAACCGCTGCCCTCGCCGACCCGCGCCGCACAGACAAAGCCGCCGCCGAAAAGCTGATCGCAACCTCGCGCCCAATTTATTACTTCAACGCCGCGTTGCATTCGGATGAAACCGGATCGACCGAAGCCGTCTTAGAACTCGCGTATCGGCTTGCCGTCTCCGAGCAGCCGACGATCCAGCGCATTCGCCAGCAATTGGTTGTACTGATCAATCCGATCTCGAATCCCGACGGCCGCGACAAAATGGTCGACTGGTTCTATCGTTATCTCAAAGGCAAGACGGACCGCTCTGAGCTCCCGCGCCAGTCGCCACCCTATTGGTCCAAGTACACATTCGTCGATATTAATCGCGACACGCACCAGCAAACACACGAAGCTACAAAGGCGGTTCACCGGATGTTTGTCGAGTGGCATCCGCAGGTTGTGCACGATCTACACGAAGGCGTGCCGCTCATGATGACGTGGAACGGCACCGGTCCTTATAACCCGCACATCGATCCGATCACGTACGGCGAATTTCTCGCGCTCAGTTTCCATGAAGTCGAGGCCATGACCGCGATGGGGATGCCCGGTGTTTCGACCTGGAATTTCGGCGAAGCCTTCGCGCATCTTTATCTCGACTCCGTCGCGATGAATCACAACAGTATCGGCCGCGGCTACGAAACCTTCGGCAACGGCAGCGCCGAGACCGAACTGCGCTCGATTTCCCCGGGCGCAACTTCGATGGAGTGGTACCGCCCGTTGCCCGCTCCAAGCGTCGTGAAGTGGTCGGCTCGCGACAATCTGAATTATCAGGAGACCGGCGCGCTGATTGCGCTCGATGACTCCGCAACGCACTCGAAGGAAATGCTGCGCAACTTTTATCAGAAATCATGGGACTCGTGGCACAAGGGCCTCACCGAACCGCCGTACGCATTTCTCATCCCCGCGGATCAAGGCGATCCCGAGCGCGTCGCGCAGATGGTCGGGCGGCTGATGGACCAGCAGATTGAAGTCTCGCAGGCATCCAGCGCGATTCAACTGAAAGATGGCAGCTATCCGGCAGGAACTTACGTTGTGCGGCTCGATCAGCCGTATCGCAACTATGCGGTTGATCTGCTCACGCCGCAGCATTATCCGAAAGACGGCGAGCCTCCCTACGATGATGTTTCCTGGGAACTGCCAGCGAATTTTCATCTCGAAGCGGACACGACGACTGATCCTTCGATCCGCGATGCGGTACTAACGCCACTGCCATCGCCGCCGCATATAAACGGCAACTTGAGCGGCACCGGGTCTGCCTATTTACTAAAAGACACAGGACAGGAGTCTCTTCTCGCTGCGCGCTATCGGCTCGCCAAGTTTGATATCGAAATCGCCGAGCACGAGTTCAGGCAAGATAGACAGAACTTCCCGGCGGGATCGTGGATCATCCCAGATCAGCCCGGAGTGCGTGCCGCGATCCAGTCGGCCGCGTCCGAACTTGGACTCGATTTCACAGAAGTATCCTCCGCGCCAAATGTGGCGCAACATAACGCCCCGGCTCCGCGCATCGGAGTCTGGGTGCCATGGGCCGACACCGATTCCATCGGATGGATCCGCTATTCGCTGGATCAGCGGAAAGTTCCCTACACGTATTTGCGCGATGAAGACATCCGAGCCGGAGATCTGCGTTCGAAGATTGACGTACTCCTTTACGGCAATGTCGATCTCGAACTCGCAGAACAAATCGAAGGCCTGCCCAAACGCTGGTCGCCCATGCCGTTCAAGAAAACTCCGCAGACTCCGAGCTTCGGAACTCC
>DATJOA010000113.1:0-16082 GCA_035507635.1 Candidatus Acidiferrales bacterium
AGTCTTTGGGGACTTCGACATTTTTCTGCTCGAAGATCACGTTGCCCTGAGCGTCGGTGATCTGGGCGGTGCGGAGGTCCCATTCGACCTCGTTGTAGGGAGAGACGCCTGGCTTGGTGAAGAAGCGGCGAAAAGCCAGGCCGGGGGCCTTCTTCTTGCTAGAGACGAGTGCGGGTCCAGACGAGGCAGCGGTTTGAGTTTTGACTTCAGGCATCAGGGGCTCTCCTAATTAGATTCTATGGGGGATGCGACCGATTCGGGCGTCCGGGTTAGGGCGGGCGATCGGGGTGGTGCGAAATCGGGAAATTGTGAAAGAGCGTTTGGCCGGGGCTAAAGCCCCGGTCATTTGTTTACGGCTGACGCGGCGCTCAAGAGACCGCGTCGCAACTTCTCTGCCGCCCCTACAGGGCTTGCTATTTTCCACTTTGTGTCCCACGGCTTGCGCCGTGGGCTGCAATCTTTCGCGGCTTCGCGGCTGAACGCACCCACACCCTCCACTGCACTCCTGGCGGCTAAAAGCCGGAGGGAAATAGCGACGACGGACAGTGAATGTTGGAGGCAGCTCCGGAATCGAGTTGCGAGGCTGCGCTGGATCTCTCAGAGGAAGCGTCTGGAGCTGGGAGATTGGGTGAACGGTATTCGCTTTTCGCTGACGAAGTTCCCATGTCTCGCAACTGCGGCGAGACATGGGGCACCCCCAGTGTCTCCACCCCCACATGATCCGGGGTCAGTTCCAGGGAAGAGGCGAAATGGGAGCCGATGCCGGTGGCTTTTTCGGCGGAAGAAACCATCCATTGATTCAGGGCGCTGAAAATGGAGCGGCGCTGGGATGAGTCTTCGATCGTGACGAAGCGGACGAAATAGCGTCCGGAGGCCAGGCGAGATTGCATGGCGTTGGGGCGCGAAAGCATGCGATCGAGAACGAAGGCCATGTCGTCGGCCTCGAAAAACTGAGTGACGGCGAGCATGCGACGGCCCTCAGCGGCAAAAGCCGCGCCCGGATACGAATCGGTTGCAGGCGTTCCCGCGGGACTGGAAGCCTCGTCGGATGGAGCCGCAGTTGCGGTTGGGTCGCAGTGAGGGATGCTCCCCTTCGCTTGGCTCAGGGGAGCGGGGCGGAGGAATGCCTCCGTCCCTACACGATCCAAATCCATGATCTCTTCGGCCAAGGCGAAGACGCCGGGCTTGCTGGGGACGAAAAGCAGACTGTGATGGGACTCGCAGCGAAACCAGCGCGACCAGTGCAGGCGGCGATAGTCCACGGGACGATCAAAGCCGTGGCGAGCTAAGGATTCTGCGACCAGGCGAGTAAGACCTTCCATTGCGGGCTCCTGAATTCTGCCGGCGGATCGGAGAAAAGGAGGTTCCCTCAGTCTCTGAACCGGCGGGTTATAGCGACCTGCCTTTCGTACCCCGGGGGAGGGTTCGGGATACGGACACCGCACTAAATTTCGGCTTCCGGCTTCCGCTGACCCGGCCTCCGGAAGGCTAAGTTTGCCTTGGTTGCGGCGCCGGGCTTACGGATCTGGAAGCCCGGGCGCTGCCTTTCATCTTCCCTGCGCACGTTGCCGGGTCACCTCCTGCCGGGCACCGCGCACAGATCCTGCGACTGCTTCCGCCCCATTCCCGTGGAGCGGATTTTTTGTGCTTGGGAATGCAAAGTTACTCCCGCTTATGGTGGCTGTCAAGGGGGAAACACAATAGGTTGTATCCCTAGCAATGACGGGCTTGGTGCGGGGACGGTGCCTTTTTTTCCACACAAACTACAGTTTCAGGTTTCGGGTTTCTAGTTTCAGCTCAAAGTTTCAAGTTTTCGAGTTTCGAGAACGAGGAACCTCCATAGCTGTGTAGCCCTAGCGCTCGAACTTGAAACTCGAAACTGCCTACATCAGGCTGATCCGTGGAGAGGTCTCGCGGACCGGCTGCGGCGACTTGCGGCGGACGCGCGACGATCCATGAGATTCCGGCTGGAGTGGATTACTGGCCTTGGCATGAAAGGTGCCGCGCACGGTTTCAATTTTTAGCGGTTCGATCTGCAGATCACGAAGGTGAAGGGCGTCTTCTGGCTGGAACGCGGCCTGGGAATTGTTTTCGTTTTGGCTAGAATCGGGATTGCAGGTTTCATTTGCCAACATCGCGACGTAGATGTCCTCAAAAATCTGGCGTGGGGCGATGCTGAGCACGCCATCGAAAGATTCGACGAGATAATCACCGCGGCGGCCGCAGTGCTGGCGGCCGAGATGGTCGGTAAAGCTCAGCGTCGAGGTGAGTTGTTTTGCTTTGACAAGGAACCGAGTGCGGTACGTCTTCCATTCCGGGGATTTCATGGCGATATGACCTATTGCTTTTGCTGCTGAGACTACGACTTCACTGCCGATTCTTTTTTGCCTTACGGGACTTGGAACCGGCAGCTTTTTTGTGTGAGGCGAAGGTGACTGTACGAGCGAAACTCTCCGGGGTCAATTCAGTATTTTTGGTGCAATTGAGGAAAATGATGTCCAGGAATTTTGTCGGTTTCCCGCCGCAGATGGACGATACAAGGAGATGTGAGAGGCGCGTGGAACGGCAGTTTTTCATTTCGGGACGAAAAACGCGGGCGAACTTCGGGCGAAAGGTGGGAGGAATATCCACAGCAGTCGCACAGGAATTGCAGAAAGGCCCGGAAGCTTGAGAGGCCGATCCAGGGGGACTAATGCTTTCGGGTGAGGTCTGGAGGGGTAACTACAGAATATACCCTAGTGCGATTCTGTAAGGGAAACTCTAATATTCCATCACTTTAAGCAAGGGTGCGAGGAGCTGCACCAAAAAAGGGGGATGCAGCTTCTTTACGCTCCTTGCAGCTGTTTAAAGAAGAGTTAATGCCAGTGCTCGCCGGTGGCCGCTCCCGCCGGCGAGATTTTTTTTGGGCTGCGGTGCACAGTGAGCGATGAGGAGACACTACAGAGCTCTTTCGGTTGCCGGTGCACCGCTCATCGCTTAGGGGGACCGCACGCGCCCTTTCGGGCGCGTACGGAGGAATGCCTCCTCCCTACCAAATCGCTTCTTAGGGCTTTCGGGCCGAGACGAAAGCGGCTATCGCGATCATATCGTCGAGTTCCAGATTGCGCACTTGGCGGCGCATCTGTTGCGAGAGCGTGCCGGAACGGGCTCCCGAGCGGATGTCATAGAGCTGGCGGACAATGTAGCTAGGAGAGCGTCCAGCGATTGGGGGGACGTTGCCGCTCCCGCGAAGTCCTGGGCCATGGCACTTGGCGCACGGGACGGTCTTGCCATTGTCTCCGGTGACGACGAGCGACTTCCCTTTCTGCAGGCTGCCTTCGGGAACGTAGGCGATGAATCCGGAATCATCGTCGCGGAGTTCTGTCAGCCCGAGATTTTCAGGAATTTCGATGATGCGGTGCCCGATGGGCTCGGCGGCCGGCGGAAGGGTAGGAACCAGCATCCATCCGGCGACGTGCGTTTGGGGAACGCTGGCCGTTTCGACAACGCGGATCCAAGGCTTGGGATGGATCTCCGAAAAATACTGGGCGGCGGATTGGACTTCCGTATCGGCAGCCTTGCCTGCGATCGAGACCATGGTCACTTCCGGCAAGTGACGCGGCTCGGAGGTCTTGCGCGCGCCGCTCCTGAAGTCGGCGATTTGGCGAAGGATGTACGAGGCAGGCAGTCCGGCAAGCGTAGCGTTCTCGGGGCGTCCTTCGCCGTTGGGAAGATGACAGTAGCCACAGGCATAAACGTCGGGCTTTCGTCCGTGGGCGACAACGTCGGGCATCGGAGGATGTCCGGACGGATGCCAGTCGGGGGGATTGAACAGGTCTCGAGTTTGGGCGACGGTGAAGGCTTTGTCGCTGCGGGGAACGTGGTGCAGTGAGGTGTCCGGCTTGGAGGGCATCGTGTCGGACAGCGGGTTGATCGCGTAAGCCCAGTAGGGCGTGGATTGGTTGGGAGTCTGGCTGAGGCCGACAAGGACTACGAGAAGAAATGAACTGAGGAAGACGGATGATTGGCGCATCGGGAATACTTTAAACCCTTTGAGCTCGGTGCGGGGACGTGCAACAACGGACTAGGCTGGAGCCGGTGCGGCTTCGTAGATGACGAATCTGAACTCCGGATTTCGGAAGACCACTTTCAGGAATCGCGATGAATCGAAGATCCTCAATGTCTCGGATCTTGGTGCGACGTAGGCGATGAAGAGCGGCCCCGACCTGCTCGATAACGCGCTCTCAATTCGGGAGACCACTTGTTCGAGAACTCGCTGCTTGCAAGGATCGAAAAAGAAGAGAATGGCGGGCCCGGACGGAAGATCGAAGGCCGTGAAATCCATGTTGATGGATCGAATATTCTTGCATTTCTGAGTTCCAGAGCGATAACGCTGCATGTTCGCTTCTGCAATCACGTGTAGCTCGCTCGAGAATTCCAATCCGATAATCTCCTTGAAGGGAAATTCGGAGGCGAGTAGAAGCGCCCGGCCTTTTCCTGATCCGAAATCCACAAAGGTGTAATTGTCGAAAGCGATATTGAGACTTGCCAGGACCATGCGAAAACGCTCTGGCTCAATTCCGTGATAGTCATTGGCGTCAATCCAGTTGGGGCTGGCGATATCCAAGTCAGAAAGATAAGTCCAGCCGTCGTATTCGCCGTCGGTCTCAACGTCGTAAGCGCGATCGAATTCACTCTTGTAATTGCCTGGGCGCAGTTTCTTTGCGTCGCGATATTCCTTCACAACATGGAAGGGCAGCAACACACTTCGGCGTAAGGTCGTGATTAGTCCGCGATCGCGCAAGGATTTACGTATTCTCGGGAGAATGGTCTTGTAGACGCGCGGCATTCGAATAAATCTTGCTTTCGGATGAATAGATGCGGATTGGAACTAATCGAGGGTACCGTGACACCGCGAAAATGACAACGAAGCGGATGATCCTTTGTCCAAGCTACCGGGACGTTTGCGCTTCGTGCAACAGCGGTCTGAGGGATTCTACCGACACGCCGAGAGTGCCTCCGGTGAAGCCGTCCATATAGGCTGAATTAACACCGATGACTTCGCCGCGGGAGTTGAAGACGGGACCTCCGCTGCCGCCGTGGGCGGTGGGGGCGTCATAAATGAGCTTGTCGCCCACAACGTCGCCGAGATGTCCGCAGGTGGTCGAAGGACGAATCAGAGAGAGCGCGGCGAGTTCGCTGGCGGCGCTGATGTCGTTGTGACGGTCGGCAAGGCGCTCGTAAATTCCAGTCGGAGACTTCGCGACCATGCCGGCAATGCCCATGGGATATCCGATGACGGTGACGAGTTGTCCAGGAGCGCCCGGCGATTGCGCCAGAGGCACAACAGCGAGGCTGCGAACCAAGGCAGAGTTTTGCGCGCGCAGGACTGCGAGATCAGAGGTCTTCGAAACGGACGCAGGCGACAGATTCACGGGCGTCGGAGAGTTCGGAAAAAAGATGACCAGGCTTTCGAGCGAGGGAATGGCTCCTTGCTCGATGAGCTTTTCGGCATCGGGATCTCCGTACCACGGCTGAGCGACGTGGCGATTGGTGGCGACGAGATCGTTGCCGACCAGGAATCCGGTGCCGGAAACTCGGGCGCGAATGTCAGGGCGCTGATTGGGGAATCCGACATCGTAGACGCCGTAGATGTATCCAATGGAATTTCGATAGCGGTTGAGCACAACCGCGGGCATGGACTCTTCCTGCTTGAGCTGCTCAACCTGGGCGGTCAGATCGTGAACTTGCTTTTGCAGGTCGTCGGGCGGAACTCCCTGGACGGCGAGCGGTCCGTAATAGAAGACCATGGAAACAGCGCCGAGGAGGAGCACGACACCGAGCACGCCCTGGACAAGCTGCGTCCAGCTGTCACAAACGTTCGATTCCTGTCGTGGGTTCGATGAGGGGTCGGGTTCGCTGGGTACGGAATCGTTGATCTGATTTTCGGCCATGGTCGTGGGTGACGATCTGAACCTCAACCCAGTCGTTTCTTCCTGCTGGGAGAGCTATCTTCCCTTGACTGGCGCGGGTTTTCCACGGTACCGAAGGGGATGTACGGGGGTTATAGGAACGAAGGTGCGATTGGAATCATGACCGCGGAGGGATGGCACGAAGGTGGGGTCTGACTCACCACGGACACACGGAGCCGATCGGGGCGTTGTGAAAAGTATTTTGACTTTGCATGATCTGGATCGCTTGACGAACGACTCGCCCTCGAAGTCCGAAAATGCTTTCCCCCTTCTACTTTCCGTGACTCCGCGTCTCCGTGGTGAAAAATCTTGCTAGGGATTTTTGATGCCGAGGCGGGCGGAGATCTCCTCATAGAGGATTCCTTTGCCGGGACGATAAGGCTGAAACCATTCTCCGTCGATGACGAGTTGGGGGATCGAGCGCTTGCCGGTGCGGCGGATGATCTCTTCGGCGGCGCCGGGAGCAGTCTCGATATCAATCTCCTTAAAGGCAATGTTGTGGCGGGCGAGAAAGCGCTTCGCTTCGCGGCAGTCCGGGCACCAGAAGGCGGAGTAGAGGGTGATTTCCATCTGTAAGGATTTTAAACGCAAAAAGCAAACACGAAGGACACCAAGCTTCACTGACGAGATTCTTCGCTCCGCCTGAAAAGCGGCTTCACTCGGGATGACGCCAGACCTTTTTCCCGGAGACCTCGCGCGATGAGGCCGGCGACATTCTCAGACACGCTGGAGTTCGTGCTGGGTGCGCTCGTTGACTACGTTGCCCGTGTTGAGTGTGGAGGCGGGTTCAAAGAGAAGGATCCAGCATTCTTCTTCGGCGACGGGTTTGTGCTCCATGCCACGGGGGATGATGATGAATTCGCCGGGCTCGATCCATTCCTGATGCTCGCGGGAGTCTTCGTCGCGGTATTCCATGCGGAATCGGCCTTTGACGACGAAGAAGAGTTCGTCCTCGTGGTCGTGATGATGCCAGAGAAACTCCGTGTTGGCTTTGACAAGCTTGACCATTTGTCCGTTGAGTTCTCCGGCGATGTGCGGCTTGTAGAACTCCGGGATCTTCGAGAATTTTTCCGCAACGTTGACTTTGAGCATGGGAGCGATTCCTCAATTGCGAGTCTCAGGAATGGATGATGCCGCGAGAGCAGCGGTTGCAGGATGTCGAGCCCTCGAGAATAGCGGCACAGTCCGGTGCGGTGCCGACGCGCTGCCGCAACCGGACTTCGCGGAAACTCAGGCAGCTTTCGCTCTCGGCGCCGATTCTGCAGGCATCGTTGGCGCAAGACGGAACTTACTGGCGGCCATTGCCGTCACCACCACAAAGAGAACAAAAACCGCAATCTGGGTGACTACGAAGGGCGCCTCCTTCTGTGTCGGAGCGAGCGCGTGTAGTGCCGGCGCTTTTTCAAATGACTGCACGACCAAAACGAATACGTTGAAGTACAAGGCTGCGCATGCACTAATCACGTAAGTTTTCCGCCATTTCAGGTGCATGGAGTAGCGAGCGACAATTGCGATCGCCAGCACTGCCAAGGACAGGATTCCGATCTTGATTCCAGGAGTGATTCCTTTGAATGGAAAAAGGAAACCGGTAATGCTAGTCAGCGCGGTGGTGGTGAGGAACACCACGGTCCATGAGTTGAGGCGTTTCCCTGCGAAAAATCCGTACAAAACTGCAAAGCCAGAAGCGATTCCGACAAGGCTGATCAGGACGTGAAGCAGAGTGAACGATTGCAGACTCATCCCCAAAACCATGGCTGGACTCCTTCGGAGATAAAATTCGGGTGCCTGATGCTACTCCCCCGCCGCACGGTTGCCAAGCGGCATAGGGCGGGACGGACTGGAGGCGACTGAGTCATAACAGGTTAACGAAAGCGCGGCCAAACCGGGCTGGGTCACCGCTATAGAATCAGCCCATGAGGGTTGTGCGCGATATCGGCTGGGTGGCTTGCGTTGTGTATGCCACGATTCCCACTTTCTGGTTCATGATTCATCCGCTGGCAGAGAGGTGGCGGGCACGCCGACGGTCGCCGTTTCGCGTTCTGCTTCCCGCGTGGATCGGAATGTGGATTGTTCTGGGAGCCGTGACGGTTCCGTGGTGGCGAGTCCGGGTGTATGAGACCGAGTGGATGTGGATTCCGGCGGCTGCGCTGTTTGCCGCCGGAATTTTTCTTTACCGGAACGCGGGCGGGCATTTCAGCTGGTCGCAGTTGGGCGGCTTGCCGGAGGTGCGGGCGAATCATCGGGATGACCGGCTGGTGACGACGGGAATTCGGGCGCGGGTGCGGCATCCAGTGTATCTGGCGCATCTGTGCGAGATGACCGCCTGGAGCTTGGGGACGGGGCTGGTGGTGTGCTGGGCCCTGACCGCATTTGCGATGGCGACCGGAGCGGGAATGATCTGGATGGAAGACGCCGAGTTGGAGAAGCGATTTGGGCAGACCTTTGTGGAGTATCGGGAGCGGGTTCCGGCTGTCTTGCCGCGGCTGTGGGATGGTCGTTAGTCGTTGGCGGTTCGACCACGTGCCGTTGGCCTTGGCGAGCGACTACCGACCAACGACCATCTACGCTCGTGATTGCTTTCTTGGCCGCTTCGCTGCTCTGGTGCGATGGCGATCACCGCCTGGAGTGTCTTTCGTCACTGCATGGATGGTTCGTTTAGGCGCGTAATTTTGCGATCCCGAAGTTGGCGCCGTTTTGTGGCGAAAGAATAGGGGGATCGAATGCGCTCGAGATTTTGGCTTTTCGGAATTTTAGTTGTGATTTGCGGGTTGGCGGCGGTTGCCGCGGGGCAGAGTTCTCCAGCGGGCAAATGGAGAACGGTGGACGATGCAACGGGCAAGCCGAAGTCGGTGGTCAGGATTTGGGAGGAGAATGGAAAGTTTTTCGGGAAAATTGAAGAGATTCTGAATGGCGATCCGGACAATCCGCAGCACATCTGCAAGCACTGCACAGGCGATCTGAAGGACAAGCCGGAAGTCGGGCTGAGAATCCTGTGGGACATGAAGAAGGATGGAGACGAGTGGTCAGGCGGGAGGATTCTCGATCCGCATAACGGCAAGATTTATCGATGCTCGATGATGCTCGAGAATAGCGGAAAAAAGTTGCGAGTGAGGGGGTTCGTTGGCGTCTCGTTGTTGGGGCGGACGCAATATTGGGAGCGGATGGAGTAGGCATGTCTCGCCGGTTTTGCGGGGATTGGCCTGCTGCCGTCATAATGGAGTGTGCCTTTCACTATTGCCCACGCAGCCGCAGCGCTACCCTTTCGCCGCCGACGTTTGATCATGTCCGCGCTGGTGATTGGCACATTTGCGCCGGACTTTGAATATTTCATCAACCTAGGGCCGCATGGCCGGTTTGGGCACTCCATTCGGGGCGCTCTCCTTCTCACTCTCCCAATTGCATTGCTCACCTTATGGATCTTCCACCGCTTCGTGAAGGGGCCGGTGGTGCGGCTGCTGCCGCACGGGTTGCAGAGCAGGCTGGCGAAGCATGTCGGCGAATTTCGTTTTGGGGGGACGCGCAGGTTTCTGCTGATCGTCGCCTCCACGCTGCTGGGAATTGCGACGCATCTCTTGTGGGATTCGTTCACGCACGTGAATACGTGGCTCTGGCGCCGCTGGGAATTTCTGCGCGACACGATTTCGGTGCCTGGACTGGGAGCGATTCCACACTACAAGCTGCTGCAGTGGGCGAGCACAGTCATTGGCATGGGCGTGCTGCTGGTCTGGTTTGTGTACTGGTACCGCGATACTGAGCCTGTGCGGGAGCGCGCCCCCCTCATGCCCCTGGTGCGAAGAATCGTCGTGATTTCTTGCGTGACATTGGTTGCGCTCGGCGGGGCGGCCATTCACGCGTACTTCCTGGTTGGAATTCCTGAAACCTTCGGCAGGGTAAAGCGCTTTGGAGTCGAGTTTGTGATTACGTCGATCGTGCTCACATGGTGGCAGCTGGTGATATATGGAGTGATCGCATCGCGGGAAACGGCGTACTCAAGCGGGTAGCTTTCAAAGCAGCACCTGAAGGTGCGCCGTTTTTTGCGGCATTTGCGCCACGCATGAATGCGTGCCCTGATACGACTCGCGGAACACAAAGTCTCTTCACTCCGCGATGCCATCCGCTGTGCCTTACGCATCACCCCGGTCGAGATGACGATTTCACCTTATAATCCAGTCGTGGATGGCTGCTGGTCGATGCGGCCGAACACACCGACTCCATGCGCTTTGAACTCTTTGTAGCAAGCCGCTACCTGCGCGCGAAACGGCGGCAGGCGTTTATCGGGATTATCACGGCAATCTCCATAGCCGGAGTGGCGGCGGGCGTGGCGTCGCTGGTGGTAGCGCTCGCCATCAACAATGGATTCCGTCAGGATCTGCAGCAGCGGCTCCTGGGGTCGACGTCGAATATCAGCCTGCAGCGAATCAACGATGACGGTATACGGGACTGGCCTACGCTCTTGCAAAGGCTGGAGAAGGAACCGCATGTGACGGCTGCGGCTCCGGCGATCTTTGAGCAGGTGCTGATCTCGCGCGGTCCGCGGGCGCGCGGCGCGGTGCTGAAGGGGATGATTCCCAGATACGAGAGAAAAGTTGGAGATCTGCTGAATTCGGTGACTCAGGGATCGGCGGCGCGGCTGGACGAACCTGCAGAAAATCCCCACTTCTCCCAAAATCAGGGAGAAATGGGGCACCCTGGTTCAGAGTCGCCGGATTCGCTGGAGGGCGTCGAGCAACGGGTGGCGGCGATGCCTCCGATCGTGATTGGAAGAGATATGGCCGACAATCTTGGAGCGACCGTCGGGTCGGTGGTGCTGGTGACGAGTCCGCAGGGGGAGCTCACCCCGTTCGGGATGGTGCCGAAATACAACCGGTTCCACGTGGTGGGGATTTTCAATTCCGGGTTCTATGACTACGACTCAAGCTGGGCGTTCGTGCGCCTGTCGGATGCGCAGCAGCTGTTCGGGCTGGGCGACCTGATTTCGGTGCTCGAGTTCAAGATCGACGACATCTACGATGCCGACGCGATCTCCCGCGAACTGGAACAGGCGGCGGGCAAGGGATTTATGGCCACGAACTGGATGGAGCAGAACAAAGCTCTGTTTCACGCGCTGCGGCTGGAGCGGCTGGTGACGTTCATCACCATCGGGCTGATTGTGTTCGTGGCTGCGCTCAACATTCTGATCAGCCTCATCATGATGGTGATGGAGAAGACGAAGGATATTGCAGTGCTGATGTCGATGGGGACGCGCAAGGCACAGGTGAGGAATGTCTTCATCGCGCAGGGAGTTCTGATCGGGGTGATCGGGACCGCGATCGGGCTGGTGCTGGGGTATGCGATCTCATACGCCGGGGGGCATTACCACGTGATCACGTTGTCGCCGGAGGTTTATTCGATCGACTACGTGCCGTTCGCCCCGCGGGTAATCGATGGAGCACTGGTAGCCTTGTTTGCGGTGCTAATCTCATTTGTGGCGACGTTGTATCCGTCGTGGTCGGCATCAAGGATTCTGCCAGCGGAGGCCTTGCGATACGAATAACGGCACGGCTGGACAGCCGGTGGCGGCGGTTCCTGCATGAACTTAACTGCCGTGACTTGAATCACATGAAGCGTAGTTGGGCCGGGATACAGTTTTGAAGAGTGGCAGGATGAGAAAGCGGAGACGAGTGGACGGCCAGCAGTTAAGTACGGGCCGGACATACGACGCGATCGGGCAAGCTGCACTTGAATTCGCCAGTTGGAACGAAAGAGACGTCGATTGCATCTAAGAAATGAAGATTTAATGCTTCGAGTGGAAGGCCTGAAGAAGGTTTTCCGGTCCGGTGAATCGGATCTGGTGCTCTTTGAGAATCTGTCGTTTGAAGTGAAGCGGGGAGAGATGCTGGCGATTGTGGGCGAATCGGGTGCCGGCAAGAGTACACTTTTGCACATCCTGAGCGCTCTTGATCGCGCTTCCGCAGGTGACGTATACTGCGCCCACTTGCAAGTGAATTCGCTGTCTCACGACGAAGCCGCGGCCTTTCGCAATCGGGAGACCGGGTTTGTGTGGCAGTTTCACTACCTGCTGCCGGAATTTACGGCGGCCGAAAATGTTGCCATGCCGTTGCTGCTCAGAGGGCAGGCATGGGAACGAGTGGAACCATTGGCTTCACGCTGGCTGCGTGAGGTCGGATTGGAACAGCGCGCCCATCACCGTTCGGGGGAACTTTCTGGCGGTGAGCAGCAGCGAGTGGCTCTGGCACGGGCGCTCATAACGGGTCCGAAGCTATTGCTGGCGGACGAGCCTACCGGGGACTTGGACGGACAGACTGCAGAAGCCGTATTCGCCTTGATAGCGCGATTACATCGCGAACACCAACTCACCTCCCTCATTGCTACGCACAATGTATCGTTTGCCCGGCGCTGCCATCGCGTATTGCGGCTGGAGCGGGGACGCATCGAGGAGATCGAACCGGAATCGCTTCCGGCGTAAGGAAGGCGCAAGGTTCGTATGAGAAAGTGCAAGGGGACGGCAGAGAGCGAAGACCGAGGGAATCCAGCGGGGTTCCTTCAGTAACGTGGTCAGGGGGTTAGAGCTGGGAGGATACTTGGGTCCGGCGGCCCTTTGATTGCATAATAATCAGATGCAGGGTCACGGTCGGTAGGGTCGGGTTTCCCCGGCCGGGAAGGTCAAAGGGGATTATGTTTGAACGCTATACGGAGAAAGCCAGGCGCGTCATCTTTTTCGCACGCTACGAAGCCAGCCAGTTTGGGTCTCCTTATATAGAGACGGAGCACTTGCTGTTGGGGCTCCTGCGTGAAGACAAGGCCCTGACCAATCGTTTCCTGCGCTCGCATGCGTCCGTCGAATCGATCCGCAAGCAGATTGAGGGACATACCACTATCCGCGAGAAGGTTTCTACGTCGGTCGATCTTCCGCTGAGCAATGAATGCAAGCGGGTTCTGGCCTATGCTGCGGAAGAAGCCGAGCGACTCTCGCATCGTCATATCGGGACCGAACATTTGCTGTTAGGCCTGCTGCGGGAAGAGAAATGCTTCGCGGCGGAGATCCTGCACGAGCGCGGATTGCGGCTTTCGACGATCCGCGAAGAGCTTGCGCGGACAACTCAGGAGAAGGCACAGCCGCAGCGGCAGCGTGAAAGTTCGCTGCTCTCGGAATTTTCGCGGGATTTGACCCAGGCCGCAATGGACAGCCAGTTGGATCCGCTGGTCGGGCGTGAAGGCGAAGTCGACCGGGTCATCCAGATTCTTTGCCGGCGCACGAAGAACAATCCGGTGCTGATCGGCGAGCCGGGCGTTGGAAAAACTGCCATCGTTGAGGGACTGGCGCAGCGGATCGCCGATGGGGAAGTTCCGTCGTTCCTGGCGGACAAGAGAATCCTGGCTCTGGATCTATCGCTGATCGTGGCCGGAACGAAATACCGAGGCCAGTTTGAAGAGCGGCTGAAGACGATCATGAAGGAGTTGATGGAGTCGCAGAATTCCATCATCTTTATTGACGAGCTTCATACGCTGGTGGGCGCGGGATCCGCGGAAGGATCGCTCGATGCGGCCAACATTCTGAAGCCGGCCCTTTCGCGCGGCGAGATTCAGTGCATTGGCGCAACGACTCCGGGAGAATATCGGAAGTCGATCGAGAAGGACCGTTCGCTCGAGCGGCGATTCCAGGCCGTAAAGGTTCCGCCTCCGAACGAAACAGATGCGGTGAAGATCCTGTTCGGAATTAAAGACCGCTATGAGAAGTTCCACGCGGTCACCTATACCGACGAAGCGATCAACTTTGCGGTCTCGCATTCGAATCGCTACATTCCTGACCGGTTCCTGCCGGATAAGGCCATCGATCTGGTGGACGAAGCCGGAGCGCGCGTGAAGTTGCGCCAGACTTCCCTGCCGGAAGAGCTGACGGAAGTGCAGAAGAGAATCAAGTTCATCGTGCATCGCATGGAGAACGCCATCGCGAATCACGAGTTCGAGAAGGCACGTTTTTATTCCGACGAAGAACGCAAGGAGCGCGAGAACCTGCGCGCCCTGCGCGAGAAGTATCATCTCGACGAGTCTTCGACGGGAGTGGTCAACCGCGAGGACATTGAAGATGTCGTCTCGCGGTGGACCGGCGTGCCCATCACCTCGATCAAGGAAGAAGAGACGCAGAAGCTGCTGCGGATTGAGGAAGAGCTCCACAAGCGGATCATCTCGCAGGATAAGTCGATCAGCGCACTGGCTCGGGCGATCCGGCGGTCGCGCGCGGGATTGAAGAATCCGAACCGGCCGATTGGATCGTTCCTGTTCCTCGGACCGACCGGCGTCGGCAAGACGGAAGTTGCGCGAACGCTGGCGCAGTTCATGTTCGGCACCGAGAAGGCGCTGGTGCGCTTCGATATGTCGGAGTTCATGGAGAAACACTCTGTCTCGAAGCTGATCGGTTCGCCTCCGGGATACGTTGGCTACGAAGAGGGCGGACAGCTGACTGAGCGCGTGAAGCGGGCTCCGTATTCGGTCGTGCTGCTCGACGAAATCGAGAAGGCGCATCCGGACGTGTTCAACATCCTGTTGCAGGTGTTTGAAGACGGGCAGCTGACCGACGGCCTCGGCAACACGGTCGACTTCAAAAACACGATCATCATCATGACGTCGAACATTGGAGCGCGGCACTTGCAGAAGCGCGAGGGCCTGGGCTTCCAGTCGACGAAGGAAGAAGCGATCGCGGACAAAGTCGAAGAACTCGTGAAGAATGAAGTCAAGCGCACGTT
This sequence comes from Candidatus Acidiferrales bacterium, assembly GCA_035507635.1. Classification (GTDB taxonomy): domain Bacteria; phylum Acidobacteriota; class Terriglobia; order Terriglobales; family Acidobacteriaceae; genus Sulfotelmatobacter. Next base: position 14,696 of record DATJOA010000113.1, read on the forward strand.
CAATCCGGAGTTCCTGAACCGGCTGGACGAGATCATCATCTTCAACGCGCTGAACGAGACCGACCTGATCCAGATTCTGGAACTCATGGTCACGCAACTCAATGCGAACCTGGCGCAGAAGTCGATCACGGTCACGGTGGCGGACGAGGCGAAGCGCTGGATACTGAACCAGACCTTGACCGACCGAAGCTATGGAGCACGTCCGCTCCGGCGCGCGCTGCAGAAGTACATCGAAGACCCGCTGTCGGAGGCGCTGATTCAGGGAACGATCACGACGCGTCCGGCGTTCATCGAGGTCTTCCTCGAAGACAACAAGCTCTTCTACCGCCCGGTGGATTCGGAGAAGGCGGAGGGCGTGCTGTTGTACGAGAACTAGACGAGCAGCATTCAGCCGTCAGCCAAAAGCTGGCGGCTTTTTATTTTAGTGGTGGGGAGACAGATTGCCGCATCTACTTAAGCAGATGCTAATCCCCAGCGGCCGTGCTTCTCGTCGGCCTTCCGCCCAGCTTCCCATTCGCCCGCGACGCTTTTTTCTTTGCGGGGCTTGTTGCCTCTCCTCCGCGCCGTCCAATCTTTGCCATCCACTGCCTGTTGCCGGAAATGCCCCGAAGCAGTGCCGGTACGTACAGGTCGACATTCAGATCGGGCCAGTGCAGACCTGTTCCGCCGCCGAGAATTTCTATGTGCGAGATCTGATCTGTTGTGGCCGATTCAAGTCCTTGCAAGTCTTCGCGCGGAATCACGTGCCGGTGGCCATCGCTCAATTTGAGCACCAGCAGATCCAGCCCCGAGCCAGACATGTATTCGACTTCGTTCACGACCGGTTCGCCTCGCAGTCTCCGGGCATATGCGATCGCGCGATCGATTTCGGAGTCGGGGGTCGCAATTCTTGCTCTACGTATTTTTTGCTGGATTGTTTTATTCGCCATGGATTGACTCCCATAACTCCGCCAGATCGTCAAAATGTTTGGCCGCAGCCCGCAACACCTTCTTTACATCCGATCGCTTCGCATTTGCGGGCCGGACCGCATCGGCTCGTTTCGCCAAGGCAACGGTCCGGCTCCGCCGCAGGTCTACAATGGCTTCCGTTTCGCCAGAAAAGCCGTGAACGTGGCGCAGCGGATGATCGTTTGAATACACGACGAATTGGACTCCGCCAAACCTCAGCGAGACCACTGCTCATTATAACCCAAGCGTAGCTTAGGTTATTTGGGAAAATTCTCTACGGAACGGACATGTTCTTCTGATTGCTCCCGCATCTACCCGATTCTGTGCGTCCCTGCCATAATGTGAAAATGGGGCGTATTTTCTTGAACGAAAATTGGCTTCCGAAGTCGGTTCTCTGTCTCCGAACCTACAACCAACACAAGTTTCTGCACGACGTGAT
>DATJOA010000114.1:0-4568 GCA_035507635.1 Candidatus Acidiferrales bacterium
GGATACGACTTTTGTAGGTACGGCGACCGGGGTTGCCGTGTTCCAGGGCGGACGTTTTTCGCGGGTGCTGGCGCCGGGAGTGCTTGTTACGGCTTTATTTGCTACAGCTCGCCAGCTCTTCGTCGGGTCGGAGGATCAAGGAATCATCACGATTCCTCTAGAGGGACGCCGACCGAATCCTAGTATTGGAGAAGAAAGTCAGTTGGCGGAGGTGCGCCAGATCTTCAGCTCGGGCGATGCGGTGTTTGCGGTTGCGCGGGATGGCGTCTACCGCATGGGTCGTCACAGTCTCGGATGGGAGCGCGTGCTTCAGTCAGGGACTTCTGTTCTCACCGACCGCAATATCTCGGCTCTCGCGGCAGACCGCGATGGGCAACTGTGGATTGGATATTTCGATCGCGGGCTCGACGTGCTTCCAGCAGGCGCGCAGACTCGGCATGTGGAAGACGAACATGTCTTCTGCGTGAATCGGATCTTTCCTGAAACGAAGAGCGACGTGATCGATGTGGCGACCGCGAATGGCCTGGTGCGCTTCAATGACGCTGGAAGCGAACAGCAGATTCTGACTCGCGCCGATGGACTCATTGCCGACCACGTTACCGACATCGTGGACTACCGGGATGGGTTGGCACTCGCCACTCCAGCGGGATTGACGTTTCTCGATGCAGGCGGCGCGCGCAGTCTGTATGCATTCCACGGGCTCGTAAACAACCACGTCTACGCACTCGGCGCTGCGGGAGATGAACTCATGGCCGGCACGCTAGGAGGGCTTTCTCAGCTTGATCGTGGCGACGTCAAGGTCAACTACACGACGACAAGCTCCAATCTGAAGCACAACTGGATCACGTCGGTCGTTCGCGTCGGACCCGAGTGGATGATCGGGACGTACGGGGCCGGCGTTGTGGGGCTCGACGCTTCCGGAAGATTCCACGCATTCGATGTCGCGACAGGGCCAATCGAAATCAATCCCAACGCAATGCTGGTTACAGCAGGTTACGTTCTGGCAGGCACGTTGGGGGACGGTCTCTATGTTTACGACCGCCAATCTGGACGATGGTCCGTGATTCGTGACGGACTGCCGTCGATGAACGTTACTGCTTTTACTTCTCTAAACGGCTACATCTACATCGGCACGGATAATGGCCTGGTCCGCATACCAGAGCAGAAGCTGCACTCATGAAAAACGTCCTCATGTTGTGTTTCGTCGCTCTTGTCGCTCCATTTCTTTTCGCGGATGCCGGAGTTCTGATTCCGCGGGACAAGCAGCAGCCCAATCCGGCGATCTTGTCGCTCGAAGAAATGGAAATTACGGTGCGCATCGACAACGGCGATGCGCGCGTGTTCGTCCGGCAGGTATTCGTGAATCACACTTCGGCGATTGAGGAAGGCAACTACATTTTCGCGCTGCCGAGTCATGCCACAATTTCGGATTTCGCGACCTGGGATGGTCCGGTGCGCTTGCCCGCCGTGATTCTTGAGCGCAAACGCGCCGAAGAGCTGTACAACCAGCTGAAGCAGCAAGCGATCGATCCCGGACTTTTGCAACAGGGAGAGCGCGGGCCGGAGGAAGCCAAGCGCAGTTCGGTTTTCAGCGCCAAGATCGTGCCCATTGCGCCTTTTGGGACGAAGCGGCTGGAAATCGAGTATCACGAATCGATTCCAGTAGAGAACCTGAAATCGTATTTCGCGATCCCGCTCAGGCCCGATGCGTACGCAGCGCAGGCGGCGGGGCGTTTCCGGATCAACTTTGAATTTCATTCCGCGCATGCGATCCGGAATTTTGAAGTGCCCGCGAAGACTTTTCCTCTTCAGCTCGATCAGAACACGCCGCACCTTGTGCAGGGACATTTCGAAGGTGAGAACGTTAATCTGGGCGAGGATTTTGTTGCCACGTGGGATCTCGATCCGGCCGGGGCTGACAGTTTGCAGTTGCTGACCTATCGGAATCCGGACAGCGGGCAGCCGTCGCCAAATGAAATGTCGCCGGTGCGCAGCACAAACGAACCGGGATTCTTCGAGGCCGACGCGCTGCTCGGATTCGGAAGTGCGGGCGCACCGGCACAGAACGGAACTGGGGCACCTTCGAAAACCGTCATCGTGCTTTTCGACACCTCGCTGTCGATGCAGTGGGAGAAGCTGGAGCGCAGTTATCAAGCGCTCGAAACATTGCTGCACTCGCTGCGGCCGACGGACCACTTCGCGCTGATTTTGTTCAATACCGAAACGCAAATCGTGCCGTTAAGTTCGGCGGAGCAGGGCAATGTGCAGCGGGCCATTGACTCGGTGCGAGCCAGCCGGCTGCGCGGAGGAACCGATCTCCAACTGGCGTTGCGGACGGGGCTCGCGCAGGCAACGGCTCCGGGTGCGAGCAATACATATCTCGTGATTCTCAGCGATGGAGGCGCGACCCGCGGGCCGATTCAGAATCGGAAGCTGGGAGCGTGGTATGCCTCGGAGTGGAATCAGATTCCTGAGACGCAGCGTCCGCGCACGTACATTCTTGCTGTCGGGGACGATGCCAATCTTCCCTTGTTCCGGATGCTGGCGCAGCAGGACGGCGTGCTCGAACAAGTGCTCTCGACCGAACCGATCGAATTCAAGCTGAATTCGTTCCTGTCCAAGATTGGACGCAGCCCGATTGGGCAGATGGATCTCACCGTTACGCCGGCAAACGCCGTTGATACGGTGTATCCACTGCAGGATTCAACGTTCTCCGGGTCGATGGCTTCGTGGGTGGGGCGCTATCAGAAGCCGCAAGATGACGTCGGTTTCACCGTGCACGGAGTTCGTGATGGTACTGCCGTCGCGCTGACCGGCAAGACTAATTTTCCACAACAATCGTTCGATCATCCGCAATTACCGCGTTCATGGGCGCGCGCCCGAGTAGATGCATTGCTGGCGAAGATTGAGCGCGATGGGGAAGATCAGGCGACGATCGATGAGATCATCCAGCTGGCGCGGAAGTACAAGTTTGTCACGCCTTACACATCGTTTCTGGCGGTGCCGCGCGCGCTGCTGCGGCCGCGCGTGATTCGTCCCGGCGATCCAATTTTGCGGGTCAAGACGGATGAGTCGATCGTGTCGGTGGTCGCCCTGTTTCCGTTTGGCTTGGTGCAACCGCTGCGGCATCTGTCGGCGGAAGACATCTGGCAGACGCGGTTTCTCGCGCCCACCGAGATGCAGGACGGGACGTACACGGTTCGGCTGATTCTGCGCGACCAGGTCGGGCATACCTACCGTGAGTCGAAGACATTCGTGATCGCGAGCAAGCCGCCGGTGGTAAGCGTGAAACTCGAAAGAACGCGCTTCCAGCGTGGTCAAAATATCAACCTAAGAGTCAGCGCATCGGAGAGTACGCGATCGCTCGTCGCGCAGATGGACGGTGCGAATCCCGTCGCGTTGCGCTGGGATCCGAGCGCTGCCGCGAATACGGGGACGTTGACGATTCCGGAGCAGGAGATTCCGGGAACGTACAACCTCACCGTCACGGCGGAAGATATCGCCCACAACATCGGTACACAGGAGGTGCAGATTGAAGTGCTTCCTTGATGCCTCCACGCGCCGCGTGCGCTACTTGCTGCTGACTGTTTTTGTGGCCGGCATTGGCGCGTCGGTCGGCGCTTTCGCTGAATTGCCTTACTGGATTCGCAACGTCGAAGCGAAAAGCGCGCTAGAAGCGGTTTTCTTCCGCATGATGCCGCTGCCCAACGGCGCTGTCGCGTTCCGGCGTCCTCCGCATGAAACTCGTCCTGCGCTGGGCGAGCTGATCAAGAAGGATTCGCAGAATGCGGAACTGTACTCGCTACGCGCACTCGAGGATCAGCAGGATCTGGATTTCGCCGCCGCGGAATCGGACTGGAAAGCGTACGTCGAGCGCTCGCCGGATAAAGCGGGAGCCCAAGTTGCGCTCGCCGATTTCTATCAGCGGCGAGTGCGGCCGCTGGATGAAATCAAAGTGCTATCGCTGGTTGCGACTGCGCCGCCGGTTGCCGCAGAGAAACTTACTCCTGTTCTGGAGCAGCGGTCATGGCAGGCGTTCGAACGGATCTTCGGGATTATTCAGGCGCAGGGTTTGCCGAAGGATGTTTCGATCGCGCAGTACCGCGCCTGGATTGGCCGATATCCCGCGGAGCAATCGCTTTATGGCCGGTTCATGCAGTTCCTCGTTTCGGAGAAAGAATATGCGGCGGCCACGCGCCTCATCGACGATTACCGAAAGCAATTTCCGAACGACCAGATTTTTCCCGTGAAGGCAAAGGCGATGGTCGAGTATCGGCGTGGATCGGTGCGGGAGGGTTTGGCAGTTTACAAGCAGAGTTTTCAGCCGTTGTGGGATGCGCAGCTGGTGAAGAGTTATTTCGACCTGTTGCGGGATACTCAGAATTTGCGCAAGTTTCGCGACGATGCCCGGGCCGCGCTGGTTAGGAATCCGGAAGACCTGAATGCGACGGCACGAATTTTTTACTACTACCAGCAGCAAGGCCAACTTGAGGCGGCGCAGCAGGCGATTGCCGAATTTCGACTCCATAAAGATGCTCGTAAGTCTCCGTGGACGTCACAGGATCTTT
>DATJOA010000115.1:0-13744 GCA_035507635.1 Candidatus Acidiferrales bacterium
GTAGGGCTTCCCCGTTGCGGGGTTCTTGCGTGGGATGAACGCCACAGTGATCTGATCGGGGGCGGCGACTATCCAGTACGCCTGGCCTTGCGGTATTAAAGCTTCCGCTCGGTCGGTAAGAGTGGCGAAGTCAAGCCGCGCTACTCCCGGCTGCGGTTTAGCGAAGAATCGCGGGCTGGCCAGGCGATCTATCTCATTACGGAAGGCGAGCAAACTGCCCGTCAAGCCGACTAGAATGAGGAACCCCGCCATCGCCAGCCCCACCCAGCGGTGCAGCCTAATAAAAAAGCGGCGGATCATCGCGAGGCCTCGTTGGGTTGAACAACAGACGTCGAGAAGGAGGCCTTCTGTTTTTGGGCTGCCAGAACCCTACCTCTGCGCTTCTTCCACCAGATGTAGACACCGGTGTAGGACAGCATGGCAATCACAAGGCCCAGGACGCAGACGAAGATGCGATAGGGAAGCCCGAACCAGCACTCGTGCAGGTATACCAGCCAGAGAGCAACGGTTCTGCCGGCGTGCTCGCCGGTGGGAATGAACAACTTGCGCAGAGCGCCGGTGTCTCCGTCGAAGTCGATGGTTGTCCACGAGTCTTGGGAGTGCCAGATATCGCGGCTGCTGTGAACGTTGTAAAAGTAAGTTCTAGAATCGAACTGATACGCAAAGACCTCCGGTTCCATGACCGAAAAATGGTGGATCGCTGCCTGTTCCGCCATCAGGCGCTGGGCGGTCGAAAGGGCGGCCTGGAGATCGAGGCGCGGCGGGCGCTCGTTGCCAGTCCCCTGCATGGGCATTTCAGCATCAGCTGGAGGCCATTGATAGTGAAAGACCGCTCTTGACACGCCGTTGTAGACCTCGGGAAGGTTGAACATCACGCTAGACCAGGCGAAGACGAAAAGCATCGGCCAGAGCCAGAGGCCGCTCGCTCGGTGCAGATCGAAATTGACGCGAGCAGCACTGGCCCGCCATTTGACGAGCCACGCCTGCTGCCAGCGCGGCCAGAAGCGCTGGAGCGCGGCCGGAAGGGTGAGATAGAAGCCAATGAAACAATCGATCGTCCAGATAAGGGCAATGACGCCCATAAACCGGAAGCCGAAGTTGCCGAGAAACAACTCCTCGTGCAGTTTGCGCACTTTGTCCATGAACGCCGTTGGATAGGGCTCTCCCGGCTTGCGCCGGCCAAGCTCTTGTCCGGTCCACGGATTGAGATACAAATCCTCAACAGCGAGTGGGTAGGGCTTCCCCGTCGCCGTGTTCCTTCGCAGGCTGAATCGAACATCGATTTGATTGGGGTCGCTCGGAATTTGGATCCAGTACACCTGCTCCTGAGGAACAAGGGCTTCCGCCCGATCGATGAAGGTCGCGAAGCCGAGGCGCGCCGCGCCTGGCTGCGGCTTGGCGTAGAACCGCGGGCTGACGAGGTGATTGATCTCAATGGAGAAGGCGAGCAGACTGCCCGTCAGACCGACAAGAACGAGGAAGCTTGCCATAGCCAGTCCCACGTAGCGATGTACGAGCAACCACAGATGACGAATCGACATATCTAATGTCCCCCTTTCTCAGCGAATCCGATGCGGTGTCGCGACGGCACGCACACAACGCACTCAAAAAGAAAGTTTCAGGGCCAGCTGGATGGAGCGCGGGCCTCCGATTTGATACAGCGTATTGAGGCCGCCGGCCGTAGAGTAGCCTGCGAACTGGCCGCTGAATGCCTCTCCCGCCGTCTGGTTGGGGTAACCAAACACACCGCTGTTGCCGGATATGTCGCCAAGCGGCGGCCCGAAGTTGGGATGGTTCAGCACGTTGAACATTTCAGCGCGAAACTGTAACGTCAGCGATTCGCGGATAGGAAAGTCGCGATGAATGCCGAAGTCCCATTGCCCGAAGGGATAACCTCTTACTGAGTTCCGCCCGAGGTCTCCCTGTCGCAACGGGTTCCCATTGGCATCGGTCGGCGGCGGGCAGAAAGGGCCAACGCTGGGAGAGCCATCAGAGCATGTTGCTGCACCGACGGTGTCATTAAGTATCTTGCCTCCAGGATATTGCGACCCGAAAAGATAGAGGGGAATTCCCGGAATGCGATCTGGCCGAATGAGCACTGACCTGTTGACTAGCATAGTGAAATTGGTGTCATACACAGAGATAGGCGGGGCCGAGTATGCGTGAATGATGCTCTGAACAGACCAGCCACCCAGAATGGCGCTGGTAAGACGATTCAGTCTCGCGGCCGGAATGTTGTAGGTCACCCCGGCGGAAAACGCGTTCCGAATGTCGAAGTCCGAATCGCCCCGGTTCTGGTTCGCACTGCCCCCGGGCCCGGGATAATTCGACTCGCTAGCGAGCGAACCGGAGGAACCTGTATCGATGGAGTGCGACCAGGTGTAGGAAGCAAGCAGCTGCAGGCCGCGCGACAACCGTCGCTGGAATTGCGCCTGCAGCGCACTGTAGCTCGACGTGCCCGTGCTGCCGATCAATATTGCCGACGCAAGATTCGGGTTTGGCGAATTAATCAGCGCCGTTTGCAGCAGGTTCGTTCCCGCCGCGCCAACGTAGGAAATCGTCAGAGTTTGCTGGCTGCCCAAGGCCTGCTCCAGTGCCACGTTCCACTCCAGCGTGCGCGGCGACTCAAGGTGAGGATCAAAAGCGACCAGGGCCGTCGCGTTGACCGCGTTGGGCGGTACAATCGGCGGCGGAGGGGGACTTACCGGGAAGGTTTGAAAAATGTTGTTGTATCCCACATAGGGATATCCCTCGTTGAGGTTGTTGCCTATCTCTGTCGTGGCTAGGTCGTTATAGACGCCGAATCCGGCGCGAAGCACCGTGGCCGGCGCGCCGTTCCTCTGAGCGAACTGATACGCTGCCGCAATCCGAGGCTCGACATTTCCATAGCGGGTGTAGAACGGCGGCGTTCCCGGCGGCGCGAGAGCAAGCTGGGAGAGATTGTTGTAGTTGACTACGCCCGGGATCCCGGGTCCAGTCTGCGCGGTGGGCGTAAATTCCACATCCCATCGCAGGCCATAGGTGAGGGTTAGGCGCGGCGTCGCCTGCCAGGTGTCCTGCGCAAACAAACTAAGATTGCGGATCAGTAGATCCGTGGGGACGGAACTTTGTACGAAGATTCCGGCGGCGCTTGTGTCTCCGATTTCGGCGGAGGGTACGTCGGCAAAGAACGGAAGCAGAAAATATTGGGCCTGGGTCACTTGCGGCGACAAACGGCGGAAGTCGACGCCAAACGCCAGCCTGTGCTTTCCCGTCTGCACAGCCAGGTTGTCAACCAAGGCCAGTTGTCGCTGCAGGGCATGAGTTCCGACTCCTTCATTAATGTCGGCATTTAACAGCGAATAAATATCAAGACTAAAATCGGCATTTTGCGTGGTGAAGGGGCTGGGGAAAGGAGCGGGAACGGGAACGGCCCCCCCGAAGTTGTCCAGTTTTGCAGAAGTAATAACGTTTGCCCTGCTGTAGTTGAATCGGAAGTCGTCGCTTATGGTCGGAGACAGAGTCCAGGTGGCCCCCAGGGTCCCGGTCTGCACGGTGTCCTGAGCATAAGTGATGGTGTTCAGGGTAGAACCCCCCAGAGCGCGTGAGGTGAGACTCGATGGGGAGTAGTTGTACCGGCCAAACAGAGTGAGCTTGTCGTTCAGTTTGTGATCGATGCGGAGGCTGTAGGCGTTGAGGGAAGCAGGATCAACATAGCTGGCATTGAATTCGGCAATGCCGTCGCCAAGGTCAGGTTGATTGGGATCAAAGGGAAACGCGTTCAGGTACGGCTGCATGCCCGGCGTCGCGTTCTGGCGTGCCTCGAGATCCGGGACCTGTGACAAGGTTGTTTCCGGGAGTCGGAGGCGAAGTCCTTCATAGGAAAAGAAAAAGAAGGTCCGGTCCTTCAAGATCGGGCCTCCGAAAGTCCCTCCGAAATCGTTCTGTTTCTCCGGAGCCTTGGGAAGGGGCGTGGAATTCGCAAAATTGACGCCGTTGAACCAATTGTTGGCATCCAAGGCCGTATTTCGAAAATAGTCAAAAGCAGAACCATGGAACTGATTGGTGCCCGAGCGCGTGACGATGGAAATCTGTCCTCCCGGCGTGCGTCCTGTATCCGGAGCGAACGTTGAAGTCTGAATGCGAAACTCCTCGAGCGCATCCACCGAGACCAGACTATTGGTGCCTCCTAAAACGCTCGCCGCGCCGAGCGCACCTGCGAGCCCGTTGCCCGGAGCATTGTTTGTTCCGGAACCGATCCCGCCAATTCCGAAATTTGCGCTCACGCCGTCCACCGTCCAGTAGTTTGAGACGGCACGCTGTCCGTTCACGCTGAATTGACCCGAGTCTTCGGAGTTGACGCTGGTTACGACTACCCCAGGGGTAAGCTCAATGAGACTTTGAAAGCTGCGCCCATTCAGCGGAAGGTTTTCCGCGAACTGCCGATCGACGACCGTGCTGACGCTCGCGTCCTGCGTGTTGATTGTTAGTGTGCTGGCTTCAACTGTGACTGTTTCCGATGCGGACCCGATGGCGAGGGAGAAGTTCTGCTCCCGCTGGGCTTGCACCGATAGCACAAGCTCTTCGACGACGGCTTCCTTGAAGCCCTGTTTGTGTGCGACGAGCCGATAGCGTCCCGGCTGCAATCCGGTGAAGACGTAAAGGCCCGCTTCATTGGTGACGGAAGTCGTGACGATCCCGGTTTCCAGGCGTGTCGCTTGTACTTCGACGCCGGGAATCACTCCACCTTGAGGATCACGAACGGTTCCAACCAGCAACGCAACTTCCGTTTGAGACAACAGGTGAACGGGGAAAAACAAACAGAACAGAGCAATAGCGACGAGCAATCCTACACAATGACGAAGAAACATGATCCTCCCCACTTTCCACACAAGGACGAGATAGAGTCTTTTGCTTCGTCTTGACTAGAGAAGAGAGGGTATGGGCGGTCCGCGCTGACCGAGGGAGGAGATGAAAATTGATACGACGGCGGGCCGTTTTTTGAAGATTGTATAGCGTATCGCTGGCAGTGCCTCACCAAGAGGTCGTGCGATGTGTGCGTGTGTTGCGGCTGCCAGGATGGGGATGAGATTTCGATACGGGCACTGGGGAGCGTTGGTCTTAAAACTAGGGATGCGTGAGGCATCAACTTCCGCTAGCTCAATCGTCATCTGACAATGGTGTTTGCCGTCGCGGCGGCAGCACAAAGGCGTCGAGTTCCCTGTGTAGGCCATTGCGAACGGAGCGGCAGTGCCCCACGCAATGACACAAAGAACCACAATGGCAAGGAATCTCCGCATGATGGTCACGGGATCGTAGCACGTATGGTGTTTAAACGACAGGCGAGATCTGGTCTCCACCCATCTTTATGATGGATGACAACTCGAACGGTCGCTCGAATGCGAGCCCGCGGAGGCCGAAAAAGTCGCAGTGGTTCACAAGTCAAAGTGCAGCGCAAGAAAGCAGTCAGAGAACTAGCCGTGGAGTCTTTTGCATTCAGCGGAACACGCTGCACACGCATCCGCGCAGGCGATGCACTGAGGATGCTGCGTGAACTTACGGCATTCCGTCTCGCAACGCTTGCAAACATCCTCAGCCAATGCCGCCAGTGTCGTTAGGGAAGGCGCATCCTGGGTCGCTATCGCACCGAGGGCCCTGCAAACAGCGATCAGTTCGCTTGCCCTCTTCGCGCATAGGCCCAGAGACTTGTCGCCTTGGGACAGTAGTTCAATGCAGTGGCTTACACAGATTTCCCCGGTGGTTTCGCAATCGCTCGCCGTTTTAATCACAGCGGCATTCTTTCCGGCGTCTGGCGAATGTTGGTGAGTCGCCTGAGCATAAAGAGAAGGGGCGGCAGATAATGCAGAGATTGTGGCTAAGCCGGCAAGCAGTTCTCGTCTTTCCATACACATCCTCCCGCGCAACGTAGCAGTATATGTCCAAATCAGGCACGCCAACCAAAACTCTGCTAATGTCTTGGAGCTTCGGAATACCAATGGCAGAAAATGACTCATCTTTGTCATTGCCGCCATTTCTTTCGTAGCCTTCTATCTCGACATGAAGTCGTTGCGAAATTGAAGGCGACCGTAGCAGAAAACAAAACCATCGTTTTCCTCGCGGCTCCCAGACGCAGAGACTCGATGTCGCCGGTCCTTAATTAAGTCTTCGTGAGGGCAGCGAAAAACTACGTTCGCGATCATCCCAATTGCAAGCCGCCCTATAGGGTCCTCTCGCCAGCACAACGGACCGGAAATCCTCGCAAGTCCTGTGTTAACATCGCCTCTATCTATGCGGAGACTGATCGCCACGATTGTGCTTGTCTTGATTGCGTGGGGTTCCGTGGCCCCATTGGCGGTCGCTGCTGCATACGACCCCGTTCCCGCATGCTGCAAGCGAAACGGCAAGCACCACTGCCAAATGGCCATGTTCGTTCGCAAGCTCTCGAACGATGGCGCACCGCAGTTCCGAATCCTTTCTCCTGAATGCCCCTTCCGCTCATCTCACGCCGTTCTCATAGTCACTTTCACTCTGCCCACAGTCTCTCGTTCCATTTTGCTGGCTGAGTCTATCGAGCCTTTGTCTGTCGCGGAGCAACGTTCAGTCACTTCATCGAGCCGCGGTTCCGATTGTGAACGCGGGCCGCCATCCATAGCCGTGTAGTACGGTGCATTTAAGAAGCGCAGAGTGGTTGTGGCATTTTTGCGCGTAAATGCCGCGGCTGTCCGCCCTCAATTCCACGCCGGCAGGTACTAACTTCGGCGAAGTTCGCCATCGCGAGGAGAAGAGTTCGATGAAAGTGTCTTTGAAACGCCTGGTTGTGTCGTTCCTTTGTTTTCTTTTTGCCTTTGCGTCGGCGTCCCGGTCGAGAGCGCAGTCGAGTCAACCATTTGAGCTCCCTTTTGCGGGTCGTCTCGCTGGGAAACCGTTTGCGTGCGGCACCCAATACGAGAACGTCGGCACCAAGAACAGCACCGTAACACCCCAGGATCTTCGCTTCTTCGTTTCCGGAGTCGAACTCCTGGCCGCGGATGGCAGCGCGGTGCCGGTGACGCTCGACCAAGACGGGATTTGGCAATTTAAGTCTGTGGCGCTAATTGACCTGGAGGACGGCACTGGCGCGTGCCGTAATGGAAACCCCGCCACGCACAAAGCAATAACCGGGAGTGCTCCTGTTGGTCACTACGTCGGAATCCGTTTCACGGTCGGTGTGCCCTTCGAACTAGATCATGTCGATCCGACTGTCGCGCCGTCGCCGTTAAACATGACTGCGATGTTTTGGAGTTGGCAATTCGGATACAAGTTCATTCGTGCCGAGATAGCCACGGTCCCGAATGCCGGCGCTGATAAGTCAACCTTGCCACCGGGTTCCAGACCAAGATCCAGCGGATTTCCCGTACATATTGGTAGCACAGGGTGCGGAAGTGCCAACCCGACTTCTCCTCCGGCAAATCAATGCAAAAATCCCAATCTCATTAGCGTAGAGCTACCGCACTTCGATCTCGCACGAGACGTCGTCATCGCCGATCTCGGCAAACTCTTTGCGGAATCTGACGTCACTACAAACGCTCCGAATACGGCCCCGGGATGCATGTCGAGCGAGAACGATCCCGACTGCGCTCCGATCATGAAGTCTCTTGGCCTCCCATATCAGGGAGTGCCGCCGACACCGCAGATCGTATTTTATGGCGAGCGAAAACAATGATCCGAGGCGTTCCCCATTCTGGCGGGTCGCAACGCGCATTCTGGCTATTGGTTCTACCCATGCTGTGTTGGCTAACTGCGGATGCCGTCGTTTGTGCGCGCTCTCGGTCAGTGCGAGATGCGTCTGCTTCAGGTGAGAACTTTCGGTGGACCAAGCCCGATTGGGCGCCAACTCCTCTGGTGCCCAAAGATAATCCGATGACCGACGCCAAGGTCCGCCTGGGCCGATTCCTCTTTTACGATAAGAAGCTTTCGATCGACCAAACCATGTCCTGCGCCAGTTGTCATCAGCAAAGCCGCGCCTTTACGGACGGACAGCGCAGCCACCTTGGTGTGAATGGTCTTCCCGGCAACCGCAATGCCATGACCCTGACAAACGTAGCGTTTTCCCCCTCTTACACGTGGGCCAATCCGCTGATTACCTCGCTCGAAAAACAGATGCTCGTTCCCTTGTTCTCTGACTTTCCTCTGGAAATGGGCATGGCCGGACACGAAACCGAACTTTTCTCACGCCTCTCGCAGGATGCGAGCTATCCAAAACTGTTCGCCGAGGCTTTTCCCGAGGATAGCGGGCGCATCGATTTACGCAATGTCACTCGCGCTATAGCCGCATTTGAACGGACTCTATTGTCATTTGATTCCCCATACGACCGCTTCAAGCATGGCCAACCCGACGCCATTTCCGCCTCAGCAAAACGTGGCGAAGCTCTCTTCTTCGGCGAAACGTTGGAGTGTTATCACTGCCACGACGGTGTCAATTTCACCGACAACGATGCGGAACAAGGGCAGGCTTTCGAAGAAAGAGGCTTTCACAACACTGGTCTGTACAACGAGGATGGCAACGGGTCTTATAAGGCTTGGGATCACGGGTTGCGTGAAGTGACCGCTAATCCCGAAGATGAAGGCGCATTTCGCACCCCTACCCTGCGAAATGTGGCGGTCACCGCTCCCTACATGCATGACGGTTCTCTACCCACCCTAGAAGCCGTCATTCGAGAACACTACGCGATTAAAGGGCACAGCAGTTTTTCGGGTAAAGGTCCAAACCCATTGCGCAGTGAATTCATTGAGGGATTTTCTATCAGCGACCGGGAAGTCAGAGACCTGGTGGAATTCCTGCGTTCGCTTACAGATCAGAGCTTCCTGACAAATCCGGCATTTTCAGATCCCAATTCAAGGGTTAGCCAGAAACTGGCTCGCAGAAGTCGCTTCGTCACAAGGCAGGTGTCCGAGTAATCACATGCAACAGCACTCTGGATCTTTCATATTACCGGGCGCCCCGAATCCTTCTTTCCGCGAATTACCGTGGGATAGCATTCTGCTTTGGGTCGTACGGCTGCGTTTCACCATTTCCTCAGTCCAAATTCTCCTCGCCCTCAGTGTTCAATTCGTTCTTCGCATCGATCTCCCTCTGGGCTGGATCTTTTTGATAGCCGGTGTAACAGCAGTGAGCAATCTAGCTCTCTATTCGTATATCCAGCACCCCCAAGAGAGTTGGAAGCTTCATCCGACATCTCTGGTCACCTTATTATTCTTGTTTGACACAGCCACACTGACGATCCTTCTCTTGCTGACAGGTGGGCCTACCAATCCCTTCACCGTGGTCTATTTGGTTTATATGACCCTTTCTGCAGCAACCCTCAAATCAGGGCAGACGTGGGTCCTCGGTTCGTTCTCCACCCTTTGCTTCGGTCTTCTTTTTCTTTTTTATCGGCCGATAGCCCAACTGGAATTTTCTCACCACGGCTCTGGAGCCAATCTTCACTTGGTGGGTATGTGGATCGGTTTCCTGATTACTGTTTTTCTAGTGGCAACGTTCGCTGGCACGGCATCCAAGCTCTTGAAAATTTGGCAGAACTCACTACTCGAATTGCAGAAGAGCCTCGCAAAGAAGGAGCGTATGGCGTCGCTCGCAACCCTAGCTGCTGGGGCCGCACACGAGCTGAATACTCCCTTGGGCACGATCGCGATTCTCGCTAAAGAACTGGAGCACCAAGCCGAGGCTTTGCCTGTACATCCCGATTTTGCGGAGGATTGCCGCGTTATCCGCCAGGAAGTCGACCGTTGCAGGCAAATTCTCCTAAAATTAAGTGGAGTCGGCCCAAATTTGGAGGCTCAAGCGCAGGATCGCAGCTCCTTAGCTGATCTGGTAACAGAGATCCGGTCCTTTTCTCAACGGCTTGGTCATCCGGTCGAGATCATCCTTCAAGACAATCCAGATTTAGATGCGGCCTCGTTTGTGCGTTATCCCGTTTTTCAGTCAATAACTGCTCTCCTGAAGAACGCCGCCGACGCCAGTCCACGGGATTTGCCAATCCATCTGTCGATCGGAACGCGCGACGGTCGCGTTCAGTTTCGTATCCAGGACCATGGTTCCGGAATGTCCGACGATACGCTTCGGCGTATCGGTGAGCCATTCTTTACGACCAAGGAGCCCGGCAAAGGGATGGGGCTCGGTGCATTCCTTGCTTGCACTTTTGCCGAGCAACTCGGTGGCCAAGTGTTCTACCAATCAGCTCGCAAAAAGGGCACTCTGGCCGTCTTCGAAATTCCTCTTGCTGTAGTTTCGGGAGATCCAATTGCTCTCTGAATCCGCGCCTCTGCATCGAACTGTGCTCGTCGTCGACGATGACGATATTTTTCGTCGACACCTATGTCGCGCACTGGAAAAACGTAATTGGAGTGTGCGTCAAGCGTCGGACGGAGTCCGTGCGATCGAGTTAGCGCAAGCGCAAGCGCCCGCTCTCGCTATCGTGGATCTCCGCCTTCCTGGTATGACTGGCCTCGAAATTGTCCAACGTTTGCGCGCTTTGAGTGAAACAACCGCCATCATCGTCCTGACCGGATACGGCAGTATCTCGATAGCTCTCTCTGCCATTCGTGTTGGTGCCAACGACCTTCTGGCCAAGCCTGCCGATGCGGATCAGATCATGGCGGCTTATCAGAAGGTTGTTTCCATTCCGCCACTGGAATCCCAGGAAATCTCCGTTCCTAGCTTGGCTAGAGTCGAGTGGGAGCACATTCAACGTGTCCTTGACGACTGCCACGGCAACATTTCTCAGGCCGCCCGACTTCTCGGTGTCCACCGGCGGTCCCTCCAGCGAAAATTAGCCAAATATCCGCCTCGGAAATGAACGCTTTGCCTGCGACGATTTGCCACATTCCGTACGTTGCAGCTTTTCTTTAGGCTATTCCCAGGGTCATAAAGGTGAGATCACTACCGTCAAGGTGATCTTGTCTGGTTGTTCGAACACTCGCGAAATGGACCTCCAGTTTCGTGGAGCTCTCGATGGCCCCATGTTGTATAGGGCAGCGGCCGGGACCTGGTCCGAACCTTCCTCGCACCCCTGCGACCTGAACCACCGGTCTCGGTTTCCGAGCTGCTGCCTGTTTTAATTTCCTTTGCGCTGGGTATCAGCCGATGACATACGCTACGCACGGCCTCCTATGTCGCCTGAGCCTCGTGTTCATAGTTGTGCTCGCGTCCGTCACTTCAGTGTTACCGCAGGAACTACCACCGAAAGAAATGACGCGCATCAAGAAACTCGAGGACTCTTTGCTATCTCCCTGTTGCTATGGCGAGCCGGTATCGCGGCACATGAGTGACATCTCATTTCAAATGCGAAAGGAGATTACCGAAAAAGTGCTAGCCGGACAATCGGACCGAGAGATTTTGGACTATTACAAGGGCCTTTACGGGGAACGCGTCCTCGTCGAACCAGATGGCTGCAAGAAAGTAATCTTGTATTCGCTTCCTGTATTGATTTCACTGATGGGCCTGGCTGTTGTTTTGCTCTTTCTGCGACAGGCATTAAATAGACATTCACACCGTATGGAAAAGGGAAGCCAGGAAAAGCGGATAGATACCAGAATCGCCGAGGCTATACGGAGTGCCACCGACGCCTAAACCACAGCTCGACGGTCTCGACGGAAATCTGGGCAAAACTGCAACGATCGTGTGCTGAAGCTTATCTTCCATGGGTACCGGGAAGAAGATGTCCGGCAGGACTAACCGGGCACTACTCTGGAGATGTCAGCGAAGATCCTTTCCCGTGCTGGTTAGAACCAATTTACCGTGCTTGACGCCTCGCATCGCGGTCATGTGGTCGGCAAGATGTTTGATCTCCCCGCTCTTTCCTTTCATGATGACTACTTCCAGACAATTATCAGCGTCCAAATGAACGTGCGTAGTCGCCAGGACGTTGCCGTGCGCGTGATGCTGAATCTCATTAAGTTTGTCTGAAAGCATTGGGCTATGGTGGTCGTAAATCATCGAGAGTGTTGCCACGACACTCTTGTTTTTGTCCACAGCCTCTGACACGAGGCTCTCTCGAATTAGGTCACGGATAGCTTCCGAGCGGTTCCTGTACCCTCGACTGGTGATGAGTCGGTCAAACCGCGACAGCAGATCCTCCTCCAGCGATACTCCGAATCGCGTTAGCTTCGTCATAGTCATTGATCCTCGCAATTCGGAATATAGCGCACAATTTGATCTCGTACACAAGCAAGCCGAATCTGGGCCTTTATTGCATTTTTAAAAGTCGTGGCACGTTTTCTATTTTCGTGCTACATTGATGCACATCAGCACATTCCTCTCGCTCCTTGGAAAAATCATGGACCGTCCTCGCTTGGCTTTGCTCCGAGGCCCTCGCCTTCTTGTTGGTTTCGCACTCGGTTTTCTGTTCACTACCGCGCAGTTAGTTAGCGGGCAGGTGCCCGATCCGCAGGGCCCTCCGGCGGCCACACAGGTAAAAACGGCTGCACCTCAGCTATCAGGAACGATCGTAGACCCGTCTGGCGCGGTGATTGCCGGTGCGACTGTGCTGATCCGGACTTCGGATGGTTCGGTACAAAAAACGACGCAGTCGGATGCGAACGGCTCCTTCAGCATTTCTGGAATTCCGGCGGGAGATTATCGACTGATCGTAACTAGCCCGGGGTTTGAGACCAAAGAGCTGCCCGTCTCCATTGGCAGCCCCGAGGCGTCGGCCCCGTTACGCATCTCACTGGCGGTAAGTGCCGTGAGCACCACCGTAACGGTGCAGGGCCGTGAGGATAGCCTTATCGGGATAGCCGATTCCGCCACGCAGGGAACCGTAGGCGCGAAGGAACTCGACGATCGTCCGATTCTCCGTTCAGGTGAAATCCTGGAGACGATTCCGGGTCTGATCATTACGCAACATGCCGGCGGCGGTAAGGCCAATCAGTATTTCCTTCGAGGTTTCAATCTCGACCACGGAACAGATTTCGCCGTATTCCTGGACGGTATGCCTCTGAACCTACCCTCGCACGCGCACGGCGAGGGCTATTCGGATATGAACACAGTCACGCCGGAGTTCGTGCAACAACTGAATTACGAGAAGGGTCCGTATTACCCGGAAGTCGGCAACTACAGTTCGGCGGGCTCGGCCAACATCCAATTCTATAAAGAGTTTCCCCAGAATTTCTGCTTAGTGGAACTCGGCATGTATGACTTTGGGCGGGCCGTTTGCGGTGCGTCGCAAAAGCTCGGCTCGGGTTCTCTGCTCTACGGCGGAGAGGCATATTACGATAACGGCCCGTGGGTACATCCGGATGCATATGCCAAATTTAACGGGCTGCTCACCTACAGCCAGGGCGATGCCAACAACGGCTTTAGCATCACAGGCCGTGGTTACGATGGAAAATGGAACTCCAGCGATCAAATCCCGGAAAGTGCCATACCTCTGGTTGGCTTCTTCGGCGCACTGAACCCAGCCGACGGCGGCAACTCCCAGCGCTATAGCGTACAGGGTGAATGGCATCGCCAGAGCGAAGATTCCGCGACCACCATCATGGGCTATGGTTTTTATTATTATCTGAATTTATTTTCCGATTTCACTTACTACCTAGATGACCCCGTAAAAGGCGATCAGTTCGAGCAGCAGGATAATCGCTGGGTGGCCGGTTTTGCGGCAGCCCACACGATGTTCAACCATTGGTTCGACCGCAAGATGGAAAATACCTTCGGCGTGCAGTTGCGCAACGAATGGGTCAATAACGGTCTTTACCGGACGGAAAACCGCATGCGCACGGACAAGAATGA
>DATJOA010000116.1:0-48544 GCA_035507635.1 Candidatus Acidiferrales bacterium
GCTGGCATCGGTCTTGGACGTTTCCCAGATTCAGAGTGTGCCGGAAGTTCCGGTCACCGGTTTCTTTGCACGGCTGAAGAAAGTTTTGTTTCCCCCGGTTCCGCAACAGTGTCCAGCCGTTTGCATTCCTCCGGGAGCGCGACTGTTGGTGCGCGACATTCCCGAAGAGCTGCAGAAGGAGATGCGCGTCGCGGGCCCGGTTCAGGAGGTTGTGTTCACGCAGCTGGCGACCGTAGGATTCCGCGATGCGCTTCGCTTCAAGAACGGACTGGAGCTGCTCATGCAGCGGTTGATCGAAGGCCAGCGGGTGCGCGTGCTGACGCTTTCCGATGAAGAGTACGATCCGGAGCCGGTCTTGACTCATCGACACGCGGGAGTTGATTCCTACGTTGGGTTCTAGGAGTTGATCTCGCTCGAGCAAGAAGCGGGGCGCGCCGCAGGTTGTTCTGCGCCAGCTTCCAGCTGCCAGGGCCCGCTCTGAAGCCCAGATCAGTACTTCGCTTGCCGCGGCGCCGAAGCGCCGCTCTTCCCCATTTGAAAGCAGGCTTATCGCGCGGCCGGACCTTCCACGACCTGAACGAAATCTGACGGGCGAACCCATTTATTGAAAGCGTCGCGGACCTGCTCGGCGGAGAGCGCTTTATATTTCGCGGCGGCGCGAACCGGTTCATCGAGCGGCAGGCCGATGACGGCTCGGGCCAGCAGCCCATCGGCAATGCCAGATTCGGTCGATTCCTCGAGCGGAATCTCCCGTAGGAGCATGGCGACCGCCTGCTGCATCTCGCCTTGAGTCGGTGGGGTGGAGCGCATCGCATTAAGCTCTTGCACGATCAGCGCGCGGGCCTTCGGGACATTGACGGCGTCGGCTCCGTAGGAAATCGTCAAACGGGTGCGGGAGCGGCCGGCATTGAGAGATTCCGAGACGTTGTAGACGTAGCCGGTTTTCTCGCGGAGATCGCGGTAAAGACGGGTGGCGTAGAATCCGCCTCCGAGAATGTGATTGCCGAGCTGCAGCGGGTAATAGTCAGGACTGAAGCGGTTCATCGGCAGTTCTTCGGAAAGCGTGACCGCGTCTTGCACTCGTGTCGGATCGGCAACGTCGCTGGCGGCGGCGTGATTCGGCGGCACGGGAGGCAGGTCGACGTCGGGCCTGGGGCCCTGAGCCTGCCACGATCCGAACCAGCGCTCGACTTCTTTCTGCGCTTCTTCGGGCGAGATGTCGCCGATGATGACGATGCGCGTCAGGTCGGGCCGGAAGATTTTGTCGTGATAGTTCTGAACGTCGGCGAGCGTGAGATTGTCTACTTTCTTGGGCGACGGCTCGCGCAGTTCGGGATCTTTGGCCGGAAGCAGTCCGACGAGCAGAGCACGGTCGACGTGATAGTCCGGACTCTGCAGGAGTCCGGCGACGGATTCGGAAGTTTGCTGCTGCACGACTTTGAACGCGGCCGGAGGAAGCGCAGGCTGCAGTTCATTTTCGGCGAGCAGTTGCATGCCGCGGTCGAAATACTGCTTCAGAACCTGCAACGAGAAACTTTCGCCGGGGCTTTCATTCGCGGCAATGTCGTCGAGGGCTTTCTGGAAGGCGAGCCGGTCGAGCGATTTCGTTCCGTACGAGAGCAGGCCACCGAGAACGGAGGAGACTCCATCCTGGCCGGGGGGAGTTTCCAGATCAGCGTCATGGCGAATCTCGCCCGCGACGGTGATGGTCGGAGTGAGGTGCTCCGTTTCGACGATCAGTTGGATGCCGTTCGGCAAAGTGGTTTCGACCGGATGAAGATCCCAGTTGGGAATTTCCATGGCCTGCGTCAGAGACTGCGCCCACGCCGGCAGCGGAACGGCTTTGGTCGCGGTGGGTGTAGCTTTTTCGGCGCCTCCGAATCCTTTGCTGGAAACGGCCTGGCCTGACGGCTTCGGCACGAGCGTGCCCGTGACTTCGTTCTGGCTGACGAGGACTTCTTTTGCCAGGCGGTTCACATCTTGAACCGTGACGCGCTCGATGGCTTCGACATCTTCTTCTGGGGACTGGCGACCTTCGGCGGCGAGAGCATCGGACCAGAGTGATGCGAGCCCGGGAATCGAGTTCTTTTCGAACTCGTAGGAGGCGACCTCACTGCGCTTGGCGGCGTCGACGAGATCCGGAGGAAGCCCGTTCTTGACGTAGTTTGCGATGACGGAATCCAGCGATTTCTGAATCTCAGAAGGATTGCCGGTGGTCGGGATCACGGCGTACGCGAAGGCCACGCTGGCCTTGGGATATTTATCGGATGCCTCGAAACCAGCGTCCAGAGCCTTGCCGGCGGGGACGAGGCCGTAGATATCCCCGCGCTGGCTCGCCAGAACATCTGCCAGCACGACACTCGCGGCGTAATCGGGGCTGTCCGTGCCGGGCATGCGATATGCGATGAGGCTGATCGTATAGGGATAGTCACTGGGCAGCGTGATCGATTCGGTTTTCACCGACTGCAGATGAACTTCAGGATGCGCCGGAATCTGCTTGCGTGGAATATCTCCGTAGAGCTTCTTGATGCTGGCCAGAGCTTTTTGGGGATCAACCTGGCCCGTGATCACAAGAATGGAATTGTTCGGCGCATACCATTTCTCTTCGAAGTTCTTCAGCATGGCCCCGGTGGTGGCGTTGAACGAGGGACGAGTGCCGAGCGGATCATGTTCGTACGGAGTTCCCGCGAACATGTCGTGATTCATCTGGACCAGGAATTTGTAGATCGGGCTGGAAAGATCGCGGGACACTTCCTGCTCGATGGCGCCGCGTTCCAGCGCCCACTGGCCCTGCGAGTCGTCGATGTGGCGCATGCAGTTGGCGTCGGTGTGGAGCGCGATGTCGAGATCCTGCGCAGGAACGGTTTCGAAATACTGCGTGATGTTCTGCTGCGTGTCGGCGTTATTGTCGCCGCCGAGCTGCGCGAAGATGGCGGCGATCTGGTCGGCGGACAGCTCGTAGCATCCGCGGAAGGCCATGTGCTCTTGCGCGTGGGCCATGCCGGGAAATCCCGCAGGCGTTTCGTCACCGCCGACGAGGTAGTTGTCCTGCACGGTGACTACCGGCGCAAGATTGTTGGGAATGATCACGACGCGCATGCCATTGGAGAGCGTTTCGCGGACGACATTCGCGTCAGAATCTTTCGGAAGCGTGATGTTTTGCGCGGAAGAGAGGGTGACGAGCAATCCGAGGAACAGTACAAGAGTAAATGTGCGTTGCATTGATTTCGGCAATGGAGCTTCCTTGCGGCCGCGGCGGCAAACTAGCGGAGCCGGCATATGGTTCGATTGCAAAAGCCGTCTTAGGGTTTTCTGGAGGTGAAAATGCTCAGTGTCGCGGCCCGTGGACGTCGATCGCCGAGGCTTTCACGATAACCCCCTCGCGCTGGACCACCGAGATATCCTGCTTGCTCAGGTGATAAACGGCTTCCAGTTGCGTTGGGTCGGGAGCCTTCCGGACCGTGCCCGTGATGTTGACCGTGTCGCCCGGATTCACGCTGGCCGTGTCGTTGTTCATGTTCACTGGCACCAGGCCGTTGGGGATGACGACCAGGACGCGCCGATTTGAGTTTGGCCCGACCCAGAACGCGGGCACGTAGGCTTGTCCGAGGTCCTTTGCGTGAGTGTTTTTTCCGGAGGACTTGCCTTGTACGGTTACTCTCGACAGGACGATCGGTTTTTGGATTAACTGTGAGCCGTTTCCCGACAAGAGTATCTGCATGGTCTGCTCTGTGGCATCGGGGGCGTTTTTCTGTGCGTCAGCGAAGCTCGCGAAGAGCAGGAATGCGGAAACGGCCAAGAAGATGGTTCGGACAATCTGGCGACGAGTCGTCATTGCTTCACCCGGTTAAGAGCGGCGGCACTTCCGCTCACGGTTCGCGATTGAAGAAAGGCAATCAGGTCGTTGGCTTCGTCGGCTTTCAGAACGCCTGCGAACGGGGGCATGTTGTATCCGCCATTCATAATGAAAGTCATCATTTCGCGCGAGGAAAGACGGTTGCCGATGTCGGTCAGGTCGGGTCCGCGGTGGCCGCCGTAGCCGGAAACGTAATGGCAAAACTCGCATCCGCGCTCGTGGAAGAGCACAGCTCCGTGAACGACCGCAGGGTCTGAGCTCTTCACCACCGATGCGGGCAGAACCTGCGCCGTAAAGTCTGGCACCCAGGGATGCAATTGGGCCTCGCGCCAGAAGACGCCGATGATAATTACCGACATGATCACGAGCGCGATCGCCCACGGACGGCGCTTCGGGCTGCGTTCGCCTTTGTGGGCGATGAACGGCAGCAGAAACATCACGATGAAAAAGACCGATGGCGTGGCAATGATCAGAAATGTTTCGCCGGCGTGAGGCGACATCGCCAGAAGAGAGAAGAACCAGAGGAAATACCAGTACGGTTGAGGCGAGGCCTGGATGATTGTGGGATCGGGCACCTTCTGCAATGCGGGCGGCCCGACAAACCATGCCAGAAGAAAAATCGTGATGATGACGAGCGTGCTGAAGACAACGTCGCGCCAGGCCGCATCGGGCCAGAAGGGAACGCCCTCGGTCTTGATCATGTGCTCATACCAGGCGCGATAGTGCTTGGGATCGACGGGATGTCCGGCGCGCGGCGGTTCAGAGATGCCGTTGTGGATCACGAGATAGAGATGGATGCCGAGCACAAGAAAAATGAGGCCGGGGAAAAAGAAAACATGGGCGGCGTAGAAGCGGGAAAGAGTGAGGCCGCCGAGGGTTGGTCCGGCTAGGATCCAGCGGGCCATTGCCGTGCCGACCAAGGGCACTTTTGCCGCTTGCTCGGCGCCGACGATGACGGACCAGACGGCATTCTGATCCCAGGGCAAAAGCTGTCCGCTGAATCCCATGCCGAGGGTGAGCACCATCAGAAGACTTCCGGTCAGCCAATTCGCCTCGCGCGGATATTTGTAAGCCGCCATCAGGTAGGCGCGAATGGAATGGATCCCGATGAAAAGGATCATCGCTGAAGCGCCCCAGAAATGGAGCCCGCGAACCAGGCTTCCAAGCAGCGCGCTGTGGGTGATGAACTGCATGCTGTCGTAGGCATGCGCAGTCGACGGGACGTAGATCGTCGCGAGCACGGTCCCCGTGACGATCTGTAGAACGAACGTCGCCAGCGTGGCGCTGCCAAAGACGTACCACCACCCGGTGCGCGGAGGCACGGGATGCTGCATTACGGGAAATAAATTCTTCGAGATGCCGAGACGGTCATCGATGCTGTGCCACGCGCGTTGGAGGAAATGCGGCATCTCACACCAGGGGCACGGGAGTGGTCTGAATTTCTACGTTTCCATCGGTCACGCGAACTGGGTAGCGCACGAGCGCGCGTGGAGGCGGCCCGGCAACGACGTTGCCGCTTGTGTCATAGACTCCGCCGTGACACGGGCACAGGAAAAGTTCGGCATTCTTTTCCCAGCGCACGGGACATCCGAGATGCGTGCAGTTCACCGAGAATGCGACTAGGTATCCTTCGCTCTCGCGACGCAGCCACGCGGACGTTTGCGCGAGAAATCCGTCCCAGGGCAGGGGATTGGAAATGTCGAATTTGACCTCGACCGTTTCGCCGACCTTGAACTGATCGAGCGGGCCGACTGCGCGCCAGAGACGGGGCTTTGGGCGGACGAAAGGGGCGAAAAGAAAACCGACTACTGGAGCCGCGACCAGTGCTGACACTCCAAGCCCGAGCAGGATGCTCATCGCAGAGAGCAGGTTGCGCCGGAGCTGCGAAACAGGGTCGTCGTGCGACCGGATCTCATTTGTGCTCATGCAGCAAGGCTCCGATCCAATTGGAAAGTCCGAGGACGAATAGAATGAGTCCTGCGAGCGAGACCCAGAACGAGGTGACGACTCCAGCGGCGGCGAGAGTCAGGCCGAATGCCAGAGTTGCGGGAGCATAGGTTGGCTTTGGCAGTTGCGCCGGCTGCGAATCTTGCCAATCGGGTCCGGGCCGAGACGGCCGATGCAGCTCGGGACGAAACGGACGAAGTTGCAAGGACTCCAAGGGTGGAGTGGGTTTCATTTCCTCTTGCGGGGCCGCGGAGATGGTCTCCATCGACTCGCGAGCGCCGACGATGCCGCCCCACACCGCTCCAATGGATGCACCCAGAACGGCGATCCCGATGGTTACAAGCTTACGGAGCGGCGAATTGTTACCGGTATCATCAGGCGGCATGTTCACCTCGCGGGATGTACGGATCTTGCGCTTCAGCCAAATCGATCTCCGGAGCGGACTGCCAGCGGATCACGGTTCCGACGATGAGGGAGAAATAGATCAATCCGGCGGGCACCCACATCAGCAGGCCTCCGAGTTGTTGATCGGCTGCCGCGGAAATTCCCCACTGATTGCGAATTAGCGGCAGGATGCCGAGAACGTCCTGGGGATGCACATATGCGGAATACGAGCCGAGTGGAGCGAAGGTGATGATGATCCCGAGAATGCTGTTGAACAGGCTCGCGAGAAACAGATAGAGGCAGGTCGCGCCCGCCCCCAGCCGCAACTCCGGAATCGGAGTCAGCACGGGCCACCAGAACATCGTGGCCGTCACAAGAAAGATCAGATGTTCGAGGATGTGAACGGTTTCGTGCGCGAGCGCGAAGTTGTAGAAGAGAGGGATATGCCACAGGCCTAATGCCGCTGCCGCCGCTGTCCAGGAGACGAAGGGGTTCGAGAGAACGCGCTCGATGCCGGCAATTTTGGGCCTGCCCAGAAATCGCACGGCGAACTTCTCAGGAATGCCAAGGATGAGCAACGGGCTGACGACGAGGATCAGCAGCAGATGCTGAATCATGTGGACGCTGAAAAGATAGTGGTCGCTCAGGGCGTCGATCGGAGACACGAGCGCGAGCAACAAGACGATGACTCCGGCGCAGTAGCAGAAAATTCTCCAAAGACTGCGCGGGCGCACGAAGTAGAAATAGAGCGCCAGCAGCGCCGCGCAGCCGATCACGATCG
Organism: Candidatus Acidiferrales bacterium; assembly: GCA_035507635.1. Lineage (GTDB taxonomy): Bacteria > Acidobacteriota > Terriglobia > Terriglobales > Acidobacteriaceae > Sulfotelmatobacter. Next base: position 6,969 of record DATJOA010000116.1, read on the forward strand.
ACGGTTCCCAGTCCCAGGCGGCGAGCAGCAGATGGCGCGTCGTCATCGCGTGCCCCAGACATAGAGAATGAAAAACACCGCAACCCAGATCGCATCGACGAAATGCCAGTAATACGACGCGGCGATGAAGCCTTCGCGCTGATATTCTTCCTGCCCGAAGCCGGCGCTGGTGAGTCCGCGCATGATCAGCAGGACGATGAGCCCGATGAAGACGTGCAATCCATGGAATCCGGTGGTCGAGAAGAACGTCGTGGCAAACAGGTCGCTGCCGATGCTGATGCCTTTAGCAAACATGCCGTGGTATTCGAGGCCCTGTCCGACCAGAAAGATCGCGCCCAGAATCATCGTGGCCTCGAGCCAGCGTTTGCATCGATCGAAGCGAAATTGCGACATCGACCTTTCGGATAACCACATGGTGACGCTGCTGGCCCACAGAATAACGCTGTAGATGCCGGTCTTCACCGGATCCAGCGTGTTGTGCGCGTTCGGGCCATTGGGCGAGCGTCCGTGATAGAGAACAAATGCCGTGATCAGAAACGCGAAGAAGACGCTCTCGCTGAAGATCAAGGCGAGAATCAGCACGCGATTCTTATGATGAATAAACTCAGCGGGCATGGTGCGGCGTCCTCCTGCGTCGCTGCCAATCCGGATTTTCCGGATGCTTGAGATCCCAAAGCGGACGCGCGCTTCGGACAGGCGGAACGTAATCGAAGTTGTGCACGGGAGGCGGGGAACTCGTCGCCCACTCCAGCGTCCACGCGTCCCACGGATCAGGACCGGCGACCGCGCCGCGGCGGCGGCTGCGAATCACATTCCACAGAAATACGAGTACGGAAACTCCGAGTAAATATGCACCCATCGTGGAAATGAAATTCAGAACATTCCATGAGGGGATATTGGGATACGTAAATACGCGCCGCGGCATACCCAAAACCCCGAGCCCATGCTGGACCATGAATGTCAGATTGAATCCGACAAAGGTGAGCCAGAAATGCCATTTCCCCAAAGTCTCGGAGAGCATGCGGCCGGTGAATTTTGGGAACCAGTAATAGATGCCGGCGAAGACCGCAAAGGCCGTTCCACCGAACAGGACATAGTGCATGTGGGCGACGACAAAATAGGTATCGGTAAGCTGCCAGTCGATGGGGACGACGGCGAACATCACGCCGCTCAGGCCGCCCATGGTGAACATGAGCAGGAAGGCAACCGCGAACCACATGGCGGTGGTAAAGCGGATGGCGCCGCCCCACATCGTGGCAATCCAGTTGAAGATTTTGATGCCGGTCGGAACGGCGATCAGCATGCTGCTGGCGGCGAAGATCATGTCGAGGAAATGCCCCATGCCGATCGCGAACATGTGATGCGCCCAGACGCCGAAACTCAGCAGCGCGATGGCGACCGTCGATCCCGCGACCACTGCGTAGCCATAGATCACTTTTCGCGAAAAGACCGGAATCACTTCCGAGATGATGCCGAAGGCTGGCAGCACCATGATGTAGACCTCGGGATGCCCGAAGTTCCAGAAGACGTGCTGCCAGTAGATTGGCGTGCCTCCGGCGGAGGGCTTAAAGAAGTTGCCGTTTAGCTGGCGATCGATCAGGAGCATGACCAGCGCGGCATTCAGCGCGGGCATGGCAGCGACGATGAGAAAAGAGTTGATCAGCGACATCCAGGTAAACAGCGGGAGATGGCGCAGGCTCATGCCCTTGACGCGCATGGTCGCGACGGTGGCGATGACGTTAAGGCCGGTGGCGACCGTGCCGATGCCGATCACCAGGAGTGAGAGCGCCCAATAGTCCATGCCTTGCATGTTGGAGTAGGGCTTCTCGCTGAGTGGCGTGTAGGCGAACCATCCAGCGGCAGGGGCGTCGTGAGCAAAGAAACTGAAGTAGAGAAGACATCCGCCGATGACATACAACCAGTATCCCAGCGCGTTGAGGCGTGGAAACGCCATATCGCGCGCGCCAATCATCAGGGGGACGAGATAAACCATCAGGCCTAACAACCCGGGAACGACGACCAGAAAGATCATCGTCGTGCCGTGCATGGTGAAGATCTGGTTATAGGCGTCGGGCAGCAATAGCCGGTTCTCAGGGAACATTAACTGCGTGCGCATGAGCAGCGCTTCCACGCCACCGGCCAGAAAAAAGATCAGAGCCGTCGTCAGGTAGAGGATCCCGATCTGTTTATGATCGACCGAGGCGAGCCAGCTAAGCATGCCTGCTTCTTTTTCGAAGCGCTCCAATTTCCGCAGAACGGGCAGAGCAACAGGAACTTCACTCATCGCAGGGTCTCGAGGTAGGCGACCATCGCGCTCAGATCGTCGGGCTTGAGATTGAGGTTTGGCATGTAGCTTTGGGGTTTGAAGTTATTCGGATCATGCAGCCAGGCTTCGAGATTTACCGGATTGTTCTCCAGCCGGCCCGCGGCGAGCGTTTCGCGCGACGCAACGTGAGTGAGGTCCGGTCCCACGTCGGCAGAGGAGACTCCACGGATAGCGTGGCAATTCGCGCAAGACATGGTGCGGAAAAGTAGTTCACCGCGCAGGGCAGCTGGACTCGTCGGAGCCATGGCGGCCTGCGCCTGTTCTTGTTCCCAGACTGCAAAATCCTGCGGGGTTTGCGAGATGACGCGAATACGCATCCAGGCATGCTCATCGCCGCAAAATTCCGCGCACGTTCCGAGAAAAGTTCCGGGATGATCGGCGAGCAGCCAGATCTCGTTCGGAGTACCGGGAATCATGTCCATCTTGCGGCCGAGTTCCGGGACCCAGAAGTCGTGGATGACGTCCGCGGCCTCAAGTCGGGCCAGCAGCCTTTGCCCCGCTGGAAGATGAATCTCATTGGCCGTGGTCACTCCAGCTTTCGGGTACCGGACTTCCCACCAGAATTGATGGCCGATGATGATCAGATCCGGGGAGGGATCCGCTCCGTTTATCGAGGTTGGCGGCGGATCGGAATCACCCATCGTGATCACGGTGAGAACGAAGATGCTGACCAGCAGCAGGAAGGGAAGGACGGTCCAGGTAATTTCCAACTTCTTGTTGCCGAAGTTCTGGTATGGCTCAGCCATGCCTGCGCGAGCGCGGAAGCGGATGGAGGCGAAAACAACAAGGAAGACCACCAGCACCAGAATCGCGAACATAATGGCGGTGACGACGATTGTGAGATGGACAATCGGCTGATCAAGTCTGGAATGCGCCTGCAGAACTGAACTTGCGTGCATGACGAGCGCTTGCCGGGTTCGAGAAAAAAGCTATTTCTGCTGTGCAGTTAGAACGTCTCTCGGATGAGCAGGCGTGGAGTTGTGGTTGCTATGCCGCGCGCGAGTCGAGCGCCCCGCGGTGTTGCTGATGCAAGAACCGACATTATTTCGGCATCTACGGCTGGAGAGCCGGCGAGGCAAGGTGATGGTGGATTCACCTTGTCTCGCACCTGCATTTGTGACGAAGGAGTTCGCCGGTCAGCGCGTCTGGAGCGGAGTACTCTCAAGCGCGCGTGCTTCGCCGTTCATGCGCGAAATATCATTCGCTCGTGCCAACTAAGCAGCCGGTCGAACATCACGCATGTCGCGCACATTCTCCGTTGTCGTGCCCCTGCCCGTACCGCTTGCAATCTGGGTGAGACCATGCGAGGCTCCCCACATAGCAGCGAGCCATCCCAGGAACAAAGCGATGAAACCCATCCAGCCGAGATCCGCAAAAATATTCAGCGTGTACGGATTGTGAGCTCCGGTGGTGACTCCGGTGCCCCCGCTCAATGCCATCCCGCCCAGGATAACCAGCAGGCCGAAGCCAATTGTGGTCAACCCGAACATAGTGATTCCGTGGATGATTCTTCCCGTGCGATCCACAAGATTCGCCAGATGCGACGTGACTCTTCCGGCCACATAGAACGCGATGATCGTCAGAATGATGATCCAGGCGCCTTCTCCGTAGGACATTCCCGTGACGGGATGCGGGACATTCGGACTTGCCGAGGAGGCAAAAATCGCCTCTCCCAACATTCCAAATACCGACCAGATTGCGAAAAACGAGAAGACTCCTCCCCAAATTGCGCCCCAATGCGTTCGGAACGGATACGTTGCAGATTCACTTCTGTAAACCAGATCTGCCATTTTTTACCTCCCTTGTGCAGATGTCTTTATCTTTCAGATGCCATGCCATGGCAAAGGTGTGTCGAGGCAGCGGGACTGAATCGTCATTGCTGCTGCAAGGCAGGAGTAATGCATCCCGGAACATGGAATCCGATGCTGCTGGCGCATTTTGGAGGATCCGTCCACGTACGGCCGACGTAATGCCGGCTTTCGTACTCCGGGACAACCGAACGAAGCTGTCCGGCCATCTGAGCACCGATCGCGCTAGAACCTGGAATTCTGAAGGGCACAGGAGCATCGAATGAAATTTCTACTCGGATTCGGAATCGGAATTGGGCTGGGGATGATATTCGCCCCGGAGTCCGGCGCGGAGACCCGCCGCAAGCTGCGAGAATCGTTCGCTGATCTGGCTCGGATTCCGGAGGAAAAAATGCAGGCCGCGGCCGATGCGCTGGAAGAAAAGGCGGGCGATTTAGGAAGCCGGATTGGGCGACAGGCCGCTCAAGCGGCGGTCGAGAATGTCAGGAAAGACGTGCTCGGAGATAAGACCGCCTAAAGCCAGAGCATGCTTCAGTGTCCTACAAAGAATTCCGTCATGTCGGGCGCATTTGCGGCCATGCCGGGAAATGTATTTACCCCGGAAGCAGCGAGCGTGAGCCGCAGCGTGCTTTGATGCTGATACATCGTCTTTGAGACATAGCCCTGTTTTGCTTGCGAGCTGACGATCAAAGTGGCGACTTGGCCGCCTCCGTTCTGAATGTCGGATTGTTCGCTCTCATCGAAGGTGATAATCAGCAGACCGCTCGTCTGAAAGGATGAGTCTGCAAGGAGGGGGGCGATGTTCGATTGCAGCCACGCGTCGGCCTCCGCCAGTGTCCCGTTGTGAGCATTATCCAAAAGATTTGGAATGACGAAGGAATACTGCGGCAGGGCATGATTCGCCATATCGCTGGCGAGCTGGGTGAAGGGAACGATGTTCGCCGCCTGAGAGCTGTCGTTCTGCACATCGGAAAAGTAAGTGAACGGATTGTGGTCGCGCGCGTAATTACCGGAGTCCGGGCCCAGATACCCCGCGGAAGGAATTGACTCGGCATAAGCCTTCCAGGTCTTGCCCGCCTTTACTAATTCGCGGACGACGTTGTCATCGGTGATCGTCCCGGTGAAACCATCGTCATAGGTTTCGATCTGTCCGGTTGTGAGCATGAGATAGTTCGGAAGCGATGGATGTGCATTCGCGAAGTACTCGCCGGCAAGCCCATACTGCGACGCCAGGCTGTTGAAGTAAGGCATCTGGGAATTGCCGATTACATCGGAGTAGCTGTGATTTTCTTCGACCAGCAGCACGACGTGGCTGAAGGTCGGCTGGCCCGCAGATGGGGTGCTTGGATTTGTAGAGGAAGATCCAGTGCCTCCACATGCCAGGCCAATCGCGCACAAGAAGCCGAGAAACAAAGTGGTACACGCGTCTCCGATTCTCCTCAAGATTTTCACCCGGGTTGGTGGATTCATCGCCGGAGTTCGATGTCGCTGCACGCACAAGAGTTTTCGAAATTCTGTCGAGGATTACTTCAAAGGCTCCTGGGTAGGATCGGCTCCATTCACCGATTGAGGAAGCCAGGTGATAAGATTACTTGTGGACTTGATTAAGCGCGACCGACGCCGCTTCATCTGTGAGCGGCTCTCTCCTTCCGGGCTCTAATTCCCAACGACCCGGCGTAATCCCAATCTTTTCATGATAAATCTCCGCCCGAGGGGCTGCGTGTGCTCCGGCTTGGCGGACTCTGCAAAGCAGAGGGTTTCGAACTCCAACAGGAAAGGCTTCTATGAAACTACTCGTGATTGGTTCAGGAATGATGGGCTCGGCGGCCACCTTTGATATGGCTCGCACCAGTGAAGTCAATTCGGTGACGCTGGCGGATAGCGATAGCAAGCGGGCGCGTGAAGTGGCAGCGCGTGTTAATCGGATGACGGGCGGCAAGAAAGTCCGGGCTGTGCCGCTCGATGCCAGCGACGAGAAAGCCGCTGCCAGGATCATGCGCGGCCATGACGCCGCGCTTTCAGCAGTGCCATATTTTCTGAATCTCGGACTGGCGCGCGCGGCCGTTGAGGCACGGTGCCACTTCGCCGATCTCGGCGGAAATAATACGGTGGTCCGCCAGGAACTGGCGCTTTCGAAAAAAGCGGAGAAGCTCGGAGTGGCGATCGCGCCGGACTGCGGGCTCTCTCCGGGGATGGCATCGATTTTGGGCGGGGAGCTCGTGCGAAGGCTCGGCGGCCGCGCCGATGCGCTGCGGCTCTACGTCGGAGGACTACCCGCTCGGCCGACGCCGCCGTTCCACTATCAGCTTGTCTTCTCGGTCGAAGGATTGATCAATGAATACGTTGAGCCGGCGCGAATCCTGCGAAAAGGAAAGTTGACCACGATCGATCCGCTGACCGAGCCTGAGGATTTCCACATTGACGGCTTCGCTCCGCTCGTAGCATTTCACACCTCGGGAGGAACCTCGACTCTGCCCGAAACGTTCGAGGGCCACGTTGGAGAGTGCTTCGAGAAGACGTTGCGCTATCCCGGGCATTTCGATCTTTTGTGCGAGCTGAAGGAACTTGGCCTTTTCTCGAGCGAGAAGATGAAATTCGGCAAAGCGGAAGTTTCTCCGCGCGCGATGATGTCAAAGATTTTTGCCGGCAAGTTTGCCTCCAAGGGTCCAGACGTTTGCATTATGCGGCTGGAAGCACACGAATCCGTGAATGGCGCGGGAGTGCGCGGACTGCTGGGAGGACGGCTCAAGGGGCGCGTGGCCTCGTTCACCATGGTCGATCACTACGATCCGAAGACGGATATGAGCGCGATGATGCGGACGACCGCGTTTCCGGCGTCGATCATCGTCCAGATGCTGGCGTCGGGTGCGATCAGCAAGCGCGGCGGAGTCTTGCAAGAGCTGGATGTCCCGGCCGCTATGTTTCTTGATGAAATCGAAAAGCGGGGAATTAAAGTAGAGTATGCGATGTCGTGAGAGCAAAGCAGCAGATCGATCCCTTGGAATTCAGACCCGACCGGCAGGGACGTAGCAAGCTGCGTCTCTCCGGCTTTGTCTTGCATTCTCCTCGGCGCTTCCGATAGCCTTCTGGCTCCGCTCGCCTTGGAGGATCTTCGTGCGCTTTCCGAGTCTTCTGTGTTGTGTAGTTGTCTTCCTCGTGTGTTCCGCCGCCTCCCAAACGATTCATCTGCATGTCGACCTGACCGACGCGCCGCGGAACCTGTATCACGCCAAGGAGCAGATTCCGGTGCACGCGGGAGAGTTCTCCCTGGTCTTTCCCGAATGGATTCCCGGGAATCATCGCCCGAGCGGACCGATTGCGGCGCTGGCCGGAATCCGGATGGAAGCTGCCGGAAGACCCCTCGCATGGCAGCGCGACGATGTCGATATGTACCAGTTTCATGTCGTGATCCCGCCGGGCGTGGATATGCTTGACGTCTCGATGGACGCGATTACCACGCAGGACAGCGCCGGCGGCGGCGGCCCGGCGGCATCGTCGAACATTCTTGATTTGAATTGGAATGCAATCCTGCTTTATCCGAAGGGCACGCGCTCGGATGACGTCACGTTTGCGTCGTCGATCACGTTGCCCGCTGGATGGAAGTTCGGCACGGCGCTGCCCGTCGCGCACATTCATGGCGACGATGTCGAGTTCGCGCCCACTTCTCTGACCACGTTGATCGATTCGCCTGTCATTGCGGGAGTCCATTTCCGCCGCATCGAGCTCACCAAGCCGGGCGAGACTCCGGTTCACCAGATGGATCTCGTCGCCGACGCCGATGACGATCTGAACATGAGCCCGCAGGACCTTGCCGCATTCAAGAAGTTGGTTGCGGAAACCGGGGCTCTCTTCGGCGCGCGGCATTATCGCCATTATGACTTCCTGCTCACCCTGAGCAATCAGGTGGGCGGGCACGGACTCGAGCATCACGAATCGAATGACAGCGCAGCGGACGAGCGCTCTTTGGTCGATCCCAACCTGCGCATGCTATTCGCAAGCCTGGTGCCGCACGAATTCGCGCACTCGTGGAATGGCAAGTACCGCCGCCCGGCGGGACTCGCAACGCCGAATTATCAGGAGCCTATGAAAGGCGATCTTTTGTGGGTCTACGAAGGCCTGACGGACTATCTTGGGAACGTTCTGGCGGCGCGCAGCGGCCTCTGGAACGATGATCAATTTCGGGAGGCGCTGGCGGACACGGCGGCGATGCTCGATCACCGGACCGGCAGGGAGTGGCGGCCGCTCGAAGATACGGCCCGATCGGTGCAAATCCTCCGCATGTTGAATTCGCCGGCCTGGGTCAACTGGAGACGCAGCCTCGACTACTATCCCGAAGGCGATCTGATCTGGCTCGAAGTCGATGCGACTATCCGCCAGCAAACGCACAATCAAAGATCGCTTAACGATTTCTGCCGGCTGTTCGAAGGAGGAGAAAGCGGCCCGCCGAAAGTCGTGCCCTATACGTTTGACGATGTCGTCCACGCGTTGAATCAAGTCGCTCCCTACGACTGGAAGGCTCTGCTCAGCGAGCGCGTAAACGATACCAGCACGCACGCGCCGCTCGGAGGCATTGAGCAGAGCGGTTGGAGGCTGGTGTACAACGACCAGCCAAATGCTTTCGACAAGGAACTCGAAAAGATCGCCAAGTTCAGCGATTTCTCGTATTCGCTGGGATTCACTGTGGGGCAAGACGGCAAATTCCGTGACGTCATTCTCGGGTCGCCTGCCTACAAGGCCGGGCTCGGCCCGAATATGAAGCTGCTGGCCATCGATGGGAGGAAATGGTCGCCGGAACTGCTTCACGACGCCGTAAGAGACGCCAAGGGGAGCGATCAGCCCATCGATTTGCTGGTCGAAAACGCGGAATTTTACAAGACCTATTCCATCGCGTATCACGACGGCGACAAGAATCCGCACCTGGAACGGGTAGCGGACCAGCCTGATCTTTTGGGCGATATCCTGAAGCCGCTATCTGGAGGGCAATGATGGGCCGGGTTCCTGGGGCGGTTGTAGTACTTAAGTAAGTCTCGGAAGTACCAAACGCTGCTACAATCTCATCAGTTCCAACAAAAATTCAGGCTCCCCCATGCATAGATTTTCGCGAATCTCCGCGACCCGGCTCTTTTTGGCTGGTGTGTGTGCTGGCTTGGCGGCCCTCCCGTCCCTCGCGCAGGTTTCTTCCGTTCGTTCGGTCAAGGTCCTGGGCAGTAAAGAAGTGGTCGAGATTGAGGTCGAAGCCAGTGACCGCATCGTTCCGCAGACTCAAGTCCTGACCGGACCGGACCGCCTGGTCATCGACTTCCCGAACACTCGTCCCAGCAGCGAAGTGCAGAGCCAATCTGTCGATCGCGGGGAAGTGAAGGACGTCCGGGTAGGACTCTTTCAGTCGAAGCCTCCTGTGACCCGCGTGGTGCTCGATCTGAAGGCCGCGCAATCGTTTCAGGTGTTTCCGTATGGCCGCACGGTCATGATTAAGGTGACCGGATCGAACCCGGTGGCCAGCGCGCCTTCCAATGCGAGTCCCGCGGTGCAGCCCGCGTCTGCGCCCGGTTTAGTCCCGGCAAATTTCACGCCAAATGCTGCGGCTCAGCCGCCGACGAGTGTCCCGCAGCCTCCGTTACAGATCTCTTATTTGCATGGAATGCTGAGCATTCATTCGGACAAGGCAACGCTTTCGGAAGTGCTGTATGAGATCCAGAAGCGCACCGGGGCAGACATTGCGATTCCGGCGGGAGCCGAGCAGGAGAAAGTCGTCGCCGAGATCGAGCCGGCGCCTGCGCCCGAGGTGCTAGCGCATCTGCTGAACGGATCAAAATTCAATTTTCTGATCCTGAGCGCGCCGGATGATCCGAACAAACTGGACCGCGTCATTCTCAGCACGCGGACGGAGGGAAACTTCGTCGCGCCCCTGCAGCCGATGGCGAACAACGATGCCAATGACGACGGCAGCGACGACGAGCCCGCCATCGTCCGCAACAATGAGCAGCAACAGCAGCCGCCGAACGCTCCGCAGGAAAACCCAATGCACGAGCCTCCGAACAATGGACAGCCCAATCCGAATACGCCCGACCAGTAGAAATCGCTGAAGAGATCTGATGGAAACGATCCGCCGCAGTTGTACGGCGGAATTGCGCCTAGGGAGGCGTGATTAGCCGGACGGGAACGGGAGAATTCCCGACCACGGCCGTACCCACGGGGTCGCCAAAGCCGTTACTGCATCCGGAGACGTTCAGAACGGTTACGTTCATATTGCCGTTGGCGTCGACGGCATTGATAAAGACCTGCAAGAAGCCGACGAATGTCACCGTGGTCTGACCCGAGGGATTGATGTTCTTACCTTCGGGGGGCGAATTATCGTAGATGGGCAACGACACGATCGATGCGCTGGTGCTGATTTGAGTACCTTTCAGCCCGGTGGGATTGCTGGTTCCGGCATAGATTGGATAGGGATACGTCGTCGTGGGAGCTGCGAAGGGAGTGAAAAAATCTTGTCCCGTTGCTCCAGTGACATCTCCGGTATCCGCCTGCTGAATCAGGCACTGGACGGCATCCGACGTCTGACTTCTGGGATTGGTGGACATGTCGACGATATTGGCGTTCTGCACTCCGCAGGAGTAATTCGTCGGCTGGTCGCATCCGGCGATCGCCTCTTCGAAAGTGGTGGACGCGTCTCCCACGGTGCAGGAAGGTAATGCGATCACGGGAGTCCCGACCTGATTCGGAACGTAGAGCAAGTTATTGGAGGTCGGATAAGGGTAGGTCAGCCCGGTAGCATTGGAGTTCGCCGTGGGCTGAAGAGGCCCTCCAGAATTGAGCAATGTACAGCCGGAACCTCCACTCTGACAGTCTGGTTCAAGCCAGAAGTTCTCGCCAATCACTTTAGTCGAACCATTCAGAGAGATGCCTGGATTCCAGATGGCCCCGGTGAATCTATGCACAAGGCGATTCGCGTTGTTCCCCGGATCCGCATTGGGCACGACCCACGGCTTCACACAGCGCGGCTGGACCGGGGTAATGGATCCCGTGGTTTCATTTCCGACATTTCCGGAGTTTGAAGAATTAAAAGCCTCGGCCGTGGCCGTCGCGCTGACGCTGTTGCTCGTACGCCCCCAGATGCGCGAGAAAAACGTAGGCATGCTGGTGCGACGGACCTGGACGTTGACGACGGGATTCACGCCGAAGGCGGTCGAGGCGAGGGACGTGCAATCGGAGGTGCCCGAGCCCATGCTGTCGCCGGTTCCCGCGAAATAATTGACCGTGATGGAGTCGGCGGCAAGGTTGCCGACCGTATTCTGTCCGGCAACTGCCTTCGCCACACGCGTGGCCAGACCGTTGGTGCCGTCGTCGGGGCCGCAAACCGCGCCCCACTCCAGGCTCTGATTGTTCGGATCTCCTGTCAGTCCCGACAAGGCAATAATCTTGGCCGCCGCTAACGCAGCGCTGTCGGCGGATCGTTGCGCTTCCTCGCGAGCCAGATACAGGGTGATAACGTCGATCGACAAAGCCGCCATCGCAATGATTGCCACCATGGCGAGGGCGACCAGGATCATGGTGACTCCCCGCTCACGATCGAGCGGAAGTGCACGCCATCGACGAATGAAAGGCTTCTTCATGAAAAGTCAATTCTCGTTCATAGCGACGGCAACTCCGGAAATCTGGGCCGGAAGCGTCGTGTTGTTTCCCAGCAGACTCGCGACCTTCCCAAAACGCCAGACATAAGGGTACTGAATGCTCACACACGTGCTGATCACCGCCATCTGGCCGGTGCCGACGCTCTGTGAAGTGCACGTCAGGTTCGGCAGCGTCGCCCCAGACGAAGGATAGTAGTAGCCACGGTTCACGATCACCGTGACATTGCCAGTCGCGCATCCCGTTCCAATGAACGTCCAGGTTAGTCCGGCGGGTGAACTGTTGAACGTGAGACCGCAGTCGTTGATGTTCTGGGCCAGCAGGAAATCGTCGACCATGTGAAATGCGTCGGTAACGGAGACTGGAGTCAAAGTATCCAAGTCGTTGTTGGGATCGACGGCGGCGGCGCGCGCGGCATCGCGGGCGATATTGGTCAGCTTCTGCTTCATGGTGAAGGCATTGCTGAAATCGAAGATTCCGACCACGAAAACGACGAGCAAGGGAAGCGAGACGGCAAATTCAACGATTTGCGCTGCGGAGTCATCGCGAAGCATCGGAATCATTCTCCGGATACCGCACGCGATTGTTTTTGCGCCGATCACCGGTTCTCCATGCGCACACGGGCGGTGGCGCTGATCCAAATGACCTGTTTGTTGAGCGACGTGAAGGGCAGCCAGAATTTGTAAGGATATTGGAAGGAAACGGAAATTCCGCAGAGGCCGGTTGCACCGAGCGAACTCGTGATCAGGACCGGCGTCTGCACGCAGAAATTATTATTGCCCGAGCCGCAGTCGACCCCGGATGTCGAATCGCTGCAGGAATAGAGCGTCGGCGTAGGAGATGGCAGCCTAGCCAGAGTCGGGTCAAGATTGGAAGCGAGCATACTGGCCTGAACCGCGTTGACAGCATTGGTTTGCGGAGAATTGGAACCGGTGCACGTTACGCAATATGGCAACGATCCGGCTCGAGCGCCGTCTTCCGCTGCGCGCGTGATGGCTCCGTAGATGCTGAAGGCCTGTCCGAACCAGAAGATGCCGAGCAGGATCATGAACATCAGTGGCAGGACGGCAGCCGCTTCGGCGATTTCGGCGCCGCGAACTTCCATGGCCAGTCTGCGAATTGCGTTGCGCGCGAAATTCATCGTCTAGGCCATTCCCCACACGTGCGCCGCCCCGTAGAGCAGCACGGTAAATGCCAGCGCCACACCATACGGAACTTTCAATGCATCGGGATTGTCGAGCGAGACCCGATGTCCCGGCAATTGAAACGTCACTAGCGACACGAGGATGTGTCCGATATTCCGCAGTGTCTGACGCACACGCCGTTTATAGATAATCAGGGCCACAGCCATCAATCCCGCTACGAACACCGATCCGATCAGCAAGTCGATCAGCAACTCGCGCCCCGCGAAGGCTCCCAGGGCCCCGGCCAGCTTCCAGTCGCCGGCTCCCAGGCTGCGCAGCAAAACGAACGGGAGCAAAAGCCCAAGTCCAACCAGCGCGCCGAGCAGGGAAGACTCCAACCCGTCTTTCCCGCGCAGGATCGTGTTGAGCGTAACTCCGACCACGAAGCCGGGAACCGTCAACCAGTTCGGGATGCGGCGGCTGCGCAAGTCGGTCCATCCTGCGATGGCGGCCAGCAGCACCGCTCCCGCCAGAATTAGAGCTTTCAAAGCAGCCTCGATGGCCGGTATCCGGGCGAGCCGCATCTGCCATGATATTGAAAAAGAACCATGTTGTGTTGAGAAGAATGCGTCCTGTGATAGAACGGCCGATCATTAAGGCCAGCGAGCCTGCCCCCGCATCTGTGGCCTCTTGCGCGGATTCTCACATACCCGGAAAGCCAAGTCAACGTTCCGTGCGAGCAGTGACTGTGAGCAGTGAGATGTGAGCTAATACCAAGCCTGGGTCGCTCATTTCTCGCTGCTCGTCGCTCGCACAAAACAAAAGGCCCGAAATAAGTTCGGGCCTGTGATGGTTGAAGAATCGTTACTGCCGGTTGAACGTCGGAGCCGCATTGTGCTCGGCCACGATCTTGCGGGCGTTATCGGCCAGCGCTTTCGCCTGCGGCAGAAGTTCGAGCGCCTTGACTACTTCCGGATCGGACTCAGCGCGGACCTTCATCCCCTCGTCCTGCCCGAAGGCGTCGACGAAAATTTCGGACTTGATGTTCGACTTGATCCAGTCGGCATTGTCCATCAGGTCGGCTTGTGTGTAGGGCACATTGGCTTCGTCGAGCGACTTGCGGAAGTCCTGCATGATCGCATCATCCACTTCGAAACTCTTGGTGGGATGATGGTTCACGACATAGAGCTTGGCGAAGTTGAAGAACGCGTAGTGCTGCAGGAGGGTATCCTGGAAATGATTCGTCTTGACCGGCGGGATCGTGACGTCGGGCGTGATGCCTCCGCCGCCGTAGACTGTGCGTCCGCTGTCGGTCAGCTTTACTTCCTTGTTCGCGTTTGAGGTGTCGTTGTCGCGGCTGTAGTAGTAGTCATAGAGCGAGATGTTGCTGTAATCGCGCTGGATCAGCCGTCCGCTGGGCGTGTAGTAATGCGCCGTCGTCAGCGCCAGACCGGTGTTCTCCGAGAGCGGATACACTGTCTGCACTAGGCCCTTGCCGAACGTGACTTCACCGGCAATCAGGCCGCGATCGTGATCCTGAATCGCGCCCGAGACGATCTCGGCCGCCGACGCAGTCAGCCGGTTTACCAGCACAACGATGGGATAATCCTTGCCTCCGTTGCCGTGCTGCGCCACGTAGCGCTTTTCAGCCGAAGCGCGCCCGTGATGCGAAACGATCAGCTGTCCCTTCTTGAGGAACTTATCGGCCACGCCCACGCCTTCGCTCAAAAGGCCTCCGGGATTTCCCCGCAGATCGAGAATCAAGCCATGCAGGTCGCCGAAGGAATCCAGGGCTTCGGAGACTTCGTGCTCGGTGGTCTCGTTGAAGCCGTTGATGTGCATGTAGCCGATGCCCGGCTTGATCAGGAAATGTACATCGACGCTGTAGCGTGGAATTTCGTCGCGAATCAGCGTGAAGTCCATCGGCTTCTCGACGCCTTCACGCGAAATGGTGATGTGAACCGTCGTTCCCTTGGGCCCTTTCAGCAGGTCCGCAACGTCGGTCGTGCTCATGTTTTCGGTGGATTTGCCGTCGACGGCAATGATCACGTCGCCGGGGTGAATGCCGGCCTTGTAGGCGGGCGTCCCGGTGAAGGGATAAATCACAATAACTTTGTTGTTGCGCGGGCCCACCGTCATGCCGACGCCGTAATACTTGCCGCGCTGGTCTTCGCGCATCAGCGCGTAGGATTTGGGATCAAAGAAATTCGAGTGTGGGTCGAGCGCGTGGAGCATGCCGGGGATCGCCCCGTTGTAGATCGCTTTGTCCGGGTTGACTGGCTCGGCGTAGTTCTCCTCGACGATGGAGTACACGTCGGTGAATTCTTTAAGGCTATCCTTGACGTCGGAGTCTCCTGTTAAGCCAGTCTGCTGGCCGGAGCGCTGAGCGAACAGAATGCCCAGGAATCCGCAGGCAAGAAGAAAGAACAGGACCAGAAAGAGTGATCGGCGAGAACTACGAGCCATCTTGAGATTTTCCTTCGGTTGAGGGCTAACGTCCACCCCAGCTACCGCGCTGAATACAGGCAGTATACCACCACCCCAGACGCCTCCGGACCGGAAGCGTCACCATGGTAACTGCCTGACTCGACACCTTTTCCATCTGATGCGTCGGCGGCGGGCTGGGGTTCTCCGGACGGGCCAGAAATCGGCCCCGGTCCGAGGAGAATCTCAGTTTGTGGTTGGGGCTGCTTGCCCTATGCGCTCACCGAAATCGAGGAGTTGGCGCTCGTCGAACCGGAACTCGACGACTGCGAGCCGGTCCACTGCGCCAAGTCCTGCTGCATTTGGGTGTACACGCTCTGCGCGCTCGACACGTTGCCAGATTGCAGATCCTGCCCCAGTTGTTGGAAAAGCTGGCTGATCTGGCTCGCTTCGCCGCCTCCGCCGCCGTGATGGTGATGGTGCATCTGCGCGGCATGATTCTGGATGTCCTGCTGCATCGTGCTGTAGTCCTGCTGCGCCGCCGACAGATTCCCCGATTGCAGGTCCTGCGATAACTGCTGAAACGCCTGCGACAGCGGGCTGCTGGACGGGCCCGACGTGGTCGAATTGCTGTTCGGTCCAAGCTGCTCAAGCGTTGCAAAATCCGACTGCGCCGCCGAGAGATTTCCAGATTGCAAGTCCTGGCCGAGTTGCTGGAACTCCTGTTGGAACTGCCGGATATTGTTGTTGTTCTGTGTGTTCTGCGATGCGTACTGGAAGATACCGCTGCTGAAGATCGGAGACACCGACATGACAACTCCCTTCGGATGTGGCTCGTGGATTCTGGTTTTTATATCGGCAGTTTCTGAGGAAGCTTCAGCTGCCGAGTCCGGGAATGACAAGGCACGCCCTATGCCAAACGCTCTCTGTGAAGCGGGTTGAAAGACCCCGTCCAGCCAGCATTTACGGGAGGGCACCTCGGTACGGAAACTTTGGTCACGAAATACGGCAAAGTGTGCCGGGGGCGCGCTGGGCAAAGAATGCCGGATCGGTGCCCGATACCCTTGTCAAACTTGTGTCAATCGTTGCCGCTTCCGCTGCCGGGGCGATATGATGAAGCGCATGAGTTTCTCTGAAACGATCTTCCTGTTTTTTCTGGCCCTGATCATCTTCGGGCCGAAGAAATTGCCGGAGATCGCCCGCCAGGTCGGCAAGTTCATGAATGAATTCCGCCGCGCCTCTAACGAATTCAAAGCCCAGATCGAGCAGGAAATTGCTCATCTCGAGGTGGAAAACAAGCCGACGATTTTGCCTCCTACGCCGGTGCCGGGCACGGCCAGCCGCACGTTGCAGGCGGTCGACGCCGAAGTCAAGCCGGTCGAAGCGCCCGCCACTTTGGCGGCTCCGGCTGCGGAGCCCGCGCAATCCGCGGACGGATCCGCAGAGACGACTCTCGCCACCGAGGCGGCGCATCCGGCCGATGTCGTAACCACTTCCACGTCCCAGGAATCGCATGCCTGAACTCGCCGTCGAGCCTCCCTCCACCGAGGACGAGAAAGAATCGATGCCTACCATGGGCTTTCTCGATCACCTCGAGGAACTGCGGAAGAGAATCGTCTATTCGATCATCTCGGTCGCGGTAGGATTCGGCGCCTGCTGGGGATACAGGGAGCAGATCTACGCCATCATGCAGAAGCCGATCATGGACGCCCTGAAGGCCAACGGCCTGGCGGAGAAGCTGGTCTACCTGAACCCCACCGAACCCTTCAACCTCTACTTGAAGGTCGCCGCGCTGGCCGGATTATTCCTGACTTCTCCGTTCGTGCTCTATCAAGTATGGATGTTCATCTCTCCGGGGCTCTATCGGAAGGAGAAGAGATACGTCCTGCCTTTCATGGTTTCGACGATCACGCTGTTCGCATGCGGCGGATATTTTGGATACAAGATTGTCTATCCTGCGGCGCTCAATTTTCTGATCGACTTCAGCAAACAGTTTCAGCCGATGATTACGATCGGCGAATACACGAATCTGTTTCTTAGCATCATTCTCGGCATGGGCCTGATCTTTGAGATGCCGATCCTGGTCTTCTTTCTCTCGCTGATGGGCATCATTAGCGCCGGATTCATGTGGAAGAATTTCCGGTATTCGATTCTCGTTATCTTCATCATTGCGGCCATCGTGACGCCTACGACCGACATCTTGAATATGTGCATTTTCGCCGCGCCCATGATCGCGCTATACCTGGTGAGCATCGGCGTCGCATGGCTGGTCCATCCCAAGCAGCGGGCCGCGCGGAAAGCGAAACAGGCGCAGGGACAGTGATTCTGAAAATGACCGTCTCAAAATCTCTCTGGTTCGTGCTGCTGGCGTCAGCCCTCGCGCTGCTTGCCTGTGATCGAACGAAACAGACGATTGAGGTGCAGCCGCCCGCCGCGCTGCAGCCCAGCGTCGCGATCACCTTCCCGCCTGATAATGGCCCGCCGCCGAGCATCGATTCCGCCCGCGCAATGCAGTATGTGAAAGATATTGTGAAATTCGGGCCGCGTCCGCTGGGCAGTGCGAATCACAAGAAGGTCGAGGACTTCCTCGAATCGCACCTCCAGGGCGACGATGTCGAAAATGACGTCTTCACCGCCGACACTCCCGTCGGGAAGTTTCCCGTTCACAACATCATTGCTAAGTTTCCCGGCAAAAAAGATGGAATCATTCTCATTGCCAGTCACTACGACACGAACTATCCCCTGCGGAATACTTCATACGTAGGCGCGAACGATGGGGCTTCCTCCAGCGCGCTTCTGCTGGAATTCGCGAACCAGCTTCGCGGCAAGCCGCTTGATGGATACAGCATCTGGCTGATCTGGGACGACGCCGAAGAAGCGATGGTCCCCGACACGCAGATGGATTTCATGGCAGACAGCCTTTACGGCATCACTCATTTAGCCGAGAAGTGGCAGGCCGATGGAACGCTGAAGAAGGTCAAGGCGTTCCTGCTAGCCGATATGATCGGGGACGCCGACCTCAATATTGATCGAGATCTCAATTCGACGCCATGGTTGGAGGACACCGTCGGCGAGGCCGCCAAGCGCCTCGGGTATCAGTCGCACTTTTTCGGACGTGAGAATCAGGTCTCCGATGACCACATCCCGTTCATGAAACGCGGCGTCGCCTGCGCCGACCTGATCGACTTCTCCTATGGATATAACAACGTCTTCTGGCATACGCCGCAGGACACCGTTGATAAACTCAGCCCGGAAAGTCTGCAGATCGTCGGCAGCGTGATTCTCGAAACCATCCGCATCCTCGACAAGATGGAACCGCTGCCACCGAAAACGTCGTGAACACGGAAGGACACGAGGTATCACGAAGGAACACGCAAAAGCTTTCGTGATACTTCGTGGTCTTGGTGGTTGATCCGTCTTTGCGCTTTTTTCGAAATTCGTTTCTAATGCGCCCATATGCGAACTGCGAAGATCGTGTTTCTTGTTTGCATCTTCTGCTTCACATGCCTTGCCGCAACGCCTGCCGATAATCCCGCTGTCGATGCCATCATCCAGGCCGCGCTCGCGCCCTCGCCGATCCAGGACAACCTCCAACGCCTCACTGACGAGATCGGAGGCCGCGTTCCGGGGACGCTCGCCATGCAGCACGCCATTCGCTGGGGCATGCAGGCCTTTACTGCCGCCGGGGCCGATAGCGTGCATACGGAAGGCTTTGAGATTCCATACTCCTGGTCCGAAGGCGCGACTGAGATGACCGCTACCACTTCGTTGCAGGTGGATCCGACGAAGGTCGGCGGCGGAACGGTTCTTTCTTCATTCCACGTGCGCGCCGTCTCGGTCGCATGGGCTCCGGCGCTCGCGCCCGTGAAGCACGTGCAGGTGGTCGACGTGGGCGATGGGACCGACGCCGATTTTCAGAAGGCCGGAAACGTCGCCGGGAAAATTATTCTGGTTCACACCATTGTTCTAAAAACCTGGGCTGATCTTTTCGCTGAATATGCGAACGCGCCTCCGATCATTGATCGCGCGGTTAAGGCGCACGTGAGAGCCATCGCGTTCATGGCGACACGCGAGCACGACATTCTCTATCGCCACACGAATTCCGGCGCGGGCGAGATCGACCGCATTCCGCAGGTAATCGTCGCCCGCGAAGATGGCGAGCGCATGGCCCGACTGCTGGCCGCCGGGAATCTGGTCTGGGCCGATCTCTCGATTCCCAACCAGATTGGCGGACCGATCAAGAGTTCGAACGTGGTGGCCGAAATCCGCGGTACCGAGAAGCCGGATGAGTTCGTAATCCTCGGCGCGCACCTCGATTCCTGGGAACTCGGCACCGGCGCGCTCGATAACGGCTGCAACGCCGCGCTCGTGATCGACGCTTTGCGCGCGATCAAGGCGTCGCACGTGCTCCCGATCCGCACGATTCGCTTCGTTCTCTTCTCCGGCGAAGAAGAGGGACTGCTCGGCTCTCGCGCGTACGCATTTGCCCATCGCGCGGAACTCGACAAGGCTGCGGGTGTTATCGTTTTCGATTCCGGTACGGGAAAAACAACCGGCTTCTCGACCGGCGGCCGAAAAGACGTGATCCCGACCGCCCAGCAACTGATTGCGCCCCTGGCACAATTCGATCTGAAAGAACTTGATCCGACCATGGAGTGGGGCACCGACCACTTTGATTTCATGCTCGAAGGCGTTCCAACGTTCGTCGCCGACCAGCAGGAGGCGAATTATCTCGAGAACTACCACGCCGTCTCGGACACCTATGACAAAGTTGATTTCCCGCAACTGAAGAAGCAGGTCGCGGAAGCCGCGCTCTTAAGTCTGGAACTGGCGAATCTTCCCGCCCACATCGGCCCGCGCCTCACCCATGATCAGATCGAACAAACCATGCGCGAGAGCAACAGCGTAGACATGCTAAAGGCCGACGGCATCTGGGACGACTGGGTCAGCGGGAAGCGAGGAAGGCAGAAATAAATTGTTGAATTTGATTGTTGAATAACACAGGCCGTCCACGATTTTTTCATTGAGCAATTAGAATTCAACGATCAACAATTCCAACAAACTGGACAAGCCAGTTCGGGAATTTTCCCTTGCTCTACTTCTGGATTCTCTTCAACATCTTCGCACTGGCCTTGCTGGTGATCGACCTTCGCGTCTTTCACCGGCCCGGCCACGTTGTCGGATACCGCGAGGCACTGGGCTGGAGCGCGATGTACGTGGCCCTGGCCGCGGCTTTTGCGGCGATCGTATATTTCTGGCTCGGACATTCAGCGGCTCTCGAATTCGTCACCGGCTATGTTCTCGAACTTTCGCTCAGCGTCGACAATCTTTTCGTCTTTCTGCTGATCTTCAACTACTTCGCGGTTCCTGAGCAGTACCAGCATCGGGTTTTGTTCTGGGGAATCCTTGGCGCCCTGATCATGCGCGGCATCTTTATTGCTGCCGGAGTCGGTCTCATCTACCGTTTCCACTGGGTGCTTTACTTCTTCGGAGCATTGCTGATCTTCAGCGGCATCCGATTCGCCGTGGTGGGAGACCGCAAAGTGAATCCTTCGTCGAATCCGGTGGTGAAGGCCATGCGCCGCTGGATGCCCGTCACGCAGGATTATCGCGGCGGACGGTTTTTTGTCCGCGACGGACCACAAGGGGTCACACTGTACGCGACGCCGCTCTTGCTCGTGCTGTTGATGATCGAGACCACCGATATCCTGTTCGCAGTCGACTCCATCCCGGCCGTTCTCGCGATCACGTTGAACGCCTTCATCGTTTACACGTCGAACATCTTCGCCATCTTGGGCTTGCGTTCGCTTTATTTCGCTGTATCGGGATTAATGAAGGTTTTTCGATTTCTGCACTACGGATTGTCGATCATTCTCGTGCTGGTCGGATTGAAGATGATCGTCGCCGATCACTTCCACATCGAGACCTCAATTACGCTGGGCGCGATCGCTTTGGTATTGTTGATCTCAGTGCTGGCTTCGGTTGCATTTCCGGAAAAATCGCCTATAACCTAGCGACAGGCTCACGCTGCGAACGCGACCTTCTCTCCCCGTACCATCGAGTGCTTCAGGAATTTCTTGTCGTCGTGATCGGGATAGTCCATCCGATAATGAGCGCCGCGGCTCTCCTCGCGCGCCAGAGCGGACCGCGCCACCAGCAATGCAGTTAAATGCAGATTCGCGGCTTCATATCCGCGCCGTGTTTTCGGATGCGCCAGCTTCGGAGCCATTTCCTCCAGCGCCTTAATTGCCTTAGCCATGCCCATGCGGGTGCGGACGATGCCAACTTCATTCCACATCAGATCCTGAACCTGCCCGATCAGGTCTTCGAGGCCCACCTCGACCGGACCATTCGAATAGACGGCTCTCGATAGTGCCGGTGCTCTTGAGGCCGGCTTCTCGGTGTTGCGCATCGCCTCGCCCGCCCGCGCCCCATACACCAGGCTCTCGAGCACGGCGTTGCTGGGCAGACGATTTGCGCCGTGTAGTCCATTGGCGGCAACTTCGCCGACGGCGTAGAGTGCCGCGACATTCGTCCTTCCGTCGAGATCGGTATGCACGCCTCCCATGGCGAAATGCGCGGCCGGACGCACCGGGATGAGGTCTTCCGTGATATCCACGTTGTGGGCCATGCAGGCGGCATAAATTCGCGGAAAATGCTTCTGCACCGCGGACGCCCGCATGTGCGTGAGATCGAGGTACACAAACGGATCCTTCGCCCGGCTGACTTCCATCTCATGCACGATCGACCGGACCACGAGCTCTCGCGGCGCCCGCTCGCTTAACGGATGATATTTCCCCACGAACCGATCCAGCTCGAAGTTGCGCAGGTAGGCTCCCTCGGCGCGCAAAGTTTCCGGCAGCAAAAAGCGCGGCACTTTCTTCATGTGGATCGCGGTGGGATGAAACTGGATGAACTCCATGTCGCTGACGTCGGCGCCGGCGCGAACCGCCAGCGCCACGCCGTCGCCGGTCGCCGATTCCGGATTGATGGAATTGCGGTAAATCTGTCCCAGGCCGCCGGTCGCCAGCAACACCGCGGAGCAAGCAACTTCGTGCGGAACGCCTTTTTCGTCGAGCAATGAGATTCCATTGACCCGGCCGCCATCGGTCAGCAGTTCGGTCGTGAATGCCGACTGCGCCACCGAAACATGTTTCAGCGCGTGCACTTTCTGCCAGAGCACCCGAAGAATTTCTTTGGCTGTCGAATTACCCTGGGCGTGCAGGGCCCGGCCTTTACTGTTCGTCGTCTCCAGTCCAAATTCGAGCTTGCTGCCGTGCGGCTTGCCCCATGCGATCAGTTCGTCAATCCGTTCCGGAGCCTCTTCCAGCAAAGTTTTTACCGCCGCGACATTGCACAATCCGTCGCCGGCGTTCAGGGTGTCCTGCAGATGCAGGCTGATTTCGTCGTCGTCGCTCAGCCAGGCCGCCTCGGCCTTGGGATCGCGGCCGCTAAGATCGGTAATTGCCTGCTTCGTAACGATGAGCACACTTCCAGCACTGGCCAACTCGATGGCAGCACGGAGTGCGGCGGCGCCCGCGCCAATCACGATGAAATCGGTCTCGGCTGGAAGACCCTTCATAGACGCCGAAATAGTACCACTGCCAGGGGACGGCCTGTCATGCGGAATCGATCCGTTACGCTATTATGGAAACGCAATGCCGCAAGCCACGATTCATGTCCCACCCCAGCCCTATCAGGCCTGGATCGAGAACGGATTGCTGAACCGGGCCGGGTCGATGTTGAGCGACCTTCTGCCCCGGTCCAGCCGTGTTTTTGTGGTTACCGTACCGCCGGTCCGCAAGCGCTGGGGCTCGAAATTGCTTGCTTCCCTCAAGGCTGCGGGCTTTACGCCCCGGGTGCTGGTCATGCCCGATGGAGAGCCCTCAAAACGGCTGGCCACGGTCGAAGCGCTGGCAGAGAAGCTCGCCAAGCTGGGCGCCGACCGTAAATCGGTGATCATCGCTCTTGGTGGCGGCGTCGTCGGCGATATAACTGGCCTGTTAGCCTCGCTTTACATGCGCGGAGTGGAGTTCATCCAGGTCCCCACCACGGTCCTCGCGCAGGTAGACGCGTCGATCGGGGGCAAGACCGGAGTGAATCTCCTGGCGGGAAAAAATCTGATCGGGACCTTCTGCCATCCCAGGGTCGTGCTCATCGATCCGGGCGTTCTGAAGACGCTGCCTGACCGCGAATTCCGCGCCGGGCTATATGAAGCGCTGAAGTGCGGAATCATCGGAAGCGTGGAGCTGTTCCTGCGCTTCGAGCAGAGCCGCACGGCGATTCTGAAACGCGATCCGGCCGAGATGGAATGGGTCATCGCCCAGTCGGTAAAGCTGAAGGCTGAAGTTGTCTCGGCGGACGAGCGTGAGGGCGGCCTGCGCCGCGTTCTTAATTTCGGGCATACCATCGGCCACGCTCTCGAAGCTGAAACGGGCTATCGCGTATTGCTCCATGGAGAAGCCGTCGCGTGGGGTATGGTCGCCGCCGCCAATATCGCTCTGAGCGTTGGCCGTACCGATAGCGTCACCGCCGGCCGCATCGCCGACGCCGTCTTGAGTCTCGGCCGCCTGCCGGAAGTCAACGTCAGCGCCAGGAAGATTCTGGCTCGCCTGCAAACGGACAAGAAGACGCAAAATGGGGTCGTCCATTTTGTTCTGCCACGCGAGATCGGTAAAGTCGAGATCGCCAGCGACGTTCCGGAGAATGTCGTACTCACGGCGGTCGAAGAATTGCGCCGCCTGTCGCGCGGCGGCTGGGTCTGGAAAAAGAAATAAGAGGTCACTGATATGCAGGAAACCGCTGAGCAGTACATCGGACGCATTCTCGGCTACGTCGAAGGTCAGGACGCGGTCAAACTGCAGCGCACAACGGTGGGTAAGCTCAGGAAGCTGACGCAGGGCTTGACGCCGAAGCAACTGAAATGGCGTCCTGAGCCCGCGAAGTGGTCGATCGCCGAAATCGTTGCGCACCTCGCCGACACAGAAGTTGTGGCCAGTTGGCGCATGCGGTCAGTCATCGGCGAGAACGGCATCACGATCCAGCCTTTCGATCAGGATGCCTGGGCCTCGGCCTTCAACTACCGCGACCGCGATGCCAAGCGCTCGCTCGAAACCTTCCGCGTGCTCCGCGAAAACAATCTCGCGATGCTGAAGGAAATCTCCAAAGAGACCTGGGACAACTACGGCATGCATCTCGAGCGCGGCAAGGAATCGATCGCGCATCTCACGCGCATGTTCGCCGGACACGACACGAATCACATCCTGCAGGTCGAGCGGATCGTAAAGCAGCTGAAAAGCGCGAAATCCAAAGCGAAGAAGAAGCGCTAAGACTCCGGAATTTCTTGCCTGAAATTGCCAAGCCGACCGTGGTAGGAGCCGCGCCCGAAGGCGCGACCGACAAGGCTTCCGCCGCCCGCGCCGTGCGCGAAATGTTTACCTCCATCGCGCCACGCTACGATCTGCTGAACCACGTTCTTTCGCTGAACGTCGACCGGATGTGGTGGCGCCGCACTGCCGGTCGCTTCCGGCACATTCTGACGCGTTCGGATGCACGCGCTCTCGATCTCTGCTGCGGCACGGGTGACATGACCTTTGCGCTTCGCCGGGCAGGGAAGTCCGCCCCGCAGATCTTCGGAGCCGACTTCTCCCATGCGATGCTGCAGCGCGCGTCGGCAAAATCTGCGAGCCTCAATCCCACGCAGCGCATTCCAGCATGGATTGAATCCGATGCCCTGAACCTGCCATTCCCTGACGGGCATTTCGATCTGGTGACCTCAGCGTTCGGATTTCGCAATCTTGCCGATTACGACGCCGGCTTGCGCGAGATTTCCCGTGTGCTTCGGCCGGGGGGCGAATGCGGCATCCTGGATTTTGGGGAACCGAAGGGATTGCTGGGCTCGCTGTATCGCTTTTACTTCAAGCAAGTGCTGCCGCGAATCGGCACCATAATTTCCGGAGTAAGCGGCCCCTACGCGTACTTACCCGCGTCCGTCGAGCGTTTCCCTGCGCCCCAAGAGATGCTCGTCCGCATGAAGAACGCCGGCTTCTCCGATGTCAACTGGACTCCCTACACCTTCGGCATAGCCGGCCTGTATTGGGGAAAGAAATGAGCCGCTAATCGCAATTTCTTACCGCGGAGGCACCGAGTCACAGGCGAACGACTTGGAAACGATGCCGTGAGCTTCAAAAAAATGATTTCGACGGGAACTTCAACCCGCAGTCACCAAGCCTGCAATCCGATCTTTATACCGTGTCTCTTGTTGGTGGGAAAATCCCGCTCGTCACGCCGACTGTCCCGCCGCAATGGGCTTGAAGCTCTCCGCGAACGCATCCTCGATGCTGTAGCGGATCACGTGATCGTATTCCGGCCCCAGGAACCGCCGCAGCCGGTCGGTATTCATGATGTATTGGCCGCTCATGTAGGGCACGGCCTGCGGAGGAATGGCAGAAATCTTCTGTTTCCATAACAGCGTAAGGATCTGGCGCATCGCCCATTTGCCCGGCACGCGGATCAGCTTGGCATTTGCCAGCTCAATGCAGCGGGCAAAGGTTAGCGGCTCTCCGCTGCCGGCGACATTGAGAACGGTTAATCGTTGCGGCTCCGGTTCTCGCTGCAGGATGTGGTGGATCAGCCGTGCCATGTCGTCGACGTGAATGAACTGGATCTTGTTGTCGAGATATTTCTGCCCGCGCGGCAGCATGCAGGGCAGGCGTCTTCCGGCGCTACGCCATTTTTGAGCACGCTCGCTCTTTCCATTCGGGGTGCCGCGAAACGCTCCCATCAGGTAATTCTCGACGGTGGCTCCCGCAAAGATGTGCGGGCGCAGGATATAGACGCTGCATCCCCGCAGCGAAGCGCACCGCTGCTGCACAACTTCGTCTGACTCTTTCTTGTGAATGGCATAGGGAAGGGTGTGCGCCGCGAGCGGAGACTCTTCGGTGGCCACCTGGGGAAAATCCGGACCATAGGCCGAAACGCTGCTGGGAAAGATGAACTGTTTCACGCCATCATCGGTGATGCGGTTGGCCTCGGTGACGGCCTCCATCACGCGCGCCGTTCCGGCTACGTTGATCTGCCACATCCGGTCGACATCGAGCACGCCCGTCCGCACAGGGTCGATCACAAATGCCAAATGAATGACCGCGTACGCGTGAGTGTCGCGTAGCAGTTCGTAGAAGGTGCGAGTGGTCGACTCCTGGCCCAGGTCCAGGCTTTCAAATTGCATCTCGGAGTCGGTGCGCGGAGGAGCCACGTCGACCCCGATCACCGAATACCGCGAAAGCAGCGGCAACAGCCTGGTGCCCAGGTTTCCTGAAATTCCGGTTACGACGACAACGGGTTTTGCCATCAGTTCGGTTTTGCTGCCGGAGGCGGTGTCTGCGGCTGCGAGGACTGAGCCGGAGGCATGCCGGGCCTTGGGCGCGGCATATGCGGCGGCGGTAGCGGGCCCGCTCCACCCGGGCCAAAATACGCCTCGTTCGTTTCGGTCTTGAACGAGTTATTCAGTTTTTCCAGCATGTCGCGCATGCGATCGTTCTGCAGCTTGTTGTGGATCTCATTCTTTGCCTGATCGAACGGCATTTCGTTCTTGCTGACGATTTTGTAGATGTAGTGACCGCCGGCGTCGCTGATCACCTGCGAGACTTCGCCGACCTTCAGATCGAAAACCGCAGCGTGCGTCGGAGGTAGACCGGTCCGCCGGAGATTCGGCAAGTTTACGGTTGGGGATTCAATCTTCATTCCAGCCGCGTCGAACGCTTCTTTCTGTAACTTGACGAAGTCCTCGCCCTTGGCGGCACGATCCCGCAGGTCCTGGGCCAGCTTGGTCATCGACTGTTCGGCTTCCTCGGCCTTCGCCTTGTCGGCAGATTCTTTGGCCTTTTTCTGGTCGTCGGTCATCTTCTGATCTTTGTCGTCGTCTTCCGCCTTCACTTCGTTGTCGGATTGTTTGGTGCGCGGCACGAATAGGCGCTCGACCGTGTACTCCTCATATGCCTCAGGATTCTGCTTGTAATATGCCTCAATCTCCGCTGGAGGAACGTCCGCAGCCTCCTTCTGGATCCTGCGCTGCAGTTCGTTCGTGAGCACCTGCATCTTGACGAACTTCAACGTCTCGGCATATTGCGGACTCTTGTCGATTCCTTGCTTCTTAGCTGCCTCAGACATGGCATACAACCGCGGCAAGAGTCCCGCCAGCTGGCGCTTGAGCTGCGGAGTCACGTTCGGTGCCAGCGCATCCGCGAGCTTCTCGAACTGTTCCTTGGTGATGACGGTCTTGCACTCGGCGGCGGGAGTTTTCGCCGCGCCCGCCTTGGTTGCCGTCTTTGCGGCAGTCCCTTTCGCCGCAGCCGCGTGCGCTTGCGCGGGGCAGACTCCGATGATAGTAATCACGGCCGCTGTCGGAGGCACGGAAGCTGCGCTATCCGGGATGGGCTGCGCTTGCGGAGCCGCGCTCGGCCCGGCTTGCCCCCAAGCCAGCGTCCCCAACAAAACACACAGCAGCCAACTCTTGCGCATATTACTTCTCCTCCAGGATTGGTCGATTAGGAAGTTGAAAATACTTAGCAGGAAATCCTAGCACAAACGGATGGCTTTGCCCGTGGGATGCAGGTCTTTCGTCTCCCGAATCACAGAAAGCAGATTCCTTTACGACGGAGGCGCGGAGTCCCGGAGATTACAGAATTATGAAGAAAGCGGTTGCCATAGTGTTCTCCGTGACTCTGTGACTTCGTGGGAAATCGCCATCTGCCTTCTTAAAACGGCGCCGTCGCCATTCCCTTGTCGCCTTCGCCTCGCACCAGCGATAATGCGTCGATGGCTGGGGCGGTCACATCAGCGGAATTGATGCGCGCGGAAAAGCGTTCCGCGGCAGGGAATTCCGTGATCGCGGCCTTCGTCATCACAGGCCTGAAGATTGCCGTCGGCGTGACCACCGGCAGCCTGGGAATTCTCTCCGAAGCCGCGCACTCCGGACTCGATCTGATCGCCTCATTACTTACTTTTTTTTCGGTACGCGTTTCCGATAAACCCGCCGACGCCGACCATCAATACGGTCACGGAAAGGTCGAAAATTTCTCAGCCTTCGTCGAAACTGGCCTTTTGCTTCTGACCTGTGCCTGGATCATCTACGAAGCTTTCGATCGCCTGTTTTTCCGCCACATCGAGATCGAACCCTCGCTTGCCGCTTTCGCCGTGATGCTGTTTTCGATGGCGGTCGACTGGTGGCGTTCCCGCGCTCTGGGCCGCATCGCGACCAAGTACGACAGCCAGGCGCTCGAAGCCGACGCTCTCCACTTTTCGACGGACATCTGGTCCGCGGGAGTAGTTTTACTCGGCCTGCTGCTGGTTCTTCTCGGACGTAGATTTCAAGCCGGCTGGCTGCGCGCCTCGGATCCCGTTGCCGCTTTATTCGTCGCGGGAGTCGTGGTCTCCGTCAGTTGGCGCCTCGCCCGTAGGACGATTGACGCGCTGCTCGATGCCGCTCCGCCGGGAGTTCGTTCGCAAATCTATGACGCCGTCTCGCGCCTAGACGGCGTTCTTGAAGTCGACCGCGTCCGCATTCGTCGCGCCGGGAACCGATACTTCGCCGATCTCGCGGTCGGCCTCGCGCGAACGGTTACGTTCCAGCGTTCCGGCCAACTCGTGGCCGCCGTGACCGACTCGGTTCGCCGCATCCTTCCCGACGCCGACGTTACCGTCCAGCCGCTGCCGCGCGCCCAGGGCTCCGAGAATATTTTTGACCGCATTCGCGGCGTCGCGACGCACCGGAATCTCAATGTTCACGACATCAGCGTGCAGGATCTCGACGGCCGCATTCATGTTGAGCAGCACATCGAACTCGACGAGCGCATGAGCTTGAAGGAGGCGCACGATCAGGTCACCGAACTCGAAGCCGATATGCGGCGCGACGTGCCGGAAATTTCCGATATCCTCACTCACATCGAGAGCGAACCGTCCACGATCGAGAAGCCGGAGGAGATGGTCGGAAACGCCGAACTGGAGCACCGGCTGCGAGCCGTTGCCGCGCAGTTCCCGGAGATTCTCGACGTCCACGATTTCATCTTCAAGCGCGTCCGCGGCCATATTTATTTGTCGTGTCACTGCACGCTCTCCGATGATCTCTCGCTGGCCCGCGTACACGAGATTCAGACGGAACTCGAAATCCGCTTCAAGCAGGACGCCCCGGAACTTTTTCGCGTCCTGATCCATCCGGAACCAAGTACGGACAATAGAAGGTGAAGATGATCTCTGCGAAAGTGTTGTGGACTGATAACGAGCGTTACACGGGCGAGGCGACGTCCCGCCACGCCATCGTCATGGATACCGCAAAGGAGAAGACGGCCAACACTCCCATGGAACTGGTTCTGATCGCTCTTTGCGGCTGCACCGCATCCGACGTGGTCGGAATTCTGCGCAAGAAGCGCGAGCCGTTCACCACGCTCGAGGTCAGCGCCGAGGGCGAGCGCGCCGACGGATATCCCGCGGTCTACACTGAAATCAGGCTGAAGTATCGGGTCGGCGGTAAAGTTGCGCGCAAAGCGATGGAAGATGCCGTCCACCTGTCGAAAGAAAAATACTGCTCCGTATCGGCCATGCTGCAAAAATCGGCGAAGATTCATTTCGAAATCGAGTATCTCGACGGGAATCCGTCGTGACCTTGCCGTCATCAAAACAGATATGATCGCCACGCGCGTCGTGCTTTACACGCAACCCGGCTGTCTCTCTTGCGAGTTGATGCGGATTTTTCTCGAGGCGCGCGAGATCGTCTTCGAGGAGCGCAACATCATCACCGATGATGACGCCCGCCGCGCCATGACCGAAGACTACGACAGCGAAGAGACGCCAACGCTGGTCGTTTTTGTTGGCGGCGAACCGGAGGTGATTACCGGATTTGATCCCGTCCGTCTTGACCAGTACCTCGATCCGGCTCCATCATCGGATTCGGTAACCGAATCCTGAACTCTTCGACATCCAATCGATCTCATCCCCTGCGCGGGTATTTTTTTATCGCGTCCGCCGCATTCCTCTGGGGAGTCTCTGCCGCCCTTGGCCGTGGCGTTTTCACCGGCAAACTCGCGCTTGCGGGAGAAGCGCTGCATCCCATCGAGCCGCTAATCCTCTCCCAAACCCGGACATCGTTTTCCCTGATCGTGCTTGTGCCACTGCTCGTTGGACGCCGCGGATGGCAGCGGATTCAACTGCCTCCGCGTGATCTCGTCCAATGCCTTGTGCTCGGCATGTTGGGCGTCGCCGCGTCGAATTATTTTTATTACGTCGCCATTCAGCGGACGAGCGTCGCTATAGCCATCATCCTGCAGTACACCGCGCCTGTGTGGGTGCTGCTCTACGTAGTCGCGCGGCGGCAGCAGAAGCTCACGTTGCAAAAAGTCTCAGCCGTGGCCGTCGCGATCGCCGGCATCGCGCTGACCATCGGCATCATCGGCGGAAAAGCATCTGCTCTGCACATTGACGCCTATGGCCTGATCGCCGCCATGCTCGCTTCGTTCTCCTTCGCCTTCTACAACGTTGGCGGACACCGGATCCTCGCCCGTCACGACCGGTGGCGCGTCCTGACCTGGACGCTCGTTTCCGCCTCGATCTTCTGGCTGCTCGTCAATCCGCCGTGGAAAGTTGTG
Source organism: Candidatus Acidiferrales bacterium (assembly GCA_035507635.1). Classification (GTDB taxonomy): domain Bacteria; phylum Acidobacteriota; class Terriglobia; order Terriglobales; family Acidobacteriaceae; genus Sulfotelmatobacter. The sequence goes on from DATJOA010000116.1 coordinate 37,918, forward strand.
GCCGCGCATTTCACGCTGGCACAGTGGACGTTTCTCTTGGTTTTCTCGATGATCTCCGTGCTGGGATCGTTCTCGCTCTACTTCCTCGGCCTGCAATATCTCGAGCCGACGCGAGCAATCATCGTGAGCTGCCTCGAGCCGGTGTTCTCGATCCTGCTCGCCGCCCTGCTGCTGGGAGAAGGCGTTCATCCGATTCAGACATTGGGGATCGTGCTGGTGCTCTCGGCCATCGTGATCGTGCAATTGCCGGGCAGGGAAGCGGCGAATCAAGAGCAGGTCGTGGTCGATCCGATCGAGTAGAGCATCTGTCATTCCAGATTCTTGCCTTTTGTCTCCGGCAACTGCGTCGTCATCAGCGCGGCCAACAGATATCCCGCTGCACACAGATAAAACGCCCAGCCTAATCCCTTGGCTTGCCCGACCCGCCCAATCACCAGCGGAGCCAGTGAACTCAAAGCCCGAGCCCCGTTGTAAGTGAAGCCCAGCGCCTGCGCCCGCACCGCGGTCGGGAAAATCTCGCTACCCATAATGCCCGAGCCCGAAAAAATTCCCGTGCCAAAGAACGCGACCGCCGCTCCAAGGACAAGCAGCATGCCTTGGGACCGTGCCGCCGCATACAGTGGAATCAGCACCGCCGCGGCAACCGTGTAGACGAATACTGCCCGGCGCCGTCCCACCCGATCGGCGACCCATCCGAAGCTCACGTATCCGGGAAACATTCCGCACAGATTCATCACCACCATCAGCTCGGTCATGCCCATCACGCCGAATCCGCGCCCGCCCTGTGCCACGGGAAGAGAGAGATACGGCGGAATCCACGTAAACAGTCCCCACCAGGCAAACAGCCCGAACAGATTGAACAGAAGCAGAGCGACTGTGTATCGCAGATAAGCAGGCGAAAAGATGACCATCGTAGAGACGTAACTTGTTACGTCTCTCTCAGCCGCGGGTGCCCCATTTCTCACCGATTTTGGGAGAAGTGGGGATTTCTTGCGCGTACGTGCCTCCCACATCTCCGACTCGGGCACGCTCCGTTGAATCCACAACGTCACCAGGGCGGGCAGGACTCCCACAAAAAACACCGCGCGCCATCCGAAATATCGCGAGACCGGACCGGCCACAACCGCCGCCACAGCAAATCCAATCGCCCATGAACTCTGGACAATCGAAAGGGCCTTCGCGCGGAACTCGGCCGGCCAGCTTTCCGCGACCAGGGCCGCTCCCGTATTCCACTCGCCACCCATGCCCAAGCCCAGCACGAAGCGTGCGCATGCCAGCATGGCAATCGACGTTGCCAGCCCCGACGCAAAGGAACAGACGGAATAGGTCAGAATGCTCAACATCAGGGCCTGCTTGCGGCCAATGCGGTCGGCCAGAAATCCGAACAGCACGCCGCCGATTCCCGAAGCCAGCAGAGTCAACGTCCCCAGAGATCCGGCGGTAGTCTTGCTCATTCCCAGATCGCGCATGAGCATCGCCAGCACGAGCGAGTAGAGCATCGCGTCGAACGCGTCGAGCGCCCACCCCATCGACGCCGCGAGCAAGGTGCGGCGCTGTGCGGTCGATGCCTGCCGAATCAGTTGTAGAGGACCAATCGCCATGGCGAGATCGCGGCGATTGTAAAGGAAATGATGAATTTTAATTCTTGAATAAGAAACCGGCTCGCACAGGGTTTTGATTCAACAATCAAAAATCAATAATGAAAAATGCAGGTTACGTCCGGTTACTTCAGTGCGCCTGATGACATTTCCTTGACAACACTTCGCCGTCACTCCAGCTAAGCTGTCTTCACTCCCCGAAACACAGCTTAAGGACACGGTCATGAAACACCGCTCGGTCATTTACCTGTTTGCGTTTCTTTGCGCGTGCCTGACGCCCAGCTTTGCGCATCACACCGCCGTCATCGTCAACAAAGACAACACAGTCGAAAATGTCACATCCGCGCATCTGTCTAAGATCATCCGCGGAGAGATCAAGAAATGGCCCGACGGCCGCAACATCGTGCTGATTCTGCACAACGACTCTCCGGGAGAAGACGAGACACTCGAGCGGCCCAACAAGATGACGGCCGCGGAGTGGAAGTTCTATCGCATCACCCACAAGGACGAAATCATGTTCGTCGACACCGACGCCGACGTTCTCAACGCCGTCCAATCGCAGCCCGGCGCCATCGGGCTCATCGAAGTCCACGACATCGACAACAGCGTGAATGTCGTCCACGTCGACGGCAAGCTGCCCATGGAGTTCGGCTACCTGCCTCACTAACCCGAGAGCGTCAAAAAGCTGCGTCGTCCCGAAGCGCCGCGTTGTTACCAGCGGCGCGAGGGGCGTGCAGCTCTTCTGCCTCATCCCTTGCAGATTGTCCCCAGCAGATGAAAGTACCGCCGGGCCTTCTTCACGTCGTGGGAAATTTGCTCCCGCAAGGCTTCGACTGAAGGAAACTTGATCTCATTGCGCAGGCGCTCCAGAAAGCAAATCTCCACTTCGGTCTCCGGCGTCAGTTCAAGGGGATGGAAATTCAGCAGGTGCGTCTCAACCGCGAACAGCTCATTCTCAAACGTAGGACGGCTCCCCACATTCGTCACCGAATCGAATCGTTCTTTGCCGACGCGGGTCCACGTGATGTAGACGCCGTCCATCGGCACCAGTTCTTCGTAGCGCGAAAGATTAATCGTGGGCACCGTATATTTCGATCCGTAGCCGCGCCCGCGGCCCGGCGTCCCGAGAATGCAGAACGGACGCGCCAGCAGATGCCGCGCCCTGCTCACGCGTCCCGCGCCGACCAGCTTGCGAATCTGGCTGCTCGAAACAGTCTCCCCGCGCAGGCTCATCTCGGGATACACCTTCACCTCAAAGCCCATCTCGCGTCCCAGCTCGGCAAGCATATTCACATCGCCGGCGGCCTTGTGTCCGAACCGGAAATTAAAGCCCTCGTGCACCTCGCGCGCATGCAATTTCTTTTTGAGGATCCGTTCTGCAAACTGCCGCGGCGTCATCAGCGACAAGTCGCGCCCAAAGGGAAGCAGCAGTACGGCATCAACGCCCGTGCCTTCGAGCCAGCGCAGCTTCTCTGGAGTTGGGGTGAGCAGTTTCAGTCCCGCCTCGGGCTTCAAGATCCGAGTCGGATGGGGCTCAAACGTCACTGCTACAGCCTTGCCGCCAGCCGCCCGCGCCCGGTTTACGATCTCCCCGAGCACGTGCGCGTGCGCGCGGTGGACACCGTCGAAATTCCCCACGCTGACGAACGCAGGGCCGAAATTCGCAGGAATCTCCTCGAAATGATGGAAGACTTGCATGCAATTGTTGAATTTTGATTGTTGAATAAAAGCTCCCGACCTGATCGCGGCCGGTTCTTATTCAACAATCAAAAATCACAATTCATATTTCAAACTCCAGCTTCATCCCGTCATACGACAGCCGCACGTGGCGCGGCAGAGTCGCATTCGTCGCTTCGTGTCCCAGGTCGTGGCAGATATGCGTGAAGAACGCCCGCTTCGGTTTCAGCTGGTCTACAATCGCCAGCGAATTCTTCACCGTCGAGTGCGTCGGATGCGGCTTGTGCCGCAGCGCGTCGAGAAACAAAATGTCCAGCCCTTCCAGCTGGTGCATGGACGAGTCGGGAATCTCGCTGTGATCGGTCAGATATGCCGCTGAGCCGAATCGATATCCGTAAATCTGCGTCTCGCCGTGAATCACAATCACCGGCTCGAACCGCACTCCGAAAACATCGACCGGCCCGTCGATCGGACGCAGCTCCAGCAGCGGCAGTCCGCCGAATTTATAATCCGCGTCAAAGATGTAGGCAAACATCCGTCGCAGAAACGCCGCCGCGTCGGGCCGCGCGTACAGCGGCAACTTGTTCGGCTTGTGGCGATAGCTCAACGGCCGCAGATCATCGATACCCAAGATGTGATCGGCATGCGTGTGCGTGTAGAGCACGGCATCCACTTGCGTGATGTTCTCGCGCACGGCCTGCGAGTAAAAATCTGGAGTCGTGTCGATCAGCACGACCTTTCCGCCGTATTCGAGCATGATCGAAGGCCGCGTCCGCCGGTCGTGCGGATCGCTCGAATGGCAAACAGCGCAGTCGCATCCCAACGTGGGCACGCCCATCGACGTCCCACTGCCCAGCACGGTCAAGGTCGCTTTCATCTTTTCTCTGTTTAACGTCCGGTCGTTCCCGTCGCAGGTCCTGGCTGCGGAGGCCGGGCCAAGGCGTTCGTTACCTCCACATACGCCATTCGCAACTCATACAGGCTGTTTTGCAGGAAACTTTCTTCCGCCGCAGTGAGATTCCCCTTCGTCTTCTCGGAGATCAGGCTCAGGGTATCAATCGTCTGCCGCGCCCCGATGATATCCACCTGCGGTTGCGAGCCCTGCTGGCGCATTAAGCCCATTTGCAGCATCGCCGTCATGTAGAGCGAAGCCAGAAATCGTTCGAAGGTGATCTCAAATTCCTTTGCCGAATGCCCGTTCAGCTCGACCTGCGCGTCGAGGTCTCTGGACGATTGCTTGTAAGCCGCGGCCTGCGCCTCCTGCTCTGCATTCGTCGGCGGGCGAGGCATCTCGCGATCCTCAGGATTCTCGACCGGCGTCGGATCAGGACTCTTAGCAGTAGACGCGTGCTTCGGCTCCGCCGGCTTAGGCGCTTCCGCAGCCTTGGGCGTTTCCTTTTCCTCGGGGACGTCAGACCGTAATTCGCCCTCTGCCGTAAATAGTCTCCGATCCGTCACGGTGAAACTTGATTGTTCGTTCTTCTTGTCAGCCATAGTTCTTTCCTTCGTGATACTTCGTGTGCTTAGTGGTTGATTCTATGCGGGCCGTTGTTCAAGCGACTGCTCGCGCGACTCAAATGCTAGTTCACTGAGAGGCATGGATACGACAGTAGCCCGAGTCCCGCCAATCAGTACCTCGCGGCCGGGAGTGCCCACTTCGCGGCGAATATACCCCAGCGCGACATGCCGTTCCGCTCCCGCCATCATCAGCGAAGTGGCGCTCGTAATCTCGCCGACTTCTTTCTCGCCCGCAACAATCTTGTTGCCGATCGAGACTGCGGCATCCGCCATGAATCCCGAAAACTTCCGGTGCACCGCGCCGCGCGACCGGATTCTTTCCACAATTTCCTGCCCGATATAGCAGCCCTTGCTAAAGTTCAACGCCCGGGCCTGCTCAGTTTCCTGTGGCAAGTCGCGCTCGCGGATATCGACTCCAAACTGCGGAATGCCGGACGCAATCCGATGCAATTCCAGCGCCTCGGAACCCACCGGTACTGCTCCGGCTTTCACCAGCGAATCCCAAACGGATTTCACATGCGCCGGCGCGAGCCAGATTTGATACGACTCGGCCGCCGGATTGTCCCCGCGAACGAACGTGCAGTTGACACAGCCACATTCGCAGTCACACTGCACCGTATGAAACTGCAGCGGCTCCAGCTCCGGAAACTCCATCCCCGCCGCTTTCATCACGTCGCGTGCTTTCGGCCCGGTCACGCCCACCGCCGTCAACTCAGAGCTCAAATCTTTGACCTCCACATCATCCATGATGATGTAGTGATCGAATGTCGCGAGAATCTTCTCGGTCTGGGCTGCGTCAGTATCAATGACAATCGACTCGCCGCGGCTATACGCGTACAAATCGCCTAGAATATGTCCCTGCGGATTGAGCAAAAACGCGTACGCGCCGTGCCCGGCAGCCAGATCGCGAATATTGTTCGTCACCATCCCGTTCAGCCAGCGGATGCGGTCGCTGCCGGTGAGCGAAATCTTCGCCCGGAATCCCAGGTCGTACACTCCGCATCCGCCGCGCAGCGCGGCAAACTCCGCCTGTGGATCGCCAAAACGGGCAGCCGTCGTCGCCCCGCGATACTCCGCGGTCGCAGCTCCCAGACCGCGTGCCTGACTCTGTAGTGCTGTAAGACCCATACTTGTATTCGATTATAGCGACTGTGTTAACGTTCCACTCCGTGGACTCAAAAAACGCAACCAGAAAGCGCATTGCCGTCATTCCCGGAGACGGCATCGGCAAAGAAGTCATTCCGCAAGCCGTGAACGCGATCCAGGCCAGCAGAGCCGCAGTCGATTTCACTAATTTCGACTGGGGCGCCGACCGTTTCCTGAAAGACCGAACCACCGTCCCGTCCGACGGATTCGCCATGCTAGCGCGGGACTTCAACGCCATCCTCGTCGGAGCCTTCGGCGATCCCCGCGTCAAATCGAACATTCACGCCAAGGAAATCCTCCTCGGCATGCGCTTCAAGATGGACCTCTACGCCAACGTGCGCCCGGTCCGCCTGCTCGATGCCGCGCTTTGCCCGCTCAAAGGCGTCGAGCCGAAAGACGTCGACTTCGTCGTCCTGCGCGAAAACACCGAGGGCGTCTATACCGACGCCGGAGGCGTATTCAAGGAGGGAACTCCCGATGAAGTCGCCACTCAGGAAGACATCAACACGCGCAAGGGCGTCGAGCGGATTATTCGCTATGCCTTCCAGTATTGCGAGACGCACACGAAGCTCGACGGCGCGCGCCGCAGCAAAGTCCTGATGTGCGACAAGTCCAATGCCATGACCCACGCCGGAGGCCTCTGGCAGCGCGTCTTCAAGGAAGTCAGCGGAGAATATCCGCAGATCACCGCGCAGCACATGTACGTCGACGCGCTCTGCATGCAGATGGTCCGCGAGCCGCGGCAATTCGACGTGATCGTAACCAACAACATGTTCGGCGACATCATCACCGACCTCGCCGCCGCGCTGCAGGGAGGCCTCGGCATGGCTGCCAGCGGCAACATTCATCCGGGCCGCACCAGCATGTTCGAACCGGTCCACGGCTCAGCCCCGCCGATCGCCGGGAAAAATCAGGCCAACCCCTTCGGAGCGATGCTCACCGCAGCCATGATGCTCCGCCACCTTGGATTCGAGAAAGAACCGGACAAGATCGAGGCAGCGGTTCTGGAAGCGGTCCGCGAAAAGAAAACCACGCAGGATATCGGAGGAACGCTCGGCACAAGCGAAGCGGGTGCATGGATCGTGAAGAAAGTGGGATCGTGAGTCTGCGTCCGGAGCTGCGAAAAAAAGCCGCGAAGGGACGAAAGAAACGACACTATCCGCGCCTCCCTACCAGCAGCGCCAACTCCCGCCACTTCCAATGGCAATCGACGTCGGTGAACCCGATCTCCCGCAACCACCCCAGCTGCGTCTCCACGTCCAGCAGCTTGTTCGACGGATCCTCCGTCTCCACCGTGTACCCGATCGCGTGCAGAAACTCCTCATGCAGGCGCGGTGTTGGCGATGACACATGCTCAAGGTTACAAAACACGCCGCCTGGATTCAGGATTCCGAAAATCTCGCCATACAATTCGCGCTTCCGTGCATGCATCAGATGATGAATCGCGAAGCTCGAAATCACCGCATCGAATTGTCCTAAGCGAGGCAGGGAAGCGTCCATATTGTGTTCCACGACCGTCACCCGCGAATCATTCGCAAATCGTCGCCGCACCTCCGCCAGCATCGCCGGAGAAAAATCCAAAGCCACCGCCTCCGTCCCCGGATGCCCCTCGCGCACAAGCGCCAGCAACCGCCCATCTCCGGTTCCCAGATCCAGAATTCGGCGGGTCGTCGCGGGAATAAACTCCAGCAGGGTAGCCTCTCCCTCCCCGCGATGGGCAATCTGATTCGCGCGGCCGAGGTAGTCGTGGACATGCTCGCTTGACGTCCACAGATTCACAGGTTTGGTTGCAGTCATGGAGAGAAAGTATAGGAAACGTATACACTCAATCTTAATGAATAGAAGTGAAGTGTCCCCCTCGTTAATTCTACGGTTGTTTTTGCTGGTCGTGCTGGCGGCAACGATATGCCTTCTTCCGGCTGCCGGGCAGAATGCTCCCGAGCAAAACAACCCGCCCGCGCAAGGTACAGCGACCGCGCCTCCCGCCAACAAGCAGGGGCAGGCACAGGGCCAAAATGACGACCAGCAGCAGGGCGACGTCAAAATCACTCCGCGCGAGGCCGAGGAACTCTTCCATTCAGTCGACGAGATCCTGCAATTCGACAGCAAAGAAACCGGCCTGCCGATCAAGCGCGATGTGAAGCGCAAGCTCACCAGCCGCGATGAAGTCGTCTCCTACCTGACCAAGCACCTCAACGACCAGGACACGCAACGCCTCCGCCGCTCCGAGCTCGTCCTCAAAAAATTCGGACTGCTCCCCCGCGACTTCGATCTCCAGACTTTCCTTGTCTCGTTGCTTCGCGAAGAAGTCGCCGGCTACTACGATCCCAAGACGAAGACCGTCAACCTGCTCGACTGGGTTCCCATCGAGGAGCAGGAGCCCGTCATGGCCCACGAACTCACCCACGCCTTGCAGGATCAGGACATCAACCTTCAGAAGTGGATGAAGAAGGGCGACAAGGATCTCGGCGAAATCAAACGCGACCCGACTCCCGCCGACATCGAGAATGACGAAATCGATAACGCGCGCGAAGCCGTCATCGAGGGCCAGGCGCAGGCCATGATGTTCCAATACGCCATCGCTCCCACGGGCCACTCCATCACGAACTCGCCAGCGCTCGTCGGCGCCATGGAGGACGAAACCTTGACCGGTTCGCCGAGCACCAAGGTCTTCAACGCCGCTCCCATTTTCCTGAAAGAATCACTCACCTTCCCCTACAGCTACGGCATGGATTTCGTCATCAAGCTGATGCAGGCCGGAGGCAAAGAGAAGGGATTTAACGGCGTGCTGCAGAATCCTCCGCACACCACGCGCCAGATTATGCAGCCGGACACCTATCTCTCCGGCGAAAAGATCGAGCCCATGCACATTCCCGACTTCAAGCAGGACTTTAAGAATTATCAGAAGTTCGACATTGGAGCGATGGGCGAATTCGACGTCGCCGTCCTCATCGAACAATATGCCGGACGGCCGATTTCCAAGGTCATGTATCCCGATTGGCGCGGCGGGTACTACTACGCCGGCAAGATCAAAGCCGCGCCACAGCCGAACCAGCAGCAGACCGCCGGCCTGGCTCTGCTCTATGTTTCGCGCTGGGCGAACAAGGACTCAGCGTCCCAATTTGCAGGGATTTACGCGTATTCCCTGAAGAATCGCTATAAGCAGCTGGATGAAATCGGATCATCGACGCTCAAGCAGGATCCGGACGCGAAGGATGCGAAAGCACCGCACTCCCTGAGCGGCCGTCACACCTGGAACACCGAAGAAGGTCCAATCGTGATCGACCAAGAAGGAGACACAGTCTTCGTCACCGAAAGCGTCGACCCCGCCACGACCGCGACGCTGGAAAAAGAAGTGTTCCCGCCGGCGGCATCCTCCTCCGTAGCACAACCGAAATAGCACATTGCACGCAGTGTCATCGCGACCGGAGCTTGCCATTCCGAAGGGAATGGCAAGCGCAGTGGAGGGACCTTGTGTTTCGCGGTTGTTTTTGCGGCCCGATTCCTCCGTGCCTCAGTGACTCCGTCGTGAAAAGTCAGTCCGCCAGGAAATGCCGTACCGAAGCCATCACATCAAACTGTTTCCCCGCCCGCTCCACCGTCAACTTCTTTTCTTTTCCCGGAGTCCCTCCGAGGGCAGACCAAACCTGCCCCATCGTCGCACCCGTGATCGCAATATCATTCACCGCAATCAGCCGATCACCCGCCTGCACTCCATCGACCGACGGCTTCGCGTCAAAATCCGCCACGCCCAGGATCGTGTAATTCCCATTGTCCTCCGGACGCAGGATCAGCCCCACAACATCAAAATCCGGCAAGGTCGCCAGTCGCCCGATATCGAAGTACACCATCGAATGGGCGTAATCGATCCCGACGCGATAATTCTCAAGCGCCTCCGACGCAACTAGCCCCACAGTCGGCGTTCCGGCCCGCTTCTCAAAAAAATCCATCACCGGCTTGGGCAATGAGACCATCGGCACATTCGTAAGAAATAGCGGCCCGTACTGCAGCCGTCCCACTCGCATGACTTTCCATTTCACTTCTTCCGGTGCGCCCCACATGTTCGCCGCCCCAACTGCGCCGGTCATGCGAGGCCAGTCTTTGTTTGCGGCAGCCAGACTGTCGAATAATTCTTCCGACAGGAAACTTATATTCGACCCGAGATCGAGCGCCAGATTGTATTTCTTATTCTCGATTTTGCTCGGCACCTGGATCAGCCCATTCTCCGCATTCATCTCGACTTTGGTCTGCACTCCCTGGAAGTGAATCGAACCTGGCCCGCCGATCGTAAAATGCCGCTCCGGAAAATCGACCAGCACGTCGTAATGCCGCAGCACCGTCGAAGGGAGGTTGATCTCCGCCTTCATGCCCAGCGCCAGCACCGCCGCCGCGTTCACCGGACGCAGCGGAATCTTCGCCTGCTTCACATCGCCAAGCGGAATCGCCATCCCGCCAATCGTGATCTTTTCCGGCGGCGGAGCCGAGCATTCCTTATCACCACAGCTCACGTTCAATCCGAGCAAAGCCGCCACGCGCCGCGACAAATACAGATCGGGATTCCCATTGTCCACCCACGCCCGAACCGTCCTGGTCGAACCATCCGGCAAAGAAATGTCGGCATTGATGATGACGCGATTGTGATCAATCACCGCCGGAACCGTAACTGACGGCGGCGGAGGCCCCGCCGG
>DATJOA010000117.1:0-15712 GCA_035507635.1 Candidatus Acidiferrales bacterium
ACGGTCTTGAGCGAGTCGAGATCGGAGCCCCATCGGCTGTCGGAAGCTCCAGTCACATACAACGCGCTGCCATTGTCGGCGAGGATGAGGCCGTAGTGCTGCATCGCTGTGAGAATGACCTGCATCTGCGCGTCGAATCCGGAAATGTCGTAGCTCGATTTCAGGCGCAGCCGCATGCCCATCGGCGGTGCGGTTGTGTCGCTCGTGTTCGCGGCCCAGTGTGAAGCTGGAGGAGTAAATGCCGCGCGCGTCTTGGGCAGCGTGAAGCGGAAGGCGTGCTGGATTTTTCCCGATGCGACTTCATCATAGCGGACGAGGCCCGGAAAGATCGGCAAGCCCGCGGCATCGGCCGAGGTCCATGTGTAGGGACGCTGCTCGTCACTGAGCAGGTCCCAAACGGCGGTGGAATCCGCGTTCCAGCTTCCGTCGCCGTTCACCGACGCATTGTAGAGTTCGTAGAGAAAGCAGTTGCCGTTGTCGAGAACGAGCACGTGACGGTCGCCGGTGCTCGAGGACCCGCCTTCGACGGGAGCGCTGGAAGGAACGGGCATAGGTCCAGGATCGCTTTCGTCGGGATAGGCACCGAGATTGATGTTCACCAGCGGCTGACTGCCGTTCACGACAACGTAAGGAATACCGTATGTAGGATCGGTGCCCCAATCAGGATGCAGATTTACCGATCCGACCCAGTTCGTCATGATGGTGCCGGAGTTGGGATCGACCGGCGCGGAGGAAATGTCGGTATTCCAGAGGTTGTCGCTTGGGAACGGAACGAATCCGTTGAGGCTGGCGCCCTGGCCGGCCGACATGACGTTGCAGGCAAGATTGCTGCCGCCCGTGCCGCCGTTGTTGCCACCATTGCCGCCGGTACTCAGCGTGGAATTGGAAACCCCGGAACAGGCTGTCAGAACGACGAGATGCGCAAACAAGAGCAGTGGGGGAAGGCTCCAGCCTGAACCGGGGCGGCGCATATCGAGAACATTCTGCGAGAGAATGCGATGCGCCGAAAGAGGCCTTTCGGACATGTCCCGATTCTAAGAAGGCTCGAAGAATCGGCCGCGCACGGCGCGATTCCGATCAGTTTTCACTTGCCGTGCAGAACTGTTTTTGCCGCGCCCATGTTGTCGTATTTGTCGTAGACCCGCACCACGACTACGTGCTCAGAGGCCGCGGCATCGGTTGCATTCGTAAGCGGGGCTTTGAAGTCGTAATCTTCCGTCTTCGAATCGGAGAGCTGTCCGACCGGATCGACGTATTGCCAGTCTCCGGCATCGACGGAAAATTCCGCGCGTTTGATCGTCGAGAAGCTGTCTTCGGCGCGGAAGCGGACATGAACCTGTCCATTCTCGAAAGAAGCTGCCAGGTTTTCGATCCGTGGCGGAGTCGTATCGACCTCAAAGCGGCGGCTCTCACGCTCAGTAGTGAGCGCCTCACCGGGCGAATGCGACGGCGCGTCGGAGGCAATGACCTTGATCGTGTAGCCTCCATCGGGAAGAAGGCTGGCGTCGAATGAGTAGGCCTTGTCGCTCAAATTGTCTTTCAGCAGCAGCCAGCGGGATTCACCGTCGCCGCGGTAATAGACCGAGTAAACAAGCTCGTCATCGTTCTCGTCGTGCGCGCTCCATTTCACGCCAATGGCGTCGCGATCGTGCGTGCTGGGAACGGGAGATTCGAAGCGAGCGCCAGTCGATCCGCTGAGGTCTGCGCCGAGCGTGAGGCCGGTCGACTTTGCCAGCGGCTGATAGCGCACGCCGGGCTGCACCGAAACGTCGTCGATCTCAGGCGCGACGTTCTTCGGCAGGTAATTCAGCGTCACCGTATCGACCGACGGCTTGGTGCTACCCGAGTGGAGCACTACTTTCCATTGCGCGTAGCGTGCGGCGGGAACTCCCATCTCGGCGCCTTTGCTTAGATCGACTGGTTTCCAGGGACTCCAGTTGCGGTCTGGGTTGTCGACATTGCCGCTGCGGGCCAGCAGATCGACGTTCCCGGTGCCGCGGAAATCGACGCGTCCCCAACGGGAAAAAATCTTCGCGTCAAAAACGTCGCTCTCGTACGAACCTTCGGTCGCCGGGCCGGGACCGAGCATAAACACCTTTCCCAGATTGCTGCTGACGGCGTAGAGGCCTCCGCCGGGAGCCTTGGCGAAGCCGGTCACCTGCGACGCGGGAACCTTCAACAGATCGGAGAACTCGTCAGGCCCGTCGATCGCGAAGATATGCCCGCGATTTCCGGTGGCCGCGAGCAGACGATCGTGCGAGTCGAAGGCGAGCGCATAGACAATGTCGTCATGCGAGGTCCACACGCGCGAAGGCGAACCGTCAGCGGCGATACGGTAAACATCGGAGCCCCCAGCAGCGCCGCCTCCGGTTGGAATCGAGCCGAGCTGCACCGGGTTCGGATTGCTGATCAGTGGAACGGGGCCGGTCGGAGATGCGGCTGGGGCAGCCGTCGGCGCAGTGATCAGCAGCATCGACGTCGTGGCGCCTGTAGATGATCCCGAACCCGCGCGCTTCTCGCCAATCCCGGCAGCGTAAATGTTGCCGTCGCGATCGAGCGCAAGCGCGGTGATTTCCTTCTTCGGCGCGCTATAGAGAACGAATCCCTCGCCCGCCGGAGAAATGCGGTAGATAAGGCCGCTGCCGTCGGTTCCGGCGATCAGGTTTCCTTTAGCGTCGAGCGCAAGGGCGCGGATGTGGGTTTCATCGCTCTTGAAGAATAGCGAGTGATCTCCCTTGGGCGTGACCTTGTAGATTTCGCCGCGGTCCCCCGTAGCAACGTAGAGGTTGCCGGCCTTGTCCAGGATCAGGTCCCATATATATTTCGTGCCGGGCGCGAAATAAACGGACGATGTCCAGCTGGGATCCAGCGTTGGCTTTGAATCTTTGGCGGATTCCGAAGACTTGTTTTCCGACTTGCGAGATTCGCTCTTCTCGCCGGACTTGTGCTCGATCTTGTAAACCTTGCCGTCGGGAGCGGTGGCGGCGAAGATCACTCCACCGGGACCGACCCGCAGAGCCTGAACCTGCAACTCCTGCGGTTCGAAGATGATCGTCGCCTCTCCGCTCGGAGTGATGCGATAGACGCGCGCGGGCGATCCTGTGGCGGCGTAGACATTCCCGGCATCGTCAGCGGCGACGGCCCATATGTAGGTCGAGGGCGTCGAATAAAGCAGTTTGAAGGAAGGCGCGAGTTCGAGGCCTCCGGCGCTGCGGACCGCGACGCCGTCGGGCGTGCCTTTCACCAGGTCGTCAAACTTCGACTGCTCCCACGTGCGCGTGCCTTCGGCAAGCGCGATGAGAGAAACACCAATGATTGCGACGACGAGAATTAGAAGACGGGTAGGAATGGAACGCCTGAGCACATTGTGCAATGTCATAGATCGATTCAGAATCCAAATGGAGAGCCGCTGGGCGGTTATCTTTTGATTATTCTGGAAACTTTAGGGTAACACGCAGGAGGCTCGCTGTGCGGTTCGGGCCCATAAAGAGCGCTGGATTCGCATTGGCCACAGAGGGCCTTGCGATCGCGTTTCTGCAGTGCTACGGTGTGACGCCCGCGATGGAAAGCTGCGGAAGATAACGGAATGAAGATGGACGCCTTGACGTTCTTTGGACTCTTTGCCGTGACAGCAATGTTGGTCTGCTATGCACTGGAATCGAAGAGCCGGTGGTTCATTCTTGCGTTTGCCGGCTCGTGTGCGCTCGGCTCCGTCTACGGCTTTCTGCAGGGAGCGTGGCCGTTCGGCATTGTTGAGGCGGTGTGGTCCGTGGTGGCCCTCAAACGATGGTTCGGGTCGACACGCGTTTAAGCGTCAACGGACACCGCGTCTCGCTTCGATCGACGAACAGCCGAAGCGGCTGTCCCTACGTGTTTGATCTCTGGTATCGTAGATTTTCATGCATTCGCGACAAAAGTTGCTCTCTATCCTTGCCCACAAGTCGTTCCGGCTGGGTGAGTTCAAACTATCTTCCGGAGGAACGAGCGACTATTACATCGACTGCCGCACCACGACGCTCGACGCGAAGGGGTCGCGGCTGACCGGGGAAGTATTTCTCGAAGAAATCAAGAAGCGCGAATGGAAGCCGCGGGCGATCGGCGGATTGACCATGGGCGCCGATCCGATTGTCGTCGCAGTGTCGGTGGTCAGCGGCGAGCTAAGCGGATTTCTCGTCCGCAAAGCCGAAAAGCAGCATGGCACCGGGCAACGCATTGAAGGCTTCCGCGAGAAGGGCGCGCGCGTCGTGATCGTCGACGACGTGTGCACGACTGGATCGTCGACAGTCCAGGCGATTGAGGCAGCGCGCGAGTTCGGATTCGAAATCGCGGGCGTGATGTGTCTGGTGGAGCGCGAAGAAGCGAAGGGCCGCGCGAACGTGGAGAAGGCTGCGGCTCCCGCGCCGTTTGTGTCGATCTTCACGGCGAATGACGTGCGGAATGAACATGTTCTGCAAAATGACGAGACCCAGCCAAACATCTTCGCCGTGGCTGCGGCGTGCGAGATTTGCGGCCGGCCGGCGGTGACGAACAATCCGCGCAATCTGTGCGAAGCGCATAAAACATAGGCCCGAGTGTCAGGTTTCGAGTTTCGAGTTTTTGCGTCCGCCTTCAGTTCACCGCGAGATGTTCCTCGAAACCCGAAACTCAAAACTGACTTTCTCGAAACGTGAAACGCGAAACTCGAATCTGGCTTTTTGAAACTTTCTTATCATGATCCAGACCCTCCAATGGACCGACAAAGGCGTGCGCTTCATTGATCAGACGAAGCTGCCGACCGAAGAAGTGTATGTGAACTGCAAGACGCACGAGCAGGTCGCGGACGTGATCCGCAACATGGTCGTGCGCGGCGCGCCCGCGATCGGCGTGGCAGCGGGCATGGGAATCGCGCTCGGCGTGCAGAATTCGAAGGCCGAGACGACGGGCGATCTGAAGCGCGACTTCGATCAGATTTGCGACGCCATCGGCAAGACGCGCCCGACGGCGGTGAACCTGTTCTGGGCGATCCGGCGGATGCAGGAGAAGTTCGAGCGCATACGGATTCGTCCGATCCCACAGATCAAACAGGAACTGATCGAAGAGGCGCAGCTGATGCACGCCGAGGATATTGCCGCGAACCAGGCGATGGGACGTCACGGCGCTACCCTGATGCCGAGTGAAGGCGGAGTTCTGACGCACTGCAATGCCGGCGCGCTGGCAACAGCAGGATACGGAACGGCGCTGGGCGTGATCCGCGCGGCCGTCGAGCAGGGCAAAAAGATTCATGTCTATGCCGACGAGACACGGCCGTTTCTGCAAGGCTCGCGGCTCACGGCATGGGAGTTGATGAAGGACGGCATCCCAACTACGGTCATTTCCGACAACATGGCCGGGGCGATGATGAAGCAGGGGAAGATTGGCGCGATCGTCGTCGGCGCGGACCGCATTGCCGCTAACGGCGACGTCGCCAACAAGATCGGAACGTATACGGTTGCCATTCTCGCGAAAGAGCACGGTATCCCGTTTTACGTTGCCGCGCCGATTTCGACTGTGGATCTGGCTTGTGCCGATGGCAGCAAGATTCCGATCGAGCAGCGGAACGGAAAAGAGGTGACGCATATCGCCGGAAAGCAGATGGTGCCGGATGGGGTGAGCGTTGAGAATCCGGCGTTCGACGTTACTCCGGCGAAGTATGTGTCCGCGATTGTGACAGAAAGAGGAATCGCGAAGGCTCCATACGAAGAATCGCTGCGAAAGTTGGCGGAAACAGTTTCAAGTTTCTAGGCTAAAGGCAGTTTCGAATTTCGAGTCTCGGTCTAAGGCTTCCTTGTGATTACTCGTCCTTTCGTGAAACTCGAAACTCGAAACTATCGTAAAGACTTGTAAAGCTGCAGAATTCTTCATTACTTCCGCTACTAATTCTCTAGATTCGGGTTAACTCAACCGGCAACTCACACGTGCTACTCTGAGCCCAGAAGACCCAAAAATCCGGTCAAATTTCGTCAGGGGGAAGTTATGTCGCTTCGCAATTGCCTTGGTTTATCTCTCGCTCTCTCCGCGCTCGCCCTGCTGGCAGCCTGCGGAAACAGTGGAAGTGGTACCGTAAATCCAGTCCCGCCGCCGTCCGGCAGCTTCAGCAACAGCAATCTCAATGGGACTTACGTCTTCTCGGTTTCCGGAATTGACCTGAATGGGGCGCCGTACGCGCTGCTCGGCACATTTACTGCGAATGGGCAGGGCGGCATCACGGCGGGGACGATCGACATCAATGACGCCGACCTTTCAGCGCCGGTTCCGAATTCCGCGATTTCAGGAAGCAATGGCTACAGCGTGACCGTGGATGGACGGGGTGAAATTTCTCTCGGAACCTCCGCCCTGGGAACGATCACCCTTGATTTCGTGCTCCAGGACAGTTCGCACGGATTAGTAACCGAATTCGATAGCAACGCGACGGGTAGCGGCACGATCGACCTGCAATCTTCGGGCGTTTCGCCCGTTGGAACGTATGCCTTCAGCTTGGCAGGGGAGGACTATTCCAGCGGCACCAATGCGAACCTGTTCGCGACGGTCGGTAATTTCACTGTCGGATCGGGCGGAGCCATCTCCGGTCTTGTCGACTTCAACGATTCGCAGTTTGCTTATACCAATCAGGCCCTGAGCGGTTCACTAGTCCTGGGGCCGTCATCGACTCCCTCGACTACGCTGAGTGCGACATTTCCCAGCAATACTTTTGGCGTTCCTCTGACCTGCGACGTGATCGCCATCGATGCGTCGCACCTGAAGGTCATCGAGATGGATACGTTTGCGAACCTCATCGGGGATGCGTATGCGCAGACGAGCGGTACATTCCCAAGCGGGACTCTGGCATTTACGATGGCAGGCTCTTACCCGACCGCCACGAATGCTTCGGCGGCTGGGGGATTCATCGTGACAGATGGCGCAGGGAACATCACCAGTTCCTCGACTGCCGACTCCAACAATACGGGAACCGTTTCTCCGAGTCCGGTCACCTTTTCGGGTAGCTATGCAACTGCCGGAGCGGGTCGCTACACGGTTAGCCTGGCAGGGTTCAGCGACGGAACACAGTACGTGGCATATCCTTACAACAACGGGGTGTTTTTGCTTGAGACCGACAATAACGGGGTTATGATCGGCGCCGCCTTCCCTCAGACTCAGAATACCTTGGCCGGTTCGCAAGGGTATGCCTTGAACTTCACGGGCGTAAATCTGACGGACGGAGTGGAGGTCGATGACATTGCCGAGTTCGCGACGAACACTACGGGGCTGACGGTCACAGGAGTGGTCGATGAAAACTACCAACCAAGCGGCAGCCCGAATCAAGGTCTGGCTCTGAGCGGAACCTACACTACGCCGGATTCGAATGGCCGAGGGGGAATTGGAGCTAACGCCGGCAGCAACTCCAACAGCACACTAAACGGCGGCTTTGATATCACGTATTACTCGGTCGACGGCACCACGTTCCCATTCATCGAA
The DNA here is from genome assembly GCA_035507635.1 of Candidatus Acidiferrales bacterium. GTDB lineage: Bacteria > Acidobacteriota > Terriglobia > Terriglobales > Acidobacteriaceae > Sulfotelmatobacter. Next base: position 7,471 of record DATJOA010000117.1, read on the forward strand.
ACCGATGCGAATGGCCAGGTAACTTCTGGAGTCTTCGTAGAACAAAGCTCCTCCGCGTCATCGGCGGCGAGGCCGCACCTGTTTGTCGTGAAGCCGTTTGCCCGGCCGCGTTCGTCATTCCGCAAAAAGTAGCAAAGTCTGATGTGAAACGGCGCGGCTTCGGCCGCGCCTGTTTTGTGATTGGAATCGCGGTTTGTCCCTGTGTTACGTCTCGACAGCCTCAACTCTCGAGGCGCCGTCGATGCTCCGCGCACGCTTTAGATTGGCCATGATCCATATCGCAAGCCGGTATGCAATCAGCGCTCCCAGCACTGCCGCGTATTCGAGCGGCTTTCTTAAATCGGCCTTCACCAGCCAGATGTAATGAACCACTCCGGCGGCGGCGCTGAAATAGATCAGGCGATGCAGAGTCTGCCAGCGCCTGCCTCCCAGTTTGCGCATCGCCCACCTGGTCGAGGTTAGCGCCAGCGGCAGCATCAGGATAAATGCTGTCATGCCCGCCGTGATGAAGCGGCGCTTGGCAATGTCTTTCAGCATCTCGTGCACATCGAAGAATTTATCGAGCCAGACGTAGGTCATCAGGTGCAGCGTGCCATAGAAAAACGCGAAAAGCCCAAACATACGGCGGAAATTGATGAGCCAGTACTGGCGTGCGAGTTTTCGCAGCGGAGTAACAGCCAGAGTGATGAGGAGAAAAATCAGCGTCCAGTTGCCGGTGCTGTGGGTAATGAATTCGATGGGATTAGCACCGAGTTCGTCGTGGAATCCGCGCCAGACGAGGATCCCCACGGGCACGAGACAGGCGAGAAAGACGGCGGGTTTGGAAAGGCGGAGCATGGAACCATCTTCTACCTATTAGCTGTTAGCCAGCTGCGCGTAGCCGTTGGCATTCAGCTTTAGCGAAATACGCTCGCGGACGGCCGATGATGGCTGTCCTACTCATTGCTCACTGCTCATCGCTCATAGTTCGCGGCTCAGAAATATTTTCTCAAATCCATCCCCGCATACAGGCTGGCAACCTGGTCGTAGCCGTTGAACATCAGCGTGGGGCGTTTGAAGAATTCTCCAAGGCGGCGTTCTTTGGCCTGACTCCAGCGCGGATGATCCACGTTCGGATTCACATTCGCGTAGAAACCGTATTCATTCGGCGCCGAGACGTTCCAGGTATTCATCGGCTGCTTGTCGGTGAAGTGAATCCGCACAATGGCCTTGGCGCTCTTGAATCCGTATTTCCAGGGCACGACCATGCGCAGGGGCGCCCCATCCTGATTGGGAAGGTCTTCGCCATACATCCCGAAACAGAGTAGCGCCAGCGGATGCATCGCTTCGTCCATGCGCAGGCCCTCGACATACGGCCAGTCGAGAACGTTCCTGCGCTGTCCCGGCATCTGCGTCATATCGAAAAGCGTGGTGAATTGCACATATTTTGCCTTGGTCGTCGGGTTCACGCGCTTGATCAACTCGCTCAGCGAGAATCCCACCCAAGGCACGACAATCGACCATCCTTCAACGCAGCGATGCCGATAAATGCGCTCTTCCGGCGGCGCCATCTTGATGATCGTGTCGACGTCGAGTTCCTGCTTCTTGGCGACTTCGCCGTCAATCTTGACCTTCCATGGCCGGGTGCGGAAATTTTTCGCCAATTCGGCAGGCTCATCTTTTTCCGTCGAGAACTCGTAGTAGTTGTTGTAGTGGGTAACATCGTTGTAAGGTGTGATGGTTTCGGTTGTACTGAACGGGCTCTTCTTAGTTCCGTTAATTTTATTTCCTGCAAGCGCCGTGAGAGAAGGCTTGAACGTTTCGCGGAGTTCGACCCCCGCCGCAACCGCGGCGCCTGCGATGGCGGCTCCGGCAAGAAACTCGCGCCGGTTCAGGTACAGATTCCTCGGAGTGATCTCAGAGGAACGAATATCCTCGGCCTTTTTGATCAGCATCAGATCCCCAGTATTGAGCGTGAGCCCACATCTTCACGCGCGGAACTATATCTTCCATCCATAGGACGCAGTTGCAACAAAAAAGTTGCATGAGGGAAGAAATCAGCCTCCTTGAGTGGAAACCGCAGCTATCCGAGGACTTCCCGCACTTTGCGCGACAGGCTTTGCAGGCTGAAGGGCTTCTGCAGGAACGCCGTACCGCTTTCGTTAGACCCTTCACTGAGGATGGCGTCTTCGGTGTATCCCGAGAGATAGAGGACTTTGGTCTCGGGCCGTGTTTTGCCGAGGTTTTTGACCAGATCGCGTCCGCCCATGCCGGGCATGACCACGTCGGTGATCACGAGATCGATCTTTCCTTTGTGTGTGCCAGCAGCTGCCAGCCCGGCTTCTCCGCTATCGGCTTCGAGGACGGCGTAACCCTTAGCGGAGAGCGTGTCACGCACGAGCTGGCGCACGGATTCTTCGTCTTCCACCAGCAGGATCGTTTCATTGCCGCCGGAAGCTGCATCGGGAGCAGGCGCCGCCTTCGTCTCGACGTCGCCTTCGACTTGCGGGAGATAAATCTGGAAATTGCTTCCCTGCCCGACTTCGCTCTGGACCATCACGTATCCGCCGCTCTGCTTGACGATGCCGTAGACGGTGGAAAGTCCGAGGCCGGTGCCCTTGCCCTTTTCCTTGGTGGTGAAAAATGGCTCAAAGATTCGCGACTGCGTTTCTTTGTCCATGCCTGTGCCGGTGTCGCGGACCGAAAGCATCACGTAGCGGCCGGGCCGGATAAACTGCTGGCCGCGGCGGTGGCTTTCGTCCATCAGAATATTCTGGGTCTGGATCGTGAGTTGGCCGCCTCCAGGCATGGCGTCTTTGGCGTTGACGACCAGGTTCATCAGCACCTGTTCGAGCTGGCCGGAGTCGGCGCGCGTGTGCGCAGCTTCCGGAGTGAGAACGGTGATGAGTTCCACGTTTTCGCCGATCAGCGGACGCAGCAGCCGCTCCATATCTTGCACGATCGCGTTTACATCAATGACCTTCAGTTCGAGAAGTTGCTTGCGGCTGAAAGCCAGCAGCTGGCGCGTCAGAGTTGTAGCGCGGTCCGCGGCCTGCTGGATGGATCGTCCTTTTTCATGCAGCGGATGGTCGGGTGGGAGATTCGACAGAATCACTTCGGCGTATCCGCTAATGACCATCAAAAGATTGTTGAAGTCGTGCGCGACGCCGCCCGCGAGCCGGCCGACAGCTTCCATTTTTTGTGCCTGCCGCAACTGATCTTCGAGAACGCGGCGGTCGGTGACATCTTCGGCGATAGCTTCAAGAACGTCAGCCGGTTCGTCGGCGCTGCTCACGGCGCGTCCGCTGATGCGCACGGTAATGGCGCTTCCGTCTTTGCGCTTCCACTTGAGTTCAACTCCGTCGAGACGGCCGGTACGGCGAAAGTCAGCGATCAGGCGCGTATGCTCCTGGGGCTGCGCAAAAATGTCCTTTTCCGGATCCAGCATCAAAACCTGCTCCGCCGATTCGTACCCCAGCATCGAAATCAGCGCCGGATTTACATCGAGGAATCTACCTTCGAGACTTGAGCGGTAGATTCCGTATACCGAACTCTGCACCAGCGAACGGTAGCGGGCTTCCGAACGGCGCAGGGCAAGTTCGTTGCGCTTGATCTCGATGGCGCTGGCAAGCTGGCGGGCAACAAAGGTGAGGATTTCCTTGTCGCGCTCTCCGTACCGGATGTTCTTCGAATATGTCTGCACCACCAGCGCTCCAAACGTATGGCTGTTCACCCGGAGAGGAACACCCATCCAGTCGAGCGAGCGTGATCCATTCCGAGCAACGTCGCCGCGCTCTTCCATGGCTTGCAGCACTTCGGGCGTGGCCAGCAGTGGTTCGCCTGTTCGGATGATGTAGTCGGTGAGGCCGCGGCTCATTTTCTTTGGCGACGGAGCCACGTCCTGCTCATCGACAAAGTAGGGAAAGGTCAGCATGTCGGTGGCAGGATCGTAAAGCGCGATATAGAAGTTCCGGGCATAAAGCAGTTCGTCAACGATGCCGTGGACGGCGGCGAAGAACTGCTGCAGATCGCGCGCGGTGCTGCTTTTCTCAGCCACGCGATACAGCGCAGAACTGAGCGCTTCCACGCGCCTGCGGTCGGAGATGTCGTGATATCCCGCAAAGAACCCGGCAACCTTGCCCTCAAGCAGAAGCGGTGCACAGGAAATGGAGACCTCGAGGAGGGTGCCTTCCTTCCTGCGACGCTTGGTTTCGAGCGAGATCCGCTCGCCTCTGACGAGCGTCTCGCCAATCCATCGCGATTCGGCGAGACGATCCGGCGGTACGATCAGGCTTTCCAGCGAATGGCCAACAACTTCGGAGGCTGGATAGCCGAATAACCGCACAAAGGTCTGATTCGCCCACAAGACGTTGTGGTTGAGTCCGGTAATGCAGAGAGCATCCGGAGATGCCTGCGAAATCTGCTCGAGAAAATGTTGGCGGGCTTCCCAGTTTTGATTTTGCCGGCTGAAGGCTTCGAATAGCGCGGAAGATTGAGGTTCGGGGTGCGAGCCGCCCTCTGGAACAGCCGGGGCATCGGAGCGGATAAACTCGGGCGACGCGCCTGTCTCCAGTGCCTTTTTCAGGCGGTTAGCCCGAACGAGGTCTGACGGTCCCGTCGGAGTGACACGTTGCCCCATTCGCCGATTCCCCCTCAGAAATCGCACGATCTAGACTAGACGTGTGGGTACCCGCTCGAAAGTTACGGGGGTAATCCCAAAAACGGCAATACAAAACTGGGGACGACGACTGGAACGTTTGTTTTCTCTCGTTACCTTCGTGCGTCGCATTCGTCATCGGAGATGTTTCGGCGTGGCACAATGGCGAAACGAATCTCACGCACGTTACAACTTGACCGCCTTAGCGAGTGTAGCCCGGTGCGGGGGAAATACTTGGCAAGGGGAATTGCGGATGAACTGGCAAAGGACGGATTTTGCCTGGATTTGGCTTCGCGCTGCGCTGGGTTTGCTTTCCGTTTGTAGTTTTGCAGTCTCTTACTCGCCGGCACAGACTCCCGGCATCACCGACAACAGCATTCTGATTGGATCCTGCTCGGCGCTCGACGGCCCCGCTCATTTCCTCGGCCAGCAAACCGTGATGGGCGCTACGGTCTACCTGCACGCAATCAATGACGAAGGAGGCGTATTCGGACGCAAGGTCCAGTTGCTGGCCTTCGATGACGGCTACGATCCCGAGAAGGCTCCGGGCTGCTTCAAACGCATGACGAAAGAAGGGGTATTCGGGCTCGGCTTTTTTGTCGGAACGCCGACAGCAGCCGTTTATGTCCCCATGGCGCAAGAAGAGAAGATTCCAGTCGTAGGATTGTTCACCGGTGCGCAACTTCTGTATGAACCGTTCAAGCACGACATCGTAAACGTGCGCGCCAGCTACTACGATGAGACCAGGGAGCAGGTCGACCGGCTGTGGGAGATAGACATTCACAAGATCGGGGTGCTCTATCAAGATGACGCATTCGGAAAGACCGTGCTGGATGGCGTGAAACTGGCGCTCAAGCGGCATAACTCCGCACCCGCGTCATTAGGAACCTTCGCTCGTAACACGATGGACGTCGATTCCGGATTGCAGACCTTGATGGCAGCCCGTCCCGAGGCGGTGATTGTGGTTGGTCCCTATGCTCCGGTGGTAGCAATTGTGAAGAAGGCGCATGCGTCGGGATGGCATCCTCAATTTCTGACGGTTTCGTTTGTCGGCACCGAGGAATTCATCAAAGAAGCCGGCCCCGACGCGGAGGGCACGATTATCACTCAGGTGGTTCCCCCCTACGATCGCATCGATTATCCGACAGTCGCTCTCTACCGCAAGGATCTCGAGAAATATAATCCGTCGACGCCGCCGAGCTTTGTGAGCCTCGAAGGCTTTGTCGATGCGATGGTGTTCGTCGAAGGCTTGAAACGCGCCGGCAAAGACTTGACGCGCGAAAGTTTCATCGATGGAATCGAGTCGATCCACGACATGAATATGGGCCTGGGATCGAAGTTGGTGCTGAACTACGGCCCCGGTCATCACAAGGGCTTCGACAAGGTCTATCCGACGATCGTCAAGGACGGAGCGCCGGTGCTTCTGACCGACTGGTCGGGAATCAGGAAATAGAATCCAGAACAACGATTAGGGGCGGAGAAACAAGCGATCTTCGCCCGCTTTTACGAACCCGCCATACGCAGAAAAGTTGCTCTCCGCGCGCCATGATTCTGCCCGCGATTTCTCTGCCGTAGATGCATCTTGCGATAGACCCCAAGCATCAAACAATTAACCATGCAGTTAATTCGTAAAGATTCGTCAAAAGGGTCGGAGGTGACCTTTATGATCGCAGGAAGAAAGAAAGACTTGCTCGCGATGGCGGCATCGCTGCTCGCGGTGGCCCTGTTGAGCGCAAGCCTGATGGCTGATAACGGACCGGCTGCGCGCTATGACGCACAGCTGCAAAGCACGGTGACGCACAAACTCGCGGCGAAGAAGCAGTTCAAGAATGTGCAGTCCACGGTTGAGGACGGCATCGTGACCCTGACGGGCACGGTCGATCTCTACCAGCAGAAGCTGGACGCCGCCAAACTGGTGCGCAAAACGGCAAATGCGCAGGGCGTGCGCAACCTGATCACGGTAGCCGGAGCGAACGTTCCGGACGAGCAACTGGAGCAGAAACTGGCAACCAAGCTGCGCTACGTGCGCGTGGGCTATGACAGCACGTTCGACTACTTCGCCATCGGCGTCAAGGACGGAGTCGTGACCGTCGAAGGCCAGGACCGCACGGGCGTGGGCCGTGATGAAGCGATGGCTGACATCGCGAACATGCCGGGCGTGAAGGACGTCATCGACAATGTTTCGATCGCGCCGGTCTCGATGTTTGATGACGGGATCCGGCTGCGTGCGATGCGCGCGATCTATCGCGACACGATGCTTAGCAAGTACGCGATGGACCCGGCGCGTCCGATCCGCATCGTCGTGGCGAATGGACACGTTACTTTGTATGGATCGGTCGACAGCAAGGCGGATAAAGACATCGCCGGAATGCGCGCTAACCAGGTGTTCGGCGCCTTCTCCGTCGACAACAAACTGACGGTCGACAAGTCGTAATCTTGTCGAGTAGCACGGAGGCGCGGCCGCGAGCCGCGCCTTCTTGTTGGACCGAAATTTAATTTAAGGCAGTCGGTTAATCAGCGACGCCACGTATCCCGCGCCGAATCCGTTGTCGATATTCACGACGCTGACGTTTGAGGCGCAGGAGTTCAGCATCCCGAGCAGCGCGGCCATGCCTTTGAACGATGCGCCATAGCCGATGCTGGTCGGTACGGCAATGACCGGGACTCCAACTAATCCTCCCACGACGCTTGGCAGAGCGCCTTCCATTCCGGCGCAAACAATCACTACGCGAGCTTTCGTCAACGCCTCTCGATTCGCCAGCAGACGATGAATACCAGCCACACCGACGTCATAGAAATGGTTGACTTCATTACCCATGAGTTCGGCGGTGACCACGGCTTCTTCGGCGACGGGAATGTCGCTCGTACCCGCGGATACGACGGCAATCACGCCTTTGCCGTATCGGGTCGAATCCTTTTGCAGCACAATGGCACGCGCAAGTTCTCGATATTCAACGCCGCGAACTTTTTTCTTCACCGCGGAAAATTGTTTTTCGTTGGCGCGTGTGGCCAGAACGTTTCCTCCGTGTTTCGCGAGCCGCGCAAAAATGCCTGCGACTTGGGAAGGCGTCTTCCCTTCTCCGAGGATGATTTCGGGCATGCCCGCGCGCAGCGCGCGATGATGATCGACTTTCGCAAATCCGAGATCTTCGAATGGAAGATGCCGCAGACGATCGACGGCAGCGTCGGGAGTGATCTCTCCCTTCCGGACCTGTTCGAACAGTTGGCGGATGGATTCGGCGTTCAGAGGTCAGTCCTTGGTCGTTGGTCGCTCGCAATCAGCAGGCCGCACTCAGCCACGCTACGGGTTCTAGCTTAGCTTGATTGCGCTCTGCGCGTCGAGGCTGTGGATGCAGCGAGCTGGATCTAGGCGTGGGCAGCACGGGCTTGCGGACGTGAGAGTGCGCGTAGCTTGGAAATGACAGCGCCGCATACCTTGCGGGCCAATCCGGGTTCGTCGAGATGAGCCAGGAACAAGCGTCGAATCCCGCTCGGAGCCACTTTGCCGGCGAGATACGCATCGTAAATCTGACTTCCAATGCGGTATCCCCAGTGCTGTGCGGACGATTCAAATTCGCACGCGTCACCGCGGACCGCAAGCTGCGC
>DATJOA010000118.1:0-22400 GCA_035507635.1 Candidatus Acidiferrales bacterium
TTGGCGTCCCCGACGGGATTTGAACCCGTGTTACCGCCGTGAAAGGGCGATGTCCTAGGCCGGGCTAGACGACGGGGACGATCTTGAAGATTTGCCGGACGAATTTTTCATGTTAACAGTCGTTCTGGGCACTGTCAAAAAACGCGCATCCTCAGGCAACGAGCTCTCAATTCACGCATAGGTATTTTCTGGATAGCGCCCGCCCCCGCGGGCGCGCATTTTCTGGTTTCTTGTGCTTCCTGGGACACCTCGGGTAATGTCGAACACTCGGTCTGCGAGAAAAATCGGATTGAAAAAGGAATCACCGTCTTAACTACAGAAAACAGTGTATTTACGGAATCGCTCGTACTCCAAAAAATGAAACTGGATGCGGGTTGCATCGGCAAAGCGTGTGTGACTTCGCACGATCCACGAAGAAAGGAGCGCGCCTCGCAACTCATGCTGGAAGAACAATCGGCGCCGGCCGCAACACGCTGCAGTTCTGGATGTGACGGCCTTAACGACGTCTTAGGTGGCGGCTTCCCTCTCGGCCATTTTTATCTCGTCGAAGGGGAGCCCGGCACGGGCAAAACTACTCTCGCCTTGCAATTCGTGGACGAAGGACGCCGAAAGGGTGAGAGAGTCCTCTATGTAACCCTTTCGGAATCGTCCGAAGAACTAAGGGCCGTCGCCGCCATGCACGGGCTGACGCTGCAAGAATCTGACGTGCTCGAAGTCCGACCCAGCGAAGAGGACCTCAGGCCTAACGGGCAGTACACCGTCTTTCATCCAGCGGAAGTCGAATTGAATGACCGCGTGCAGGCGATCATGGCGGAAGTCGACCGCCGCAAACCGAATCGCCTCGTGATCGACGCGCTATCCGAAGTGCGGATGCTTGCGAAGGATCCCCTCCGTTATCGCCGGCAGGTTCTCTCGCTGAAAGAATATGCTCCCGAGAATTGCACGGTTCTTCTGCTTGATGATCGCAGCAGCCGTTATGCCGACCTCGAACTCCACAGCATCGTTCACGGCGTGGTCTCGATGAGCCGTGTTGCCCGTGAATACGGCAAAACAATCCGGCGATTGGAGGTCACCAAACTCCGCGGCTGCGCGTTTCGCGAGGGGTTTCACGACTATGTCATTCGAAGCGGCGGCGTTATGGTATTTCCCCGCCTCATCGCGGCTGAATACGACGATGCTCGTGACGACAAAAGCATTGCCCCCTGCGGCATTGCGGAACTGGATAAGCTTTGCGGAGGCGGGCTCGGGCGCGGAACCAGCACTCTCTTGATTGGACCTGCCGGTTGCGGAAAAACCACCATCGCACTGCGGTGGCTGGTCACCGCGGCCGAACGAGGAGAGCGCACAGCGGCGTTCATCTTTGAAGAAACGGTCAGCACTCTGCTCGGCCGCGCAGCAAGCCTCGGGATGGACATTGAACCGTTCACTCGGTCGGGACAAATCTCCATTGCGCATTTGGATCCGGCAGAGGTCTCGGCCGGTGAATTCTCGGATATGGTCCGTTCCTCTATCGAGAAAAACGATGTGCGGATGGTTTTGATCGACAGCCTGAACGGCTTTCTTCAGGCGATGCCCGGCGAGCAATTTCTCGCGCTCCATCTGCACGAACTCCTGACCTATCTCAATAACCGTGGAGTGCTCACTTTGCTCGTGCTGGCTCAAATGGGACTGGTTGGCAGCGCCATGCATACGCCCCTTGACGTCAGTTATCTCGCCGATAACATCCTGGTGCTGCGGTACTTCGAAGCACACGGGCAAGTGCGCCAGGCCATCTCTATGATGAAAAAACGAAGCGGTGGACACGAGCGCTCCATTCGCGAACTGAGACTTGGCCCCGAAAACATTAAGGTGGGCGCCCCGGTTTCCGATTTTCAGGGCATTCTCTCCGGGAGCCTCACCTCGCTAGCGCCATTGATGCAGAAAGGTCCGCTGAATGGCAGAGATTAGCACGGATGGTCTTTCGGTCCTGGTGTTCGCCCCCTTTGGCAAGGATGCGTCGCTGATCGAGCGGGTCTTGCGACAATCCTCGGTCAGCGTGCACATTTGTATCCAAATTCAGGACCTGGAAGGCTCCGTCTGCGAACATGCCGGAGCCGCGGTGATCACCGAAGAAGTATTGCAAAACGGCTCAATCGGAGTGTTAGCGCAGAAGCTTTCGCAGCAGCCGCGCTGGTCCGACTTCCCGATCATCGTCCTTACAGGAAGCGGATTGAGCACGGCTACAAGCGAGTCAGCGGTTCGTTCGCGCGCTCCGTTGGGGAATGTCACCTTGCTCGAGCGGCCGCTTCGCCCCGTCACACTGATCAGTGCAGTGCGAAGCGCGCTGCTGGCGCGGCGACGGCAATACGAGATTCGCGACCATCTCCGCGAGCGGGAAGCTGCCGAGAAAGCTTTGCAGCGGGCTCACGATGCGCTCGAAAGCGTGGTGGAACAGCGCACTGCAGCGTTACAAAGGCTCTCCGTAAAGCTGCTTCGCGTTCAGGACGAAGAACGCCGGCGCCTCGCCCGCGAACTGCACGACAGCCTCGGCCAGGACCTCACCGCCGCGAAAATCAGCCTCGATATGCTGGCCAAAGAATACTCGACCGACTCCGGCCACCTCCGCGACGCCCGCACTCTCGTCGATCGTTCCATCTCTGACACACGTACCTTGTCTCACCTCTTGCATCCACCTCTGCTCGACGAGGCTGGCTTCGTTTCGGCCGCGAAGTGGTATGTCGAGGGATTCGGAAAGCGCAGCGGCATTGCGACTCATCTCGATCTCCCGGCCCATGTTCATCGTTTCCCGCGCCGGACAGAGACGGCTCTGTTCCGTATCATGCAGGAAGCTCTCACCAATGTTCACCGCCATTCCGGTAGCCGCGCCGTCGAGGTACGTGTGTGCGCAGACGATTCCAAGGTCATTCTCACCGTCAAGGACTACGGAATGGGCGTACCGCGGGAGATTCTTGACCGCTTCTGGAAAACGGGAAATGTGGGCGTGGGACTCGCCGGCATCCGCGAACGGCTCAAGGAGTTGAACGGTTTTCTCGAGATTGAATCGAATCTCGACGGGACGCTGGTCAAAGCAACCATTCCGGTCACGCCTGCCGACAAGGTTGATTCCGCAAGCGGCAAGGTAACTTTCTCTTCGGGAGAGTATTCTTCCTATCTGCCCGTGGATTCGCGGTCCTCGTAAGTATGGGCGTTCATGCGCGGTTCGACCGCGATTCCCGCATTACAATAGAAGCAAGAAGCCCGTTATGCCCGACCCTCTTTATCTAAGCTTGTGGTTTTCCGACTTCAGCGGACCGTCGATGCTGCCCCATACGCTCGCGGTTCTGCAGCAATTCCCTTTTTCCGAGCAACGGCGGGGCGTGACCTACATCGCCGTACAACCGGTTTCGTGGAATGAGGCGAGTGTTCTGGAGCGGCGCCTTTCCCCGGGAATCAGTCCGGAAGAAGCCTTAGTGGTCGCCGCCGACCTGATCCATGACGATTACGCATACGTCTTCAACGCCTATTGGGACCTTTGGGTGCCCGACGAAGACGGCCACTGGACGCTCGCTCCAAGCCAGGTGAAATTCACTGTGCAGGGTGAGGAATTCGAGGATGGCGCGCAGGAAGAAACCGGGCAGATCCAGATCGATTTCGGCCTAGATTCGCTTTTTGTGCAGGAAAACGTTCGACTGACGGACGAAACCGAAGCCAAGATTCGAGATAACGTGCTGAAGCTGATCGAGTTCACGAAGAAACTCGAGATGAAGACGCGCGCAACTTCTCGCCGCCTTTGGTCCGAATCGGACGAGAGCCTCCCTCAGAAACTAATCGCGCGCCTGCAAAGAGTGCAGTGATCACAACTCTGAGGACGCAGCCGCTACGGAGACCTTAAGCCTGCCGCGTCCCCCGTGCTGTGCGTCTATTTGGTTCTTCCGCCTTCGACTTTCAGTTTTTCGGCAGCCGCGGCCTGAGCCGCCGCCAGCCGCGCGGTCAGCACGCGGAACGGTGAGCAAGAAACATAATTCAGCCCTGTGCGGTAGCAGAACTCCACCGACGAAGGCTCGCCTCCGTGCTCGCCGCAGATTCCGACCTTCAGGTTCGAACGCGTCTTGCGACCGCGCTCGGTGGCAATCTTGACCAGCTGTCCGACCCCATCCTGATCGAGCGCCGCAAACGGATCCTGCTTCAAAATTCCTTCTGCCAGGTAGGTCGGAAGGACTTTGTTGACGTCGTCGCGCGAGAACCCGAACGTCGTCTGCGTCAGATCGTTTGTTCCGAACGAGAAGAATTCCGCTTCCTTTGCGATCTCGTCTGCAACCAGGGCTGCACGCGGCAATTCGATCATCGTGCCGACCATGTAGTCGATCTTCGTTCCCTTCTCTTTGAAGACTTCCTCGGCCACGCGGCGAACAATTGCTCCCTGATTCGCCATTTCTTTCAGAGTCGCGACCAGCGGAATCATGACTTCGGGAAGAACCTTGATTCCCTTCTTCGTGCAGTCAACCGCGGCCTCAAAAATCGCACGCGCCTGCATCTCGGTGATCTCAGGATAGGTGATGCCGAGGCGGCAACCGCGATGTCCTAGCATCGGATTGAACTCGTGCAACTGCTCGACTCGCGCCAGAAGCGGAGGCAGTCCTTTCTTCAGGTCGCCCACGCCCTTGATGCCGTAATCTTTATACTTCGCGACCAGTTCTTTCTTTTGCTTCGCGCTGTAAGAGGAGAGCAGCGCGATGTCGACCATCAGTTCTTCGCGGCGCGGCAGGAACTCGTGCAGCGGCGGATCGAGTGTCCGGATCGTCACCGGCAGCCCATCCATTGCCTTGAAGACCCCGGCGAAATCTGCCCGCTGCAATGGCAGAAGCTTTTTGAGCGCGGCGCGACGGCCCTTCTCGTTGTCCGCCAAAATCATCTCGCGCATCGGACCAATTTTTCCCTCGCCGAAAAACATGTGCTCGGTGCGGCACAGGCCGATGCCTTCCGCTCCGAAAGCGCGCGCCTGAATCGCATCGCGCGGAATATCGGCATTGGCGCGGACTTTCATCGTGCGGTGCGGGTCCGCCCACTGCATGAACTTCTGCAGCTCGGGATCCTCCGCGTTCGGCGGAATCGTGTTCAATTTGCCCTTGATCACGCGGCCCGTCGTGCCATCGAGAGAAATCCAGTCTCCCTCTTTAAACGTTTGGCCTTTTACGCGCATTTCGCGGGCTTTCTCATTCACATCCACATCGCCCGCGCCCGCGACGCAGCACTTGCCCATGCCGCGTGTGACGACCGCAGCGTGGCTGGTCATCCCGCCGCGAGAAGTCAGAATGCCCTTCGCGACTTCCATCCCGTGAATGTCTTCCGGAGTCGTTTCGGCACGAACCAGGATGACCGACGTCTTCCCGTCCTTCTGGACCGCTTCGACCGCTGCATCAGCTGTGAAAACAATCTGCCCTACCGCGGCCCCAGGCGACGCTGGCAGTCCCGTGGCCAGCACTTCCACTTTGGTGCTCTTCTCATCCAGCCGCGGAACCAGGAAGTCGTACAGCTGATTAGGCTCAACTCGGAAGATCGCTTCTTCCTTCGTGATCAGTCCTTCGTCGACCATCTGAATGGCCACCCGAACGGCCGCAAGCCCGGTCCGCTTGCCATTCCGGGTCTGCAGCATGTAGAGCTTGCCGTCCTGGATGGTGAATTCGAAATCCTGCATGTCTTTGTAATGCTTCTCCAGGCGAGTAGTAATTTCGCGGAGCTGGTCATAGACATTGGGCATGATTTTCTTGAGTTCGAGGATCGGAACCGGAGTACGCACGCCCGAGACCACGTCCTCACCCTGCGCGTTCATCAGAAATTCACCATAGAACTCGTTCGTGCCGGTTGCTGGATTCCGCGTGAAGCCTACGCCCGTTCCGCTGGTGTCGCCCAGGTTGCCGTAGACCATCGCCTGCACGTTGACCGCCGTCCCCAGCATGTCGTCGATGTTGTTGATGCGCCGATAATGCTTGGCGCGGTCGTTCTGCCATGAGCGGAACACCGCGTCGCGCGCCATCACCAGCTGCTCGCGCGGATCCTGGGGGAAGTCACGCTTGGCGTGCTTCTTCACCACTTTCTTGTATTCCGCGATTACTTCCTGCAGCGCCTTCGCGTCGAGGTCGGTATCCATCTTGGCTTTCTTCTGCTTCTTCTTCGCGTCGAAGACCTCGTCGAAGGCCGCCTTCTCGATGTCGAGCACAACGTTGCCGAACATCTGAATCAGCCGGCGGTAGGAATCCGCGGCAAATCGCGGATTGTTGCTCCTCTTCGCGAGAGCTTGCACGCTCTGATCGTTCAAGCCAAGATTCAGGATGGTGTCCATCATGCCCGGCATGGAGAACTTCGCGCCCGACCGAACGCTCACCAGTAGTGGATTCTCCCCGGTACCGAGCTTTTGTCCCTGCAGCGCCTCGAGCTTCGCCAGCGCCTCGTCCATCTGCTTGTCGACGTCGGGCGACAGGCCTCCGCGCATGTATTCGCGGCAGGCTTCCGTCTGAATCGTGAATCCGGGAGGTACAGGCAGTCCGGCGTTAGTCATCTCGGCCAAGCCTGCACCTTTGCCGCCAAGAACGTCTTTCATCTTGCCGTTGCCGTCGGCCTTGCCGCCGCCGAACGAATAGACATACTTCGTTGAAGAATGCTTGCTCTTGCTTTCTTTCGCTTCAGTTTCGGGGAGAGTCATCGTCGCCATATATGAGTCCTTTGTGTAATGTCAGATTCAATTCCGTTGAAGATTCCAGAAAAACGATATTGTACAGCGCCGAGCGCGTTCGCTCAGTGAAATCCGTCACGCTTTTCCTTCCATCGCAATTTCGGAGAAATCGGCAATCGTGGAGAACTCCTTCAAAAGCGCGCGCAACAGAGCCAGCCGGTTCGCCCGCACCCGCTCGTCCTCCACCATCACCATTACCTTGTCGAAGAACTTGTCCACCGGCTCGCGCGCCGTCGCGAGAGTCCGGAGCGCGTCGAGATACTTCTTCCCCGCCCTGTAACCCTCCACTCGCGGACCTTCCTCTTCGAGATACGCAATCAGATTCTTTTCTTCCGCTGCGGAGTTCGGCAAGGATTCAACCTTCGCCGCTGGAGAGATCTTCTTTTCGTCTGCCTGCCGCAGAATGTTCCGCATTCTCTTGCACGCGGCTCCGATTGCCTGAAACTCCGGCATGTGCAGGACTTCCTTCACCGCTTCCGCCCGGGCAATTGCGTCGACGACATCGTCGGCATCTGCCGCCAGAACCGCTCTCACTACATCGTGCGAATATCCGCGCACATCCCGCAAATAAAACTCCAGGCGCTCGCGGAAGAAAGTCTTGACTGATTCGTGATATTGCTCATCCGCAACAAACTTCTTCTCCGCTTCCGACTTCTGATAGCCGGCGAGCGCGTCCTGCATCAGCTCGTTCAGCTTGAGCGGAAGTTTCTTCTCGGCGATGATCTTGACGATCCCATTCGCCTGCCTCCTCAGCGCAAACGGATCCTTCGATCCGCTCGGAACCAGCCCCAGAGCGAACATTCCCGCGATCGTATCGGCCTTGTCGCCGATGGAAAGCACCGCTCCTTCGATCGAGCGCGGAACTTCGTCGTCTGTGGACTCGGGCTTGTACTGATCGTAGACGGCATCGGCGATCGCAAGCCGCGTCGCCTCCGGAAGCGAGGAATCAAGCTGCTGCGCTCGCGCATAGAGCCCGCCAACAATTCCCTGCAACTCGGTGAACTCCTTCACGAGTTCGGTGGTCAGGTCAGTCTTGGCCAGGCAAACCGCTTTATGAATCACTCCCGGGCGAACCGCAACTTCGTTCTGTTTCAGGATCTCGCTCAACCAACTGCAAAGCCGCTGCACGCGCTGCGTTTTATCGTAGTAGCTGCCCAGATCCTTCTGGAAAGTCACATGCTTGAGCGAATCCAGCCGCTCCAGTAGCGACTTCTTCTGATCGGTCCGCCAGAAAAATCGGGCATCGTTGAACCGGGCGCGCAGGACGCGCTCATTACCGTGACGAATCAACCCTTGCGGGTCGCTGTCGGTATTGAGCACCGCAAGAAAGTGCGGCAGCAGCTTGCCTTGCGCATCTTCGACTGCGAAGTATTTCTGGTGATCACGCATCACCGTGACCAACACTTCTTCGGGCAACGACAGGAAGTGGGGATCAAATCCGCCGAGAATCACCGACGGATATTCCGTCAGATTCACGACCGTCTCGAGCAATGCCTTGTCCTCGCGCCAGCGCGCGCCGGGGATCGTGCGCGTCGCCGCATCGAGAGCCTTGCGAATCTGATGTTCGCGCTCGGCGCGGCCAAGAACCTTCGCGGCACGAAGAGAATCGGCGTAGCCCGCCCCCGCGGCGGAGATCGTGACAGGATGGTCAGTCAGGATCCGATGCCCTCGGGAAGTACTCCCCGCCCGGATGCCATCCAACTCCAAGGGAATTGTCTCGCCGTCAAGCATCGCGACGAGCCAGCGCACCGGACGCACGAAGCGCTCGTTGGGCTTGCGCCAATACATGTTTTTCGGCCAGTAAATTGTGGAGACTTCTTTGGGAAGCGCCTCGGCAAGAATGTCGGAAGCAGTGCGCCCCTTCTTCGTCACCTTGGCCGAGATGTATTCGCCTTTGGCGGTCGATGTTCTTTCGAGCTGCGAAACGTCGACTCCGGCCTTCTTTGCAAACGCTTGTGCCGCTGGAGTGGGCTGACCATCTTTGTAGGCAACGTTGACTGAAGGCCCAGTGACTTGCTCGACGATGTCAGCCTGCGATTCGGAGATTCCGGAAACCATCACCGCCAGCCGCCGCGGCGTATCGAAGCGGGTGACTTCGCTTCCTCCGAGCCGCTCACGCTTCAGCAGCGCGGCCACGCGCTCGCGCAATTCCTCGGAAGCCGCGTCAATCATCCGCGCCGGGATTTCTTCGCACCCAATCTCTAAGAGGAAATCTGGCATGCTTTCAAACCATCAAGTTTCTCAAATCTGCTGCCCGACCGAATGTGATACAGATCACATTCCCTGTGTAGCGCCGGCATCCTGCCGGCTGTGGTGAGGACATCTTGTCCTCACAGCCCGAGGCTAGCCCACCGGCGCAAGCTTCTCTTTTGCCTTCTGCGGCCGTTTCTCGGCCACAGGCGCAGGTTCGTCCGACTTCTCGGACGACGGCATTTCACCCTTCTGCTGATCCACCCAAGCCTTCGCGATTCCCACAGCCAGCGCCCGCACCCGTCCAATCACGCCCACACGCTCTGTCACCGAAATCGCTCCCCGCGCGTCAAGAATGTTAAAGAGGTGCGAGCATTTCAGGCACAGATCGTAAGCAGCCAGAACTGGAAAACGATTCGGATCCTGCCTCACGCCAAGACCCACATCCATGTTCTTCTTCAGCGCGCCGTAGCGCTCGATTAGCGCCTTGCACTCTGCCTCATACAATTCAAAATGTTTCCACGTCTTCTCCACATCGGCCAATTCGAAGTTGTAGACAGAAAACTGCAGCTCATCGGCCAGCCGCACATCGCCATACTTCACCACTGCGCCGGTCTCCGGATCGCGCGCCCACACGATGTCGTAGATCGAATCCACATCCTGCAGGAATGCCGCGATGCGCTCCAGCCCATACGTCAGCTCGGCGCAAATCGGCAGCAGATCAATCCCGCCGCATTGCTGGAAATAGGTGAATTGCGTGATTTCAAGTCCATCGAGCATCACCTGCCAGCCGACGCCCCACGCGCTCAGCGTCGGAGCTTCCCAGTTATCCTCTTCAAACTTGATGTCGTGCTGGCGCAGATCAATTCCTATCGCGCCCAGCGATTCCAGATAAAGCTCCTGCACATTCTCCGGCGGAGGCTTCAGGATCACCTGCAACTGCATGTGCTTGAACAGCCGGTTCGGATTTTCCCCGTAGCGACCATCCGCCGGCCGCCGCGAGGGCTGCACATATGCGACTTTGTAGGGCTTGGGACCGAGAACCCGAAGAAAAGTCTCCGGGGCCATGGTCCCCGCGCCTACTTCAACGTCATAGGGCTGCTGCAGAACGCACCCCTGCTCGGCCCAAAACGTCTGTAGACGCAGAATGAGTTCCTGGAACGTCAGCGAATTGGATTTAGCTGGAGTCACTGCTTCTTTCTGTGGCGTCAAGGGGCTAATCGTTGATTGTAACGGAACAGACGCGCACCCGTCAGCATCCGCTGCTGGAGGATTTTTTCCTGATCCCACTCCCGAGCCCGAGACTTTTCCGCTGCGAGTGCAAAGCTTTTCCCAAAACTTGCCTGACCCAACGCAACCTGCATGTAACTCGCGGACGCCCCGGAAGTTAGCAAGGTTACGGGATGGCGGCTGCTTTGCCTCCCCGTGTGATATCTGCTCCCCGTGTGACGGCGGGCACAGTCATGCCGCTACTTTCTATGTTCCATTTAGGCCGTTCTTATCTTGACACTTAGGTCTAACGATTGTATCGTCCGACGCATAAAATAGCGGGTTTTCGAAGCCGGCGTAGATCGGCATTGCAAGAATTCTTTCTGGCCACTGCTTTCTCCCCATCCGGGCAGGGCTGCGGTATGACGTTTCATTCACAGGTGAAATACGCCATGTCAACTCTTCGTCTGGGCGTGCCCCGCGCGCTCGCCTTTCTTACGATTCTTGCCGCGATCTCTTTCTCTTCTCCGTTCGCCTGGGGCATCGGATTTCAGCCAGTCTCTCCCGATGAGCTGAAGATGACCGGCAACGCCAAGGCTCCCGGGGCTCCAGCCCTCATTCTTTTTCGCGAGGTCGACCGCGATGATCGGGGTCAAACGGCGCACGAGGATGTCTACTTCCGGATCAAAATTCTGACCGAGGAAGGGCGCAAGTACGCCGATGTCGAGATCCCCTTCTACAAACAGTTTGGGAACGTCATCAATATCCACGCCCGGACCATTGAACCGGACGGAACCATCGTGAACTTCGAAGGCAAGGCTTTCGACAAATCGATCATTAAGGCCCGTGGGGTGAAATATCTCGCCAAGACCTTCACCATGCCCGACGTTCGGGTGGGCAGCATTCTCGAGTACTACTACACCACCGATCTGGCTGAGAACTTTGTGTTCGACTCGCACTGGATCCTGAACCACGAGTTGTTCACCACGCGTGCCAAGTTCACCCTCAACCCTTACAGCGGCGACAATCCACCCATGTATTTGCGATGGATTTGGCACGAACTTCCCGCCGGCGCGGCCGAGCCGAAACAGGGTCCCGATCACGTGATCAGCCTTGAAGTCGCCGATGTTCCGGCTTTCCAGACGGAAGATTACATGCCCCCGGAAAATGAGGTGAAGTCCCGCGTGGACTTCATCTACAGCGAAGACCAATTCGAGAACGAACCCGATAAATACTGGAAAAAACTAGGCAAGAAGCGGAACGGCATTCTGGAAGCCTTTCTGGGAAAGCCCAAGAATCTGGAGGAAGCTGTATCGTCCATCGTATCCGCCGGCGATTCGCCCGAGGTCAAGCTGCAGAAGATCTACGCCCGCGTGCAACAGATCCGCAATACCACCTATGAATCGGAGAAGACCGAGCAGGAGCAGAAACGAAACAAGGAGAAAACTCCAACGAACGCCCAGGACGTCTGGAAAAAGCAGTACGGCGATGGATTCGAACTCACGTGGCTTTTTCTGGCCTTGGCCAGGGCCGCCGGGTTCGAAGCTCACGGCGTCTGGGTTGCCGATCGCCAGAACTACTTTTTCTTCCCGCAAACAATGGATGGCGGCCGCCTCGATGCCAACGTGGTCCTCGTGAAAGTCAATGGAAAGGATATGTACTTCGACCCGGGTGCCGCCTTCATGCCGTTCGGCCTGCTGCCCTGGTATGAAACCGGGGTCCAGGGTCTGAAGCTCGACAAAGACGGTGGATCGTGGGTGCAAACAACGGTGCCGGGTAGCAGTGAGTCGACGATCAATCGTAAAGCCGAACTAACCCTGTCTGATACCGGCGACCTCGGGGGCACGCTAACCCTGACGTTCACCGGCCTGGAGGCTTCCCAGCGGAGGACGGAAGAGCGCCTGGCCGACGATGCGGACCGCAAGAAATATCTGGAAGATGAAGTAAAAGGTTCCATCCCCGCAGCCTGCGATGTAGAACTCACCAACAGTCCTGACTGGAAGAGCTCCAATCCCGCACTGGTTGCGGAATTCAGGATTAAGATTCCGGGATGGGTCTCCGCGGCCGGACACCGCGCCTTGCTGCCCGTTGGCCTGTTCAGCGCTCCCGAAAAACATCTCTTCGACCACGCCGACCGCGTCCATCCGGTCTACTTTGAGTTCCCCTTCGAACGCGTTGACGACGTGAACGTCAATCTACCATTAGGCTGGCAGATTTCCACCGTGCCCGCGCCGCAGAAGATTGACGCCAAAGCGCTTGTCTACGATCTCGAGGCCCAAAACAACAAAGGCACTCTTCACCTGAACCGGGTGCTCAACGTAGATCTCCTCCTCCTGCCCAAAGAGAACTATCCGAACTTGCGCAAGATATTCCAGCTGGTGAGGAGTACCGATGAAGAACAGGTCATGCTGCAACCCGGCGCGTCGACGGCAAGCAATTAGTCTCGATAAAATCTTTCTGATCATCGCGGCGATGCTATTCGGAATCGCCGCCCCGCCACGCGCCCACGCCGGCGATGCTCCCCAGTGGATGCACGCCGTGGTCTCGGCTCCTCTCCCCGCCCACGATGAAAAGACCGATGCGGTCCTGCTCTATGCCGAGAGGACGGTCAACGTCCAATCGGTGGACAAGATAAAAACTCACGTTCGGGTGGTTTACAAAATCCTCCGGCCCGGCGGACGCGATTATGGAATCGTCGAAGTTCCATTCACGCCGCGCGACAAGATTACGACACTTCGCGCCTGGTGCATTCCAGCGCAAGGAAAAGACTACGAGGTCAAAGACAAAGAGGCCGTCGAGATTTCTTACCCAAAAGTGGAAGGCAGCGAACTGATCTCCGATTTGAAAGACAAATTTCTGCAGATTCCTGCCGCCGATCCTGGCAACGTCGTCGGCTATGAATACGAAACGGAAGAGCAGCCGATGGTTCTACAGGACGTGTGGGAATTTCAGCAAGAAATCCCCGCGCGTGAGATTCATTACGCGCTGCAACTGCCGGCAGGATGGGAGTACAAGGCGTCCTGGATCAATTATCCCGAAGCCAAACCGTCGCAGAGCGGGAACGAGTGGGATTGGACGCTGAATGATGTGAAGGCCATCCGCCCCGAAGCTGCTATGCCACCCTTCGCCGGGATAGCCGGACAGATGGTCGTTTCGTTTTTCCCGTCCGGAGGCCCTGCTCTCAACGGCTTTGCCAGTTGGCAGCAAATGGGCAAATGGTATCTCAATCTGACAAAGGATCGCCGCCAGACTTCCCCGCAGATCAACCAGCAAGTCGCAATGCTGACGGCGTCAGCCACAACTCCGCTCGACAAGATCAGGGCGCTCGCCCAGTTCGTCCAGCACGATGTCCGCTACGTTGCAATCTACTTCGGCATCGGCGGCTGGCAGCCTCACGCGGCGGCCGACATATTCACCCATCATTACGGCGATTGTAAGGACAAAGCCACGCTGCTAAGCACGATGCTGAGCCAGATTGGCGTGGAATCCTTCTACGTGGTCATTAACTCCGAACGCGGATCGGTCACCGCCGAAACTCCCGCCAACGTGGGCGCATTCGATCACGTAATTCTCGCGATTAAATTGCCGCCGAACGTATCCGATCCATCGTTGGTGGCGACCGTCGATCATCCCCGCCTTGGTAAGCTGCTCTACTTCGATCCCACAAATGACGTAACGCCGTTCGGCGAGATCGGCGGCTATCTTCAGGAGAACTATGGACTGCTGGTGACAACCGACGGAGGAGAACTGGTGGAACTTCCGGAACAATCTCCGGCGATGAATAGCATCGCTCGCACCGGCAAACTGATGCTCGACGCATCGGGTACTTTGCACGGCGAAGTCGATGAGTCGCGCATGGGAGATCGCGCAGCCGTGGAACGGTGGCGTTTGCGCAGCGCGACGAAGAGCGGGGATCAGATCAAGCCTATCGAGGATCTCCTCGCCGGATCGCTCTCGCTATTCCATATTTCCAAGGCCACCATTCTCAATCTCAACCGGACCAGTCAACCATTCGGGTTCCATTACACCTTTGAGGCGCAGGAATACGCGAAAAATGCCGGTGGATTACTCCTGGTGCGTCCGCGAGTATTGGGAGTGAAGGCCATGGGATTCCTGGAAACCAAGGAGCCACGGAAATTCCCCATTGAATTTGAAGGCCCGGCGCTCGATACCGACACGTTCGATATCACCATTCCCGCCGGCTACGTCATCGACGATGTTCCTCCGCCCGTCGACGCCGATTACGGCTTCGCCAGCTATCACTCGAAAACCGAAGTAAGGGACAACGTAATTCACTACACGCGCACGCTCGAAGTGAAACAGTTGAGCGTGCCGGTCGCGCAGGCGGACCAACTGAAAAAGTTTTACCGCATCATCGCCGGCGACGAGCGCAATACAGCAATCTTGAAATCCGCTGGGCGGTAAACGACAGAACATCCGTTTCCCTTTAGCAGTGGCGGAAGCGCTCTCGTGTATAACGTTTCGTATGAGAGCGAGTCTCATTATCCCCCTATTCTTGTTGTCGCTGGCTTCTGCGCAGTCTGCACACCAGATCGCGATTGACCGCGACGCTTCTGCCCTGCTTCAGTCCGACTTCATCGCTTTCGACAAGAACTACAAGCAGGAGCACGAAACTCGCCTGGCCCGCACCGTTTCGCTCGCGAAGCAGATGTTTTCCGAGGAGGCCAAAGGCGGGAAGAATGTCTGTGGGCACCAGATTCTGTTCGAACTCGAATCGCTGATGGTGAGCTCAGCCGATTTCAAATTCATCGACGAACGATTACACGATCTCGAAGCGAATATTGGGCACGCCTCGTCCGACGAGGCGGATGCAACAGGCCTGTGGGGCAAATGCTACAAGGAGTGGTATCTGAAGCTGTACGCAACCTATGATTACCTCGACGCGCACGCCCCCGATGAACCGCAGGCGCACCCACTGCCGGCCTTTCTGGCACCCGTTTCCACGCCCGAGAAGTTAACGACGTATCTCGATGCGCTTTCAATTTCCGATGTCCGTCACACCGGCATCGATCACGAGCGCGAGTTCAATGAAACCGTAGCCACGTTGCTGCAAATGCTCGTGCGCCATAAGCCAGAAAACTATGCGGTCGATCCCGGGCTCCGCGATGCGCTGCTCGATCGCGTCCTGCATCACTACCGCAATCCGGAAACCGGCTACTTCGGTGAGCGTTACCGCCGAGATGGGCATGAGGATTTTCCCGACGACCTCAGCATGACGTTTCATGTCATCTCCTATCTCAAGGGCAAAGTCCCCGATATGCCGCGCATAATCGACACGACCATTGCCATCAGGGATTTCGACTACCCTGCCGGATGGCTCTGGAAAGGCGAGTTCTGGAACCATAACAACATGGACGTGGTTGCGTTGTTCCAACTCGGCTGGATACAAGCCAGCGCTGTGCAGAAAAAAGCAATATCAGCCGAGATCGAACGCATGCTGGTGTGGTGTTTGCACAATTCCTTGCAGACCGACGGCTCATTCAAGGTGAACATTGCCGATGGATCGATCGAGGACGCGGAATACTACGGGACATCTTTCCTAGCGCGGATTGGTTACTTCGATCCGTCCCGGCGCTTCTGGACCGATACAAGCTTCCCGGAATCCGCCGAAGTAAAGAGCCGCATTCTGAAATTCGCTCGCGCGCACCAAGGCTCGGGACCCACGGGAGATAACTACCGAAGTACGCTCGAAGCGTTGGGCGTGCACTGAGACGGCTGTCGGGGAAGCTACTGCGGATTCTGCGAAGTCGGGCTCCCTGGCTGATCCTGCGGATCGACAGGGAGGGGAACGGATACCGGCTGCAACGTAACCGGAGTGCTGCTCTGAGCGGCGGTCTGCTGTGTTGAATCACTCTGCGGCGGATACCCCTTGGCCTTCAGAATCGCCCAATGCCACTCGTCTCCTGGAGCGAGTTCCATATCCAACGGCGAACTGAAATCTGCCCTGGACCACGGAGGCGCTGCTGCGCGCATTCGGTAGATGACCGTCGTGTCCTGCTTCTTCTCTGGGCGAACTTGCTGGAACGGATCGACCGAGGCTGCTGAGTTGGACCCTGGATCTGCACCTGAGTCCAGGCTGCTAAACGGGGACGCGTCCCGGCTCCACGACTTCCTCACGACAGTCAAGGCAACATCCACTTCGCTCACGTGCCAGTTCGTAGCGTTGAAAAGAGAGAGCGTCAGCGAGTCGCCCTCAATCGCCGCAGGTCCTTCCAACTTGGTTAGGTCGGCGGGGGAGAGGTCCATCTGCGAATACTGCGTGCTTGACAGCAACGATTTCACATTCGCGGTAAACGCCAGGCTGCACGTCACATCGGGTGCCGAAACCTGGAATCTCGAACTTTTCCCGGCCATCACATAGCGCAGCGATGAGCCGAAATTGTCGCCCTTATCTCCCTGCTCGATCACCTGGTTCAGATTGTCATCGTCGACGACCGGCAGGGCGGCTTTGTCGTTCTTACGCAGATTGCGGGCAACGTCGCCCAGCGGAACTTGGTTGGGATCATCCTGCGCAATCAATCGCGCTGGGCCAAGAGTGGCCAGAAGCGCCGACCAAACCACAAGAGTTCGGATTCCCAAGACGCGCAGCATGAAATCTCGAATCGAAGCGGACTGCTTCCGCGACAAAGGAATGACCAGCAGAGGGCCTCTGTATTCATTGTAAGGAGAGATGGCGAAAACGAGGAGAAGGCGGGGAAACCTTGGTAACAGTCGCTGGGTTGGAGGCAGTGGGCGCGCGTTTAGACGAAGTGTGTGCGCAACGGGTGCGCGCGCCCAAGCTCTGGAACTCGATCTACAGCAGTCCCTGCGACCGGAACCGGCTGACGGGATCTGCCACGGGCATTGCTTGTCGCTTGAAAATCCAGCGGGCCACCGCAAAGCCAATCGCCGCGTAGCATAGGTGCATGATTCGCATAAAACACCTCCCCAATCCGGCTCGTTGCTTCAGGGGAGGATTACGTCATACCCTATCGGCACAATACCAACGGACATTAGAGTGAACAAGGCACAACCGTGCCATCGTCGTGGCACGGAAGTAATACGAGTAACCGCGACTGCCAACACTGTGCAGATTTCTTCAGTGTGCTGCGACCGGCTCGTCCGCGGCTCGGCCCGGTGGAGGCACCATGACCGTCGATAAGCTGCCCTCCGCCGTAAGCTTCTGAAAAGCCGCCAGATCCCGTCTTTGCAGATCTTCCCAGCGGGCCAGCAGCTCCCCGCTTTGCCGCTTTAGCTTGTCAAGCTCGCGGTATTCCGCCTCTGTGGGAGCAGAATCGGCCGTGCCGGCATCCATCGCGAGGTAAGCCAGTTTCGCATCCAGCTGCGGCGGATATGCCAAGGAATCTTCATTGGCATCGATGTCGAGATTGATTAGACCCTCGCGCACCGCGACGAGTTTCTTCTCCAGATCATCCGCCGCCGTCACGATGTTCTTCGCGTTCGCATTTTCTGGCAACCGTCGTTTCAGCCCGTCCAGCTGCGACCGCACATCCTGGATCTGATTGACCGTGTCGTAGACGCGGCTGAGTTCGTCCCGGGTTTCGAGGAGCAGCTTGAGTTGCGCCTCCAGATCGGCCTGGCTCACCTTGACTCGCGGATCGAGCTTCAGGTCGAATCCCGCAGTCTGGGTCTCCTTGCCGACCGTCAGCCGCACCTGATAATGCCCGGGCACCGCGACCGGTCCGCGCGCCCCGGCGCCGTATTCCCACAAATAATAGCCGGGGACGTGCTGCGCTTCCTCGTAGCGCAGATCCCAGACAATGCGATTCAACCCCGCTTCCGGCTTTATCTGCTTCTCAGGCTTCTTATCATCGGGCAGGAGAGGCTCTTCCAGCGTGTTGAACTCCGCGCTCGAATATTTGCGGATGAGCGTTCCCGATGCGTCGAGAATTTCGATCTTCGTTTCAGCATTACTTTTCGGAGCGTCTTTCAAGTAGTAATAGATCACCGCCCCGGCCGGAGGATTTTGTCCTGCCCGCTTCGACGGATGCTCGTGCTCGCCTCCAGCGCCAGCCTGAATGCGATATGCCGTTGCCGGTGTGTACAGGAATGTGTCTTTCTTCGCAATCTCGTCGCTGTACTGCCGCAGCGGGCTCAGATCGTCGAGAATCCAGAATGCGCGCCCGTGGGTGGCCACAACCAAGTCGTCGTTCTTAATGACGAGATCATGCACTGGTGTCGTCGGAAGGTTGAGTTTCAGCGAGCGCCAGTTCGCTCCATCATCGAAAGAAATGTAGATGCCAGTTTCCGTTCCGGCATAAAGCAGCCCCTTTCTCTTCGGATCTTCCCGTACCACGCGTACAAATGTATCGTCGGGAATGCCCTTCCCCAGCTTCGTCCAGGTCTTTCCATAGTCGCTCGTCTTGTAAATGTAAGGACGCAGATCATCGAACTGATGCCGGTCCACAGCGACATAAGCCGTCCCGGGATCGAATGGCGAAGGGTCGATCTGGCTGATGCGGCTCCATTCCGGCATATCCTTCGGAGTAATGTTCGCCCAGTTCTTGCCTTCATCCTTCGTCAGTTGGATCAAGCCATCATCTGTTCCGACCCACAGCAGCCCTTTCGTGATCGGCGATTCGGCAAGAGCAAAAATCGTGTCGTAATATTCCGTCCCGGAATCGTCGAGCGTGATGGCGCCACCGGAAACGATCTGCTTGCTCTTGTCGTTGCGCGTGAGATCAGGGCTGATCGCTTGCCAGTGCACGCCGCCATCAGTCGTCTTAAACAAAACCTCGCCGCCGTGATAGAGCGTGTTCGGATCATGCGGCGAGATCAGCACTGGAGCCGTCCATTGGAAACGATGTTCCAGATTTGCCGCGCCGTGCGCGTCGGAAAGCTCTGGCTGCTCCGTGATCGACTTCACCTGGCCCGTGTGACGGTCGTAACGAGTGATTAATCCCTGATAGTCGGCGGCGTAAACAATGTCGGGATCCGGCGGATACGGCGCAATATAGCCAGCCTCGCCTCCGCCAACGTCATACCAGTCGCTGCGGCTGATGGAACCATCGTCGCTGCGGCTCGCGATCGCGACCGTCCCGCTGTCCTGCTGCGAACCGTATACACGGAATGGCGTCTCTCTGTCAGTGATGACGTGATAGAACTGCGCCGTCGGCTGGTTGTCCTGGGTCGACCAGCTTTGCCCTCCGTCGAGACTTACGGTCACTCCGCCGTCGTTGGACGCGATCATGCGGCGCGTGTCCTTGGGATCGATCCACAGGCCGTGATTATCTCCGTGCGGCACAGGAACCTTGTCGAACAGATGTCCGCCGTCGGTCGATTTGTAGGTCTCGACGTCCATGATGTAGAGGACATTCTCATCCTGCGGATCGGCGACGACGTGCATGTAATACCACGGCCTCTGCCACAGTGAGTGGCTGGCATTCACCAGCCGCCAGTTCTCGCCGCCGTCGTCGGAGCGATACAGGCCGCCATCAGGATTGTGCGCCTCAATCAGCGCGTACACGCGCTCGGAATTGGAGGCGACAGCAACGCCGATCCGGCCGTATGGACCTTTTGGCAACCCGTGCTCTTCAAGCCGCTTCCAGCTGGTTCCGCCGTCGTTTGAGCGATACAGACCGCTCCCCGGCCCGCCGTCATCGAGACCCCAGGAAGTGCGGCGCGTCTGCCACAGAGCGCCGAATAGAATATTCGGGTTGTGGGGATCGAATGCCACGTCGATTCCACCGGTGTTTTCGTCTTTGTAGAGAACTTTCTCCCAGGTCTTTCCGCCGTCGGTGGTGCGGAATATGCCGCGCTCGGTGTTCGGCCCGTAAACGTGTCCGAGGGCCGCAACGAATGCAATGTCCGGATTCGTCGGATTGACGATGACTTTTCCGATCGCCCGCGAATCTTTGAGTCCAACATTCTTCCACGTCTTTCCGCCATCGAGCGTTTTGTAAACGCCATCGCCGTGGGAAATGTTGCCGCGTATGCAAGCCTCACCGGTCCCAACATAAACAACGTTGGGATTCGAATTAGCGACGGCAATGCTGCCAATCGACGATGTGCCTTCTTTGTCAAACACGGGCGACCAGGTCATCGCTCCATCGGTCGACTTCCACACTCCTCCGCCGGTGGCGCCGAAATAATAGGTCGTCGGATCGCCCGGAATTCCCGCAGCCGTCAGTGATCGACCGCCGCGAAAAGGCCCGATCAGCCGGTACTTCATCCCTTTGAAAACTTTTTCTTCAGGGTTGGCAGCTCCGTTCTTCTCAGCATCGGCGGCCTTTTCAGCCGAAGCCACGTCTGTCGGCGGAGTCGATTGCGTGCGTTTGACAGCTTTCGACTGCCGCTCAGGTTTGTCTTGGGCGCTGGCGGCCGTTGTGAAGGTGAAGAAGCCAGTTGCGAACATCAAAAGGAAAATCGTACAGACGAAGAGCGGCGCATTCTTGCGAAAGCTATCTAGGCCCATTTCTGGTTCCCCCGGAAGGATGTGGACAATTCAGCTATGGTAATCCGGCAAGGCTTTGCTGGAAAGTGGCACGCCTCAGATGCGACCAGAAGTCATGGCTACTGGCCCTGCCCCGCTTGACCTCCAGCCCCTGCTCCCTTATTTCTTCGATTCCAGGATTTTCCTCGCAGCCGCGAGTTCCTTCCGCTTGGCATCCTCAACTTTCGGATACGAAAGCTTCAAAGACTCCAGCGTGTCCACAAGCACCGTGGAAATCACTAGCCGCGTGAACCACTTGTTATCCGCCGGAACAACATACCAGGGCGCGTGTTCTGTCGAGGTGTGAGCGATCATCTCCTCGTAAGCTTCCTGATATTCATCCCAATATTTGCGCTCGTGAATGTCGCTGGCTGAAAATTTCCAGTTCTTCTCCGGTTCATCGAGTCTCGCCAGAAAGCGTTTCTTCTGCTCTTTCTTCGACAGGTTCAAAAAGAATTTCCGGATTACCGTGCCGCCGCGCGCCATGTGCCGCTCGAAGCACCGGATATCTTCAAACCGCTCCTCCCAAATATTCTTCCCTACCAGGGAGGCGGGAGTTTTCTGACCCTTCAGAATGTCAGGATGCACCCGCACGACCAGCACTTCTTCGTAATACGACCGGTTAAAGATTCCGATATGCCCGCGCTCCGGCAGTGCGACCGTGGTTCGCCACAGAAAATCGTGTTGCAGCTCTTGTTCCGATGGGGCCTTGAATGAATGCACCTGGCAGCCCTGCGGATTGACACCCGACATCACGTGCTTCACGGCGCCGTCTTTGCCAGCCGCATCCATCGCCTGAAAAATCAGCAGCACAGACCAGTTGTCCTGCGCATAGAGCATGTCCTGCAGATCGGCGGTGCGCGCGATGCCTTCAGCAAGCGCTTCAGCCGCGTGTTCCTTGGATTTCCAATGTCCGGTGAACGCGGGGTCGAAATCCTTCAGCCGAAAATGCTTGCCAGTATTCACCCTGAATGTGTCGGCCAACTTGCGAGTCTTCATTCTGTATTAACTCCTCATGCCCGAACCATGCTCTCATTTTGCGAAGCGCCGGGCGTGCCGCCGAAGGGGCGGCCTGATACCCTTCTCGGGTACTTCTCTTTCGATCTTATCGGAGAGATGGTGCAGCGGCCGGTCTCCCGCCGAAGAAAGTTGCCGTCCCGCCTTTTGCGCCGTCAGCCCCTGATCCGTGTAGGTGGCCTCACTGTAGGTCGTGCCGGAACTGGCCTGCGCCACGGCGAATACCCCGTGCGGCACACCGTTCGTGAACGCCGTCGCGATGTAGTCGCCTACCATCAATCCATTCTGTGAAGTCGGCAACCATCCCAGCAACATCGCTCCGGTCAGGGCGGTCGGCGCATTCCAGGTCGATCCGCCATTGCCGGATGAAATGTATCCCACAAACAACTGACAGGTCGTCACCGTACAGTTGCTTTGCGAATAGTAGTAATAGTGAACGCCAATGTGGGCGGACGCACCCGAAGTCGCAGGATCGATCCCGAGCCCAGGAATAAAATGATCCACCGTGCTGGAGGTGTCATCGATCGGGATGCGAGTCACCGCACTCCAGGCCACACCGTCAGTCGAGGTGCTGTAGACCAGATCGTTGGTCGAGCATTGCGGCCGAAAGCGGCAGTCCTCCCACACCACCCAAACGGTCCCCGACCCATCCACGGCTGCCGACGGCAAAGGCCCGCTGCGGATTCCTCCAGCATCGGCGTGATATTGAATTATCGAGATGGTCGCTGGGGCAGTCCAGGTCGCGCCTCCGTTGGTCGAACTGAACGACGACATAACATTCGTCTCAATCGGCACAATTACCGTTCCATTCGGCTGCACCAG
>DATJOA010000119.1:0-16025 GCA_035507635.1 Candidatus Acidiferrales bacterium
TTCGGCCTCGTGCATATCAATAACAGCGGCATTAATGTCGATCCCGTCACGGCCAATGATGTGGGGATCGATCGGCCGACGAGCAATCTGACCAGCAGCATCTACAAATTCACCTTCGGTACCTCCGGATTTCAGTTTGGCCCGACGCCTCCGGCGAACCAATACCAGACGCAGAACAATTACAACTTCGTCGAGAACCTGAGCTGGGTGAAGGGCTCGCACACCCTCACCTTTGGCGGACAGTACATTCGAGTCCTGCTCGACAAGAAGTTCCCCCAGGTTTTTAACGGGCAACTTTTCTTCACGAATACGAGCAACGGCCTGACGGACTTCGAGAACTTCCTGAATGGAAATGTGCAATTCAGTTTCGGCGGCGGTGGCGTTTATAACCACGCCTACCGCCAGAACGACTCGGCTGTGTTCGCCCAGGATGACTGGAAGGCGACGAAAGATCTGACTCTCAACATCGGGCTCCGCACCGAGTTCATGGGCGCCTGGACCGACGGTGATTGCCACATCGGCAACATCGAGTCCGATCTGACGAAGTCCGGGACCTATCCATTTATCTATCCCAGTTGCGTGAACAAGCTGGGAGTTTCCGGACTCACCGGAAACGCCGCGGGCTCGACTTTCAAAAACAGCGTCTACACAGGGCTGGGGCCACGGGTCGGATTCGCCTGGGACATCATGGGACGCCATACGACGACGCTGCGCGGCGGATACGGTTTGTACTATGTTCGCGAGGATATCGGCGCGGTCGATCAGCTCAGTTTCCAGTCTCCGTTCATCCCAATCGTCTTCTTTCCGACTACCCCCGGATTCACGCTCTCCAACTTCTTTACCGGAACGCCTGCCACCAATCCGAACGCTGTGCCCGCGGCGGGACAACTTTCCCCGGCGTGGATTCCTTGCCTGGCGCGCCTGACAAGCTTCACTCCCAACAGCCCGAGTGGACAGGATGCAACTTACAACTGCACTACTGGCCCGGGCGTAAATTCGACACAGAACTTGTTTGTGTTGGAAGTCCCGCGGAACTTCGTAGTTCCGAACACGCAGCAGTGGAACCTGACTTTACAGCAGCAACTCGGAAAGAGCTGGGTGCTCGAAGTCGGCTACGTCGGCACCCGCGGATTGCACCTCCGCGAGACTCGCGACGGCATTCAGTCTGTCAATGCCACGCCGGCTAATCCTTTCACTGTGACCGACACCAGCGGCAACAACTACACCATCACCGACAACACGTTCTCCAACGCGATCGCGCGTACGCCGACTCCGGGACTCAACGGGTATAGCGGATACCAAATCTTCGCGAATGACGCTTACTCCATCTACCACTCACTCCAGACCACACTGTCGCGCCGCTGGGGCAACAATTATCTGCAGGCGGCATACACGTTCTCCAAAAACATCGATGCCACTTCGAGCGGGAATACGGCCTTCAATACCGCATACAACGATCAGAGCAACATCAATGCTTCGCGGGGACTCTCCGATTTCGATCGCCCGCAGCGCCTTTCAGTCACCTACGTCTACGACTTGCCCGTGTTCCGGCACTCGTCTGGATTCGTGCACGCTGCCCTTGCGGGATGGGCCCTCAGCGGTGTGACAATCTTCCAGTCGGGCACTCCGTTCTCCATTCTTGACTCGGGCGCGGGCACTGCATTTCTGGGACAGGGCAGCACGCCACTCTTGGGTGCGAGTTTGGCCCCCGGTGCCACGATTGCCAGCGCTTTGAGCACCGGCAGTATTCAGCGGCGCGTGGTCAACGGGTATGTCAACGGGACTGCGTTTACTCCGGCGCCGCAGTTGTATCCGGCACAATGCTTGAGCGATCCGAATTACTGCACTACAGGCTTCGGAGATCTCGGCCGTAACATCTACCGTGGTCCGCGCGAGCAGAACTGGGACGCCTCGTTCATCAAGCACTTCCAGATTGGCGAGCACCAGGATATCCGCTTCACCGCAGACTTCTTCAACCTCTGGAATCACGCTAACTTTGCCAATCCGGCCGTCACTGACGTAGAAGCGTATCTGGCTTGGGTCGGCTCAGGCGGCGCGGGAAACGGTCCCTTCGGACAAATCGTGAACTCGACCGGAACGCCGCGTCTCATTCAGTTCTCCTTGCGCTGGGCCTTCTAATTGCGTTTCAGGTTTCATTTCGAGCCGGGAGGCCAAGCCTCCCGGCTTGTTTCTGCTCAGATTCCGGGGTAGGTCTGCACCCGCCTTGAAGGAAAAGTTGGTCGCCGTCTCATTTCGTTGGTAGGATTCTGCCGTCGATTTGCGTTGCATCAAGGAGGAATCATGGGACTGAAAGGCGCTGGCCGGATCCTATGCTGCTTGTTCGGGATGTTTGCGATGTTCGCCTACGCGCAGTCGAGCAGCAAAACCGTTGCGCTGCGCTGTGGCAATCTTTTCGATGGCCGGGGCGACAGTCTCCGCAAGAACGTTGTCGTGGTGATCGATGGCGAGAAGATTAAAGAAGTTGCGACCAATGTCCCCGCCGGCGCGGAGGTGATCGATCTCTCGCGCGAAACCTGTTTGCCGGGACTCATCGACACTCATACACACATTCTGCTCAACGGGGACATTACGGCCGCTGACTACGACGAGCAGTTGCTGAAGGAATCTCCGGAATACCGGACTATCCGGGCGACGGTAAATGCTCGACGGGCGTTGGATTATGGATTTACCTCGATCCGCGATCTGGAGACCGAGGGCGCAGGATACGCCGATGCCGACGTGAAGAAGGCGATCAACAACGGGATTATTCCCGGCCCACGGATGCAGGTAGCCACCCGCGCTCTGGATGTTACCGGAGCGTATCCGCTGCAAGGGTACGCGCCGAGTGTAATCGTTCCACACGGCGTGCAGATCGTCGACGGCCCAGACAACGCGAGGCAGGCCGTCCGCGAACAGATCAGCCATGGTGCTGATTGGATCAAGGTTTATAGCGACCGCTCCTACCGCGTTCGTGAAGATGGCGTGCTTGACGACATCCCGACATTCACTCTCGATGAACTGCGCGCGATCGTCGATGAGGCCCACCGCGAGCGCCACAAAGTCGCCTCTCACGCGATGGCGCTGAATGGTGTGCACAATTCTGTCGAGGCGGGCGTCGACACGATCGAGCATGGCAATTACATCTCTGACGAAGACCTTAAGACGATGGCCGCCCGAGGAGTCTTTTATGTGCCGACGATTTTCGTCGGGGAGTACGTTGCACAGGGACGCGCCGCCGAAGGCGCTCCGGTATGGGTCAAGATGATCCAGATTCACGAGGACACATTCCACCGGGCCATGAAGGCTGGAGTGAAGATTGCCTTCGGCACCGATGCCGGAGGGTTTGACTGGAACATCGATCCCGCAAAAGAATTCGCTTCGATGGTGAAATTCGGCATGACTCCAGCCCAGGCGATCCATTCAGCCACGTCTACGGCCGCCGATCTGCTTGGAGAAAGAGATTCGCTCGGTACAGTCGAAGCGGGTAAATTCGCCGATATCGTCGCGGTCCCAGGCGATCCGCTAAATGACGTTTCGCTCATGGAGAAAGTTAATTTCGTAATGAAGGGCGGCGAGGTAGTGCGGCAGCCTTAAGGCACACGCAAATGCTTGATTGGACAATGCGATTACAGGAATCACCCGAGCGCGACTTCCGGATCTGAAGCGGAAAATAGATCACAGTACGAATCCCTCATAATAGGAGTGAAGCAATGACAACGGATCCGGTTTGTGGAATGAAAATCGACGAGAAGGACGCCAAAGCGCAATCGCAATACGGCGGCAAGAAATACAGCTTCTGTTCCGATGATTGCAAGCGTAAGTTTGACCAGCATCCGGAACAATACGCGAAGAGCGCTCAGAGCGCGGCGTAGTCTCGCCGGCAACACGAAAGCCCTCGCCAGGGGCGAGGGCTTTCATCTATCTGGAAAAGGTTTTAACGATGCGCCATTGCCGGTTCTCGGGCCGAAGTGCTGGCCTTGAAGCTCGCGAAACGCTTGTTGATCTCGTCCCAGTTCACCACGTTCCACCACGCGGCGAGATATTCCGGGCGCCGGTTGTTGTACTTCAAATAGTAGGCGTGCTCCCAGACATCGTTGCCGAAGATCGGGTAGAGTCCCTGCGAGATCGGACTGTCCTGATTCGGCGTACTGACTATCTGCACTTCGCCGTTCGACTTGCCCGCGAGCCATACCCATCCTGAGCCGAATTGCTTCGCCCCGGCGTCGTTGAACTTGGTCTTGAAGTCGTTGAAGTTGCCGAATGTCTTCTGAATCACTTCCGCGATAGGCCCGCTGGGATCGCCCCCGCCTTGCGGCTTCATGATTTTCCAGAACATGGTGTGGTTGACGTGGCCTCCGCCATTATTGCGGACTGCGCCGCGAATGTCTTCGGGAACCGCATTAAGGTCGCGGATCAGATCCTCGGCAGATTTGCCGGCGAGTTCCGGGTGCTTGTCGATCGCCGCGTTGAGGTTTGTCACATAGGCGGCATGGTGCTTGTCGTGATGCAGAGTCATAGTCTGCTTGTCGATCGTCGATTCCAACGCGTCATAGGCATAGGGTAAAGGCGGTAGTTCGTGAGCCATTTTCATTCCTCCAAACGTTTCTGATGACAGGAGACGGAGATTCGATGCAAGTGTTGGCTATCATTATATCCCGCTGCGAGATTTCCGAGGATCGGGCGATTCTTACTTGCGCCCGAGGAATCGAATACGGGACGTAAACGCGCGGCCAAGGCACGCGCTGAACGTCGGGGCCGGATGATTGAGCGGGTCGATGACACTGTTGACCACGAACGGGTTGCAACGCCCCGTGATGTTGTCGAAGCCTCCACGCAAGGCCAGGTAGTATCCAAAAAGGTGGAAGCGCTTTTCCAGCTGCAAGTTCAGGGAGAAGTATTCGGGGAATCGGAACGCATCGGCTGAGCCAAGAAGTTGCTGTTGTGGATTCAGTTCGCTAAATGGGAATCCAGTGCGAGCCTCGAGTGAATAAGCTACCTCCAATTGGTGAACCACCGGAAGCTTGAACAGAGGAAAGTATCCCCACGAGAGGAAGCGGTTCGGTGTGTCCCAAGGATAAGGACCCGGCTGTTGCGGACTGAGGATCGGATTGTCGACATTGAAATCGAGCACCTGATTCGACCGTGCACTCGAATGGGTGTACGAGCCCATCAGCATGTAAGATTCGTGAAAATTCCGGCGCAGCGTGATCTGGAAAGCGTTATACCGGTCATCCCGCGTGTTCTGAAGGACGAAGTCTCCGCTAGGCGCCCCAGTCAGCGTGTTGTATACGAATCCGCGCGAACCGCGGCGTTGGAAATATTCCGCCTTCATATAAATCGACGCGGGAAGTTTCCTTTCCAGGGCGAGACTCCAGTTGACGAAGCGGGGAACGGTCAGCGCATTTGTGTCGGCCGTGAAGTTGGTCGGGACTGGTCCAGTCGTCGTTACACAAGTAGGCAGGCAGTCTTGATTCACCGTGTAGAAAGTGTCCTCTCGAGATCCGGCGAACGGCCGCGCGACAAGAAAGATCGGCGTCTCTTCATAGATCAGCCCGATGCCCGCCGAAAGTTTGGTATTACCCGAGTTGTCTAGAACGTAGGTCCCGGCGAGCCGCGGAGAGATTTCTGCCTGGCGAATAGTTTCATCCCAATCGAGACGAACGCCCGGTTCAATTAGCAGGCGATCCGTGATTCCCCATCGATCTTCGCCATAGGCGCTGATTTCCGAGTTGTATTGATAATGCAGAGGCGCGACCGAAAAGGTCGAGTAACGCGTGCACGGATACGTCGCATCCTGTACCGCGGCAAGACAAAGATCAGGAGAGCTGAGAGTGTTATTGTCGCTGAGAAACGAAATTGGGGTGCGCTCGAATTGTGCGCCATAAGAAAGACGGTCGAGATCGACACCGAATTTGAAGTCGTGCCGTCCCAGCCAGTGGTGTGACGGAAGAAAAATGTTCGAGAGCGCCTGCCACCGGTTAGCATGCGTTTCCTCAGCGAGAAAGTAATTCCCGCCCGCGGTGTTGATGTTCACAAAATAGGGAAGTGATCCGTACGGACTAAGTTGGAGATTGTATTGGTCGAACGCAATTCCAGACTCAAGCAGCTCTCCACCACTGAAATAGTGCTGGTCTTTGACGCTGGCCACGTAGGCGGACTCCACATCTTTCGGATTCGAGAGTTGTGGGCTTTGCGGCGAGAGATAGGCGTACTGATCACGCAGATAATTCACCAGAAAGCTCGTCGTCACGATGTTCCGGCTCGTAATGTTGCTTTGAATCTTCGTCAGATTGTCCAGCCGGAGCGTGTGATCGTTATCCTGTCCGACGGGTAGTTCGGTGAAGATCAAGTTGTCATATTCGCCGTCGAACGCGTTATAGAACCACACTTTTCCTTTCTCGATTGGTCCGGAAAAAGTGAACCGCGGCAGGAACTGGTCGAACCGCCATCCGTGCTTGTTCTGCACTGAGGGTATAAAGTCTGTCGCCCAGAAACGGAAATGGTC
Organism: Candidatus Acidiferrales bacterium; assembly: GCA_035507635.1. Taxonomy (GTDB): domain Bacteria; phylum Acidobacteriota; class Terriglobia; order Terriglobales; family Acidobacteriaceae; genus Sulfotelmatobacter. Next base: position 6,506 of record DATJOA010000119.1, read on the forward strand.
GTCGCCGATGCCGGTGTTCAGCTTCAGCACGCCGCCAGAACCCTTGCCATATTCCGCGGGCTCACGCGAAGGTTCCACTTGGATCGACCGAAACGCATCCGTGCTCACGCGGACCAGCAATTGACCGTTCGCAGGCTGCGACACGTTGAACCCGTCGAGCAGCGTGACCGTCTGATAGGTCTCGGCTCCGGCGACGTGCGGTTGTCCGGCCTGATCCTGTACAACGCCGGGAATGAAGTTCAGGACATTACGGTAGTCGGTCGTGTCGGGATAAACCAGGTCGATGACGTCGAGACCGCTGATCGTCTCCTCGGATGCAATCTGCGCAGGATCGATCGCAGGGGGAGACTCCTGCACGTTCACGGTCTCGCGCACCTCTTGCTGGTGTGAGATCGCGACCTCAATATTCGAGCCGCTCGAGATCTTGACCTTCGGCTGCGTCAGCGCGTAGAACCCTTCTTTTTCGACGCGAAGGTCATATTCTCCGGCAGCAAGCGAAGGAAATGGACACCGTCCACTGAAATCGGTTTGGCAGCGGAGCGCAGGCTGCGAGCCAGACTGCAAAGTGACGCGGGCGGAAGGCACAGCCACTCCGTTTTCGTCTACAACCGTTACCGCGGGAGTCAGACCGGACTGGGCAGCGGCGGTGCCGACCATGACGAGAGTGAGCAGGAGAGCACGCATGCCGTTGCGGTTATTTTAATGGTCGGATGCAGCGCCAGATAAATTGGTTTTTGTGAAAGTCTTTGGAACCATGCCACGACCTGATTTTTGCGTCCGCTGGAAGCAGCACATGTGCAGGTTTCTATGACAATTCGGTTGGGTGCTTATCTGAATTAAGGAATCCTGAAGATATAATGGGGCACATTCACTGACGAGATTTTCAAAGACACAGCATGAAAGCAGCGGTACTCCACGATACAGCCAGGATTCCCCGGTTCGAATCCTTTCCAGATCCCGTAGCGCAAGCCGGCGAAGTCCTCGTCCAGGTACGAGCCGCCGCGCTTAAGCCTGTCGACAAACAGATGGCAGACGGATCGCACTACAGCGCATTTCGCGAATTCCCCGCCGTATGCGGCGTGGACGGAGTGGGCCAACTTGAGAATGGCAGCAGAGTGTTTTTTGCGCTGCCCAAGTCGCCATACGGCGCCATGGCCGAGCGAACGGTCGTAGCACAGCCGCGCTGCTTTCCCCTTCCCGATGCCGTGGACGATGTCACGGCAGCGGCGATTTTCAATCCGGGCCTTTCGGCGTGGGGAGCCCTGAAGTGGCGGGCCGAACTGGCTCCGGGACAGAGCGTTCTCATTCTCGGGGCGACTGGAGTCACAGGACAAATTGCGATCCAAACAGCGAAACTTCTCGGCGCCGGCCGCATCGTAGCCGCCGGACGAGACGAAAAGATCCTCGCTACTCTCTCCAGTCTTGGCGCGGACGAAACGCTACGAATCGGGCATTCATTGACGGATCTGAAACATGATTTTGCGCGTCTGGCGAAAGAGCGAGCGTTTGACGTCGTCATCGATTATCTCTGGGGCGCGCCCGCAGAGGCATTGCTCTCCGGGCTTTCCAGGGAGGACTTCGACGCCGGCTCATTAAGATTGCGTTGGGTGGAAGTGGGCGAGAGCGCCGGTGCGGCGATTTCCCTTCCCGCTGCAGCGCTGCGGAGTTCAAGGCTTGAGATTCTTGGCGCGGGAAGCGGCAACGCCCCAACATCCCCTGAAATGTGGGTCGATGCGATCCAGAAACTGCTGGCAAATGTCGCCAGCGGGGCAATCCGAATCGATACAGAAAAGGTTCCTCTCGCAGATGTCGAGACCGCTTGGAGCCGAAAATTTCCCGGGCGCAGGGTGGTTCTGATTCCCTAGGACTTCGTGGCGAGGTACTCGCAAACGCGGCGGATCGTATCGCGCTGGTGATCGTTCAATGTGAGGAACTCAAATCCGTAGCGGAGCCCTTGCCGATACCGCACAATGGCACGGACTTTGATCGGATAAGGAGTCAACGGCAGCGGGATCTCGAGCGTAACGATCTCTCCCGGCTCGAGGCTGCCCGTTAGAGTAGCCCCGATCCCATCTTGCCCCATCTCGGTCGACCGTCCCCAACAGGCGCGGAACTCGCCCGCCTGAAACATCTTTACCTGAAGCCTCACATCGATCACGAATCGGGGAAAGCGGCGCGTGTACTGAGATTTAGCGGACGATCCTTGGGCGGAAACAGTGGAACTGGAGTCAGCCCCTGCGGCAGCGGCTCGAGCTTTCTTCTCTTTGCTCATGCGAACGATTGGTTCTGCAAACCTGCGGCCGATGTTCGGCCGGTTTTTCCTGCATTAATTGCCGTGCAGCAGGTATCCGGGTTCAAGCGGAAGTTTCCCGGCCACCTTCACGACAGCAACGCTGCTGTTGATGGCATATACATCCACAACCCCGATCGCGCCCGGAATCGAGGCGACCTTGTTCACAAGATCTTCGTCTGAGTCCACGATGATGATCGCCGGGTGACCCATACGGCCGTGGTTTGCCGCGATAATGAGGTCCCTCACTTCGGACTCGGGAACTTCGTATACTTTTTCTATCAGCAACTTCATTTCCGGTGAGGCCGGAGCGCGCATGATGAACGTGACAGCCTTTCCATCCGGCCAACGGTTGGTCTGTCCTTTGGAAACTTTCACCAGATCTTGAACGGAGATCCCAGACAGGGCATTGCTCTTATTCGAAACTAAGGCCAAGTCGCGTGCTGCCGCGAACGAACTGGCAAATGCCAGAAATATCGACGCAATCAGTGCTTGCCGGTAACGCACACTCGGTCCCCTTCCGAGGGAATACTCCAGGTCGATTCTCCGGGAATTTGGTCACCGGCTCAACGTAACGAAGGTCACGTATCAGTGGATGTGGTCTGAAAACAGCCAAAAGCTTGCGCCTCGTTGCGTTGGCTGCCTCGGGTATTCAGGGGGTTGGCAAGACCCGGATAGTAAGGTAAGCTGTGGCTTCTCGTATTAGATTCATAAGGAAAGTCCCCCATGACAAATCGCGTCTCCTACGCTCCGCAAGACTTCCAGAGAATGTGCAAGCAGGCCGAGAGAGATCATGAGGCGAAGAAACTCATGTTCTTGATGGAGCGGGTGAAGCGGCAGATCGCCGAGCGCGGCTTGAAGATAGAACCTGCAAAACATCCTGCTACACCTATCAGCGCGGATTCAGGCCTGTTACGGCTTCCGAGCCGGTCGGTTCCCTTCGAAAGATAACGATTTTGGAGTGGCTCCATCCAAAATTTGAATCCGCTTTCGAAAACTTTTCTCTTTCCACAACTCAAACTGCGCTAGAATAAGCCAGCCTTTTACGAACGCCGCCTTAAAGTGGGCGAGTGCGGATTCTCTGGTTGCCTTCCCCCAGGAGGTAGTAGATGTACCGGTCCTATGCAGGCTCCCAAGCGGATTTTCGTCCGTTTGCGGATGTGCAGACTCAGCTGCGCAATCTCACCCAGGATTTTGCAACCTCATTTAACACCGGCAACTACGATCAGGCGGCCAGCCTGTTCGCCACCGATGGCGCCCTCATGGCTCCTCAGGACGAAGGCGCTTACGGACAGAAGTCCGTCGAGCGCTTGCTCCGGCAGATGGGCGAGTCCGGATACAGCGATCTGAGGTTGGAAACAACACGGGTGGATCACTCCGGAGATATGGCGATGGAATTAGGTAGATTCTCCGTAGTCGTCCGAAAAGCCGATGGCGCTAAGACCTTGGAGCGCGGCAAATATGTAAAGGTCTGGCGGCGTCTGGGAGCTTGGCTCATCCTCGCCGATTGCTGGAGCCGGACTTCGGCCATGGCCAATGACAAGGCAGCTTGATCCGCGATATCAATACACAGTCGAAACCGGGAACGGACCAACCAGGGCTGTCCGCTAACACGAAACAGAGCGGACATGGGGCGGGAGCAAAGGCGCAGGATCCGGGCCAGTATTGCCCAAATTGCTCATCGAAGTTGCGGGAAAGCCGGTGTAAGTTGAAGTGCCCGCAATGCGGATTTTACTTGAGCTGCTCGGATTTTTACTGAGCATCGTGGAAGTTTGACTGTCGGTCGTGTAACAAAACCTTCACCACTCGTCGCGGCAGGTTCCGTCCGCTTCTCTTGCCTTTGACTTTCATGTGCAATCCAAAAATCTGCCGCAGTTTCCCTCTGCCGTGACGCAAATTCCTTGCTGCGGCTACAATGGCATCGGGACTTCATCTCAGAAAAATTTGTAAGGAGAACATCATGCAACGCAAGGCAAGCGCGGTCTGGAAGGGCGGACTGAAGGATGGAAAAGGGTCGCTTTCGGCTCCTGGTGGAGCGCTCAACAATACCCAATACTCGTTTTCGACACGCTTTGAAAATGCGCCCGGGACCAATCCCGAGGAACTGATCGCAGCCGCGCACGCCGGATGCTTTTCAATGGCCCTTTCGGCGCAACTCGGCGGAGCCAATCTGACCCCCGAAAGCATTTCCACCACCGTCACGTTGTCTTTGGAGAAACTCGACTCCGGATGGACGATTACAACCAGTCACATTGATGTCATTGGTAAAGTTCCGGGCGCAGACGCCGCTACTTTCCAAAAGTATGCCGAAGCGGCCGAGAAGGGCTGCCCCGTCTCGAAAGTTCTGAATGCGAAGATCACAATGAGCGCAAAGCTCGAGTAATAACCACTCTCCCGGCCCCACAGTATGCTGATGCGATTCTACTTCTGCTTGAGTTGCGTCAGCATTTTTTGCACCGCCTGATCGAATTGAGCGGGAGAGTGGATCAGGAAAGTCTTTCCGTTCGCAACCTTTGTTAGACGTTGGATCACATCCGGGAACGGAGTGACGGGCCACGGGTAATATTCGAAATAGAAGAAAGGCGGGCTGTCCGCCTTTTTGCCCGTCAACAGGCCGGCGCCGATATTCGCGTCGACCCGGCTATTCGCGCCAAGAAAAATAACAGCGTCGGGCGGTTCGGCCTCCGCGAGTTCGTGATTCGCAAGATTGGCCACCAGTTGAGGCGAATTGCGCTGCTGCAAGGCTTGCACCGAGATGCTCGCTGTTTCGATATCTTCGAGCGCCCGCGAAAGAGACAGAAATCCTGCCGTGTCGAATTGCTCGATACGGAAAATTTCGCGCTGCTGCTCCAGGTTAAACGCGATGAGCCTCGCTGAACTGTGTGGCGTTTGCCGCAGCAGGGAATAGAGACATTCCAGCAGAAATGCGCGATCCCACGCATGAAGCCGCGACTCATGCGGATTAATCGGCGCGGCGTCGAGCAGGATGGTGAGCCTGAGGCGTCCCCTTTCTTGCGAACTGGTGATATCCCAGGAACGTTCGTTGATTGACTCCACTGCAAGCGGTTGAATCGCGAGTCGTTCATCCCGCTCCGATCGTTTCGTTCTCGTGCGCAGTTTCCAGGTTTTACGGTAGGAGCGACCGCGGTCGTCCTGAACAAGAATCTGCACCGAGTATTCGCCGGGCCCCACCCAAAACGCTCCACTCATTCCAATTTCATTCTTTAGTTTTCTCAAGTCTCCTCCCGCGGAGCGCAACATGTCTGCGGGAATCTCCGGGAGGTGATACGTGAACGAAAGTAGGATCGGTGATTTGCCTTTGGGCGTCACTCTTAAATACGAGTTAACTGTAGATTTCCTGCCCTCGAACAGGCTCAAGCGGCAGTGCATGAAGTAGCCCGTGACAAAACGAAAATCGAAGTCGAGTTCGGGCGTCGACGGAACGATCCCGCACTTCAATACGTCAGGAGCACGAGTGTTCAATAGAGGCGTGATTTGTTCCGCGTCGGCATCCGCCGAGCCCGTTTGTGCCGCGGCTGAAACGACCAATCCCGCGCAGGCGATCAGCCAACTGAAGAGGATAGAAATCCGCAACATCTCAATCTCTTATGTGATCAGTGCGATTGTACCCCCCGGCAGCGGGCAGGAACGTGACCGCGTGTTTGACAGTCTGCCCGAGGACTGTAGAATATGAGTGCAGGTCTTCCTGATGCGGCGGCGTTCCCGCCGGCCGCGGCTGAAGTCTACTTGCCATCGTGGCGGAATTGGCAGACGCGCATGGTTCAGGTCCATGTACCGGCAACGGTGTGGGGGTTCGAGTCCCTTCGATGGCACCAGAAGCAGTGGCTGTAAATCGTTGTTACTCGTCGGTAACTCTTTCCGCATTCTGACTTTCTGCTATTTCTCGGCTGTGTCACGAGCCTGATCCCGCTCTCGCCCTCGCAAAGCTGCTCCCGGGAATCACCCGCGATTCCCTAGCCCCTGACCCAGGCCCATAGCTCTGACCCGATCCCTGCTTTGTCTATGCAGAAACAAGGAAATCGGAGACAATGCAGGGCGGGGCCGGAGGAAAGCGGATTGAAGATTTCGCAAAAAGGTCTTTACGCTCTGCAGGCGATGATGACCCTCGCGCGCAAACACGAGCAGGGAGCGATCAAGATACGCGAGATCGCCGCAGAGAGCGATTTGCCCGAGAAGTTTCTCGAACTCATTCTTCTCGAGCTCAAAAACGCCCGCATCGTTGACAGTGTGCGTGGCGCCCGAGGCGGATATCAGCTTCGCCGGGAACCGTCTGAGATTCCCTTGAGCGACATCATCCGCCTGGTCGATGGCCCTCTGGCTCCAATGGGCGATGCCGAGCAGCTGCGCAGTCTGATTGCGAAAGACGCCGATCATCGGGCATTGTATGAAGTATTTCTTGCCGTGAGAGACGCCGCAGCCAAGATTCTCGAAAATACGACCATCGCCGATCTAGTCGGTACCGGCAAAGGAAAACGCGGCGCAGGAAAGAGCGCTCACTCTCCCGCGAAAAAGCGCGCCGACCTTTAGCCGTTCTGTCATCCCGGCCAAGCCGGGGAATCGGCAAATGCCGATCCCTCGGCGCGTGGAGGGGTCCTATGTTTCCGATGCTAACGCCGACCCTGAAATCCGATCACAGCATCGTTTCCAGCCGGGCATAACTCGCTTCCATACCCTTATCCATGCCGCTGGCGAGCATCATAGCTCGCGTTTTGCTGTCCGGAAGCGTCATGCGCATCGTCATCAGCGTGCCGTTGCCATCTGGCTCGAACCGCGTTTCGACGTGATTTTCGGGTGTCGGATCTGGCAAGTACATGCGCTCGACGTGAACAATCTTGCTGCAAGGAACCACCTCGATAAATTCGCCGGTGATATAGAATCCCGGCTTCTTCGGATGAGCCCACTCGTAGCGAAACTTGCCTCCGGGCCGCGCGTCATTAATGCAGACCGGCATGGTCCAGCCTTCCGGCCCAAGCAGCCACTTCTGCAGCAGCTTCGGATCAGTATGCGCGCGGTACACAGCTTCCGGTGATGCGGCAAAATGCCGGGTTACCACGATATGTGTATCGCCTTCGGTTTTCAGTGTCAGTGGAGTCATTGTGTTCATCTCTTTTTCCCCTTCGAATTTGAGTCCATCGCGGCCAGAACCTCATCGAGTCGTTCGTAATTCTTTTCCAGAGCTTTGCGCAGCATCGCCAGCCAGTGGTCCATCGCATCGATACCTTCCTTCGAAAGCCGGCGCGGACGCTTCGTCCCGTCGATGCGCTGCACGATCAGCCCTGCCTCTTCCAGCACCTTCAGGTGCTGCGAGATCGCGGGCTGCGTCACGTCGAATGGCTTCGCTAGTTCCTTAACGGTTGCCTCCCCAAGAGCCAGTCGAGATAGGATCCCGCGTCGAATTGGGTCCGCGAGAGCGGCAAATGCGGAGTTCAGGTCCATCATAGATAAGTATTACTTTATATAAGTAATATGTTATTGTAAAGCAAAAGGCATCTTGCCTCTGCGACTTCGGGTGGCTCGCCGGGTTAAGATGCTTGACGGAAATGACTTTCCTGGTATTTGGGCCTGGCTTCGGACGGAAACCTGAGGTGAGGCATGAGAAATCTAGGATCTTCCCTCTCGATTGTTTTTCTTCTGCTTTCCTGCGCTACGCCATCTCTCCGCGCTCAAGAGTCAATTCGCGCCACGACGCCACCGCCGGCAAATGCCAACATTGATGTCGAGAATTGGACGAAGCCTGAAAGAGGGTGGCTCTACGTTCTCGATCCCACGCCTGTGGCAGGATCAGGCGGCCGCATCCTCCTGATTGATCCAGAAAGTGGCAAGACCGCCGGGAGCATCAAGACCGGTGACTTTCCAGATTTCGCCCTTGCTCCCGACGGGAGCCGTCTTTATGTCACATCGGTGACCGACGGCGACGCCAGCGAACTGGCAGTGATCGATACCGCCCAGGGGACCATCCTCAAGAGCGGCGTGGTCAACAATCGCGCCGTCGACAAGGGGATGCCCGCTTTTTCCACCATGGCGCTTTCGCGCGATGGCGCAGTCCTGCGGATCCTGATCGAGACGCCCAATCCCGATCAACCAGAGTCCTTCATGTTCGCCTCATTCGACACGCGCGCGGAAGAATTCCTCCCCGGAGTCGTGCATTTGGGCAACTGCGGTCCCGTTCGGTTTATCGATATGCCGGCCGCGGACCATTTCGATGTTTTGTGTCCCAGAACCAACCGCGTACGCCTCATTCGGGTGGACCCCGATTCCCGCACTCTTCAGAACTTTGACGTCGTGCTGCCATGGGAGAGAAGAGAAGGTGCGGCCACCGCGATCAGAGTGCCCGGCTCCGATAAGATCGCGATTGTGGCGGGGAATGGTGGGGTCGTTGAAATGAATGCTGTCACGGAGGAATTTCAAATGACCGCGGCGCACCCCGACGCACCCTATCGCGTTCCGCCTGCGACCTGGCCGACCTCGCCCGATGGAAGCAGGATTTTTCTCGGATACAACCGTGAACACGACCAGAAATATGACAAGCGGTTTTATCTCGATTACGGCCGACCGCCGAATATTCGCCCCAGCAATTCCGCTGTTTACGAACTTCGCGTCCTCGATACTCAAACGTGGCGCAAACTCGGCACGATCAAGACCAAGATGCCCTGTTGGAGCGCCATCATGGGAAATGACGGCAAGCTCCTCTACGCTCTGAGTCCGCAGAAACACAGCATCGCCATCATTGACACCGCAAGAATGCAGGTCCTTCGTACTTTGAAGATTCAGGGCACGCCGGCTCTAGCACTGGTTGCGCCCTAGCCTTGCCCCGGCTCTCTCCATAGAGGACTGTGAAATCCCGCATCCAGCGCGGTCCTTGCGCGATTTTCACAGTCATTTCGGGCGACGCATAGCGAACATCCCGATCGAACTCCCACGCTGTATTCGGGGGAAACCCGCATCGGGCAAGCCTTTTCCGGAAAGTGATCAAGCCCGTTGCACCAATTCCGGTCAGGTGCCTGTGAACGGCGTGCACTCGATTGAAAAAGCATGTACTTACAAACGCGTATTTTTCGTTGACTGAAGAAATAGAAGGAGTAAAAACATACTCGTTCTTTGACAACTTCTTAAGTTTTTCCGGTTGGTGCGGCGTCCGGGGCTCGAGCGAAGTCACCATCTTGACCGCAAGGTTGAGACGGAGGGCAAGCAAGGGTCTATAGCAAAGCG
>DATJOA010000120.1:0-13268 GCA_035507635.1 Candidatus Acidiferrales bacterium
AACTGCGGCGCCCGCGGATTGAACGATGCCCCGTAATCGCTCCTGGGATTATCTGGACGTCCGTGGCAGTCGGCGCACTTGTCGCGATAGAGGCGGCCTCCATCGAGCAGGTTAGCCTCCGTGGGCTGAATCGGGTTCGGTTGCGAAGGCGCGTGTCGTGCGGCCGAGGCGTTCACGGCACTTGTGGCGAGCTGAGATTCAAGCCACGATGGCGGAGCGCTCGCCCGCAGGTCGGGATATCCCAGCTTCAGACATAGCCAGCCGCCGACCGAAAAAGCAATCAGAGTTACAACAATCCCCAGCACAAAGTTTTTCATCTCGAGCCCCCGAAAATCTGTTCGCCGCATTATGCGCTTTTCCTGTATGGATTTCCCGCCGGTGCGAGCTGCCCGGCACCCGAGCTCCACATTTTTGTTTCTACTACCTAGGTAACATGGTACATTGGTACACATGACAGACGACCCAAGGCTGGAAATCGAGCGCGTGCAGACCGGCGTTCGCATCGAGAAGCGAATCCTGAAGGTACTGAAGGGTTTCGCCGAATACCACGACATGACGCTGGGCGATGTTCTGGAAGGCATCGTGCTCCATGCCTTCGACGGCAAAACGCCCTTCAGCGCCGAGTCGCTCGAGCGCATTCGCGAATTGAAAAAGTTCTACGGACTCGATCTCGACTCGAGCGCCAGCCACCGGCTGAAAGAAATCAAGGCAAAGTCGCGACGGTCAAGAAGCTAAGTCGTTCACCATACGGCAGAGGAGAATCGCATGAGCAGTTCCCAGGCAAAACTCGGGTGGACCGTCCTGCAATGGGCGTTAGGGATCGTCATCCTGATCGAGGCGGTGCTGTTTGTGTTGCCCAGCGCCGCCCACGATTTCGCCCGCACACACATGCCGAATCTCGTGCGGATGATTGTTGGCTTCGGCGAAATCTTCGGCAGCATCCTTCTTCTGATCCCGAAGACCGCAATTCGAGGCGCGTGGCTTCTGCTGGCCGTTTTCGTGATGGCGATCCTGATTCACTTGCTGCACGGGTTGTATAACGTCGGCAATCTCGTCATATATTCGGCCGCCGCATTTGCGCTTGCGGTGGGTAGAAGTTAGAACTTCAAAGCCGCGTCGTTTTCTGCCGCGCGGAGCAAGATGTCGGAGGACTTATGAACGCAGTAGAGATTTCTGCGCAAGTAGCGGTTCAGCAGGTAAAGCGCGACGGCGGCTTCGAACTGCCTTGCAATGCGGACACGGCGTTTCCGCTATTCAGTCCCGAGGGCGAGCGTCTCTGGATCAAAGATTGGAATCCCGCTCCGATCTTTCCCGATACGATCGAATTTCGGCCCGACACAGTCTTCCGGCAGGGAACCGGTGATGGTGACGCCATCTGGACAATTGTCGATGCCGATTGGAAGTCGCATCGGGCGGAATATGTCCGGGTGGCGCCGGCATCGCATGCCGCGCGCATCGTGGTCAAAGTCGATCCGGCCGGTCCCGAGCGCTGTTACGTAAACGCCGCGTTCACTGTTACCGCCTTTGCCGAGCACGGGCATTCTCTGCTCGATTCCTTCTCCGAAAGAGCGTACTCCGCGAAGATGGAGACCTGGGAACGCGAGATCCGCGAATATCTCGAACTGGCAAAAAGGCAATAATCCGAATCTTCAACGGCACCGCGAAACGGCTATGCCCGCTCTCGACCACTCTTGCCGGAAGCATTGTCGGCCGCATAGTTGAACAAGAGCTGATTGCCGTCGGGATCGTCAACCACCAGCAGCCGGTATCCCCATCTGCCGTCCTTAACCGCAACACCTTTGGCCTCGAGTTCCGCGCGCAACGCATCCAGCGCGATGGCCAGGGCCTCGGGCGTTGGCGGCTCCACGTTGAGGGAAATGAACATCACTGTTTTGCCAATCTTCTCCGGCCACGTATCCGCCAGGATGAACGCGCAGCCCTGCCGGTCCACCTGCGCAACGAAAACCTTGCCACCCTCCTCGTAGCGCCAAGGACTCGCGAAGCCGAGCTGGTCAACATAAAAACGGAGCGACGCATCGACATCCTTCACGTGCAGGATGGGACGCGCAAACCAGTCTGTCATAGGTGCCGAATCCCCCAATAAAACTAGCTTTGAATTCTATCCCGCCTCTGTAGTCGTTTATCATCCTCAAACGTCTAACGTTTCGTTCCCTTGAGGAAAACCACCGATGAGACACGTTCTGCTCTCTGCTCTGCTGTTCTTTGCCGCGAACGCCGCGCACGCTCAGAAGACTGCCAATGGCGAAGACCTGCTCCGCGCCATGCATAACCGCTATCAGTCCACCTGGTACCAGACCGTCACGTTCACGCAGAAAAGCACAACCTACAAGCCGGACGGCACCAGTTCGGCAGAGACGTGGTACGAGGCCGCATCGGTTCCCGGCAAACTCCGCATCGACATTGGTCCGGCGTCCGAAGGCAACGGATACGTGCTCGTCAACGGCGACGTCAACATCATCAAGGACAGCAAAGTCACGGTCACGCGCCACTCCGTGAACATGCTGCTCGTCCTGGGATTCGACGTCTACCGGCAGGATCCCGCAACCACGATCCAGGTCGTGAAGGGAGAAGGCTACGATCTCTCAAAGATTCATGAAGAGGACTGGGACGGCAAGCCCGCCTACGTCGTTGGCGCCGATAAAGGAGATCTGAAATCGAAGCAATTCTGGGTGGAAAAGAAAACGCTGTTGTTCGTGCGCGATATCGAGCCCGCTCATAGCGATCCCGGCAGGATAAACGATATCCGGTTCATCCATTACCAGCGGCTTGCAGGCGCATGGATCGCCGCCGGAGTCGAAGTCTATTCGGAGGGAGAGAGAGTGTTCACTGAGGACTACTCCGACATCGTTGCCAACCCGAAGCTCGATCCAGGCGCGTTCGATCCCGGAAAATTCGCAACCACCCACTGGGGAAAATGACGTTTTGTAATTGCGCAATTTGGTAATCGGGCAATCTAAAAGCCTCCCGAACGGAGGAGTTTTTCAATTACCAAATTACAAAATTACCCAATTACTAAATCCCCAAGCAGTAGAATAGCCTCAAATATTTTCCCAACCCGGGGAGTCTGGCATGGTGCGTTGCAAGGGCCACGGGCATGCATTTGTGCATCGCGCGAAGTGACGGATAAACGCGCCTTCGGGCGCTGTCTAGGAGACGAATGATTTCTCGCGACTACATTTTCTGGGAGGTTGATGTGCAACGCGACTTCGTTTTGCCGGGAGGAAATCTCTATGTCCCCGGAGCGGAAAGACTTCTACCTAACATCCGCCGCCTGACCGATGCCGCGCGCCAGAACCGTGTTTTTCTTGTATCCACCGGAGACTTCCACACTCCGAACGATCCCGAGTTCAAAACATTCCCGCCGCATTGCGTGAAGGGAACTGCCGGCGCAGAACTCGTCCCCGAAGCACTCACCGAAAACGTTGTGCGCGTTCCAAACGAGCCGGAAGCAAAGATTCCCGACCATCTCTCGAGGTATCAGCAGATCCTCCTCGAAAAACAGACTCTCAGTATTTTCGAGAGCCGCCATGCCGACGAACTCGTGCGAAAGTTGGGAGACCACGCCGAGTTCGTGGTCTTTGGCGTCGTCACCGAATACTGCGTAGGATTTGCCGTGAAGGGCCTGCTCGAGCGCGGACGCCGCGTCACCGTGGTCCAGGATGCAATTGAAACTCTAAAGCCGGAAGAAGGCGAGAAGGCGATCGCCGAATGGCAGCGTCTCGGCGCGAAACTCACCACAACCGACCAGGCTCTCGAAGCGCTAGCCTGAGAGCCCGGCCCCATCTCTAGTGATGATCGTGGTCGTGATCGTGGTCGCCATGGTTGTGACGCCACGTCCAATATTCTTTCTGATCTTCCTTAGAAATCTTGCGAAAATCCCGGTGCGGGTCGTGATGCGTCTCATTCGCCCAGCGTTGATAGTAAGCTTGCTCATCGGGAGTCCACACGTGGTAGTCCGTGTAGTACGGATCGTAAGCCCGGTAATAGTGATGTTCACAAGCGAGTCCCGCTACTGAAAGACATATCGCGCCCACCAGCACCAGCGAACTCAGGGGATGCGAACGGTTCATGTTGTTTCTCCTTATAGAGTCAAAAAACACCTGTGGAGCAGTTTAGTTGCTTTCGGTGGAATTCTGGTTTTCGAAATCACGCCAAAAAGACATTTAAACACCTGTCAACACGGCGGCAATCGCGTTGGTAAACCAATAGCTGAAGTGAGAGAATAGGACTATGAAAACCAGCGATCCCCGCCTTTGCGAACAGCGCAAGATTGAGAGATTGCTTGTAAAGCTGGCGAAAGCGAAACCCATTTCGGCCCGTCCAGCGCCGATTGCAACCGGAACGAGACTCCTGAAAACAGCATAGTTTTGGAGGACCGCCATGGACCGAAGCTGGCAAGTTGATTCGGGCAGGCTACTGTGTCACTGGTCTGACATGGGGCAACGCATTGCCTACACTCCGCTATGGATGAAAGAAGCTTCGAACGTTCCCAGCGGCTACTTACCGCCTGTTCCAGACTTTGCGAGTCACAGCCCTTTCGGCGGAGCGTTCTGGTTTGAGCCCATCACAACTCGCCCGGCATCCGAATAAAAAAAGCTGTGGATATGGAGCGGAGGGTGGAAGTAAGAAAGCGGAAGTTGCGAGGTAAGAAATCAGTCTGGAATCCTTCCGCACCCCGGCACCCGTAGGAAATGTTTTCTGCGCTATTCGTGGATCAATTCACGAGCGCGATGGACGTAGGATTATTCCCGGTCTCTGCTGTCCTCTCAAACGTGAGGATTCCGTTCGAGTTGATGCTGTAGATGGACACAGTGCCATCATTCTGATTCGCCACATAAGCAAACGTACCTGCTGCATTCAACGCGATGGGATAAGCCCCAGAGCCCGCCGGAACTGTTCCTGTGGAAACTAGAGTGCCGTCGGTCCCGGTGATGCTATACATCGAGACCGTCCCATCTATGCGATTCACCACGTAGGCAAACTTTCCGGAAGGGTGCACGGCCATGTAGGCAGGCTGGTTTCCGGCAGAAACTTCAACCGCGGGGTTCGGCGTCAAAGTTCCATTGGTCGGATCAACGGTGAACATCCAGACAAAGCCCGAATCCCGATCCGGAACATAGGCAAATTTACCCGCGGGATCGAGAACGACTTTCCACGGGTCCACGCCGCTATTGACGCCCGGTGGGTTTGTCGGAGTTAAGGCGCCGGTCTGAGAATTGATCGAGAACGTTGAAATGGAGCCGTTGTCCTGGTCGGTTACGTAGAGAAACTGACCTGTCGGCCCAACGGTCACAAAATCCGGGCTCGACTCCGAAGAACATGACATGCACACGGGCGGTACAAGCGTTTCCGACGGCGATAGGGGACTCAATAAGCCGCTACTCGTGTTGATCGTGAACATAGAAACCGAATTGTCATCGCTGTTCGCGGTATAGACAAAGTTTCCGGATGCGGCGATTCCCTGGGGGAAATACCCAGTCGGAACCTGCGACGGACTCGTCGCCGTCAACAGGCCTGTTCCAGGATCAATGGTGAACATCGAGATGGTTGCGGCGTCGGTCGCATTTGAGCCCAGGTTGGCCACATAGAGGAACTTGCCCGTCGAATCGATCGCCAGCGACTCGGCATTGAATCCGTTGTTGACACCCGTCGGGATCGTCGCCGGATTCGTCGGTGTCAGAGCGCCCGTGCACGAGTCTGCCGTGTACATCGAGATCGTCGCATCGCTGTCACTCAGCACATAGGCAAATGTAGGACGAGTCGCAGGGACACATTTGGCTGATGGACCCGAGGGAGGGGTTGTTACGTTGTTCCTATTTTGTCCGCAGCCGGTGGCGATGACAGCGAGGAGAGCGAGGAAAACAATCCGGGGAACAGCGGCGCGCATACTCCCTCCGAATGGCCACTTGGATTGTATTACGAGGTAAGTATCGGAGGCGAATTACGCAATATCTAAAAGGCAGTTACTGCTGTGCGATAAGTAGAAATCCCGCTCAACTTTCTTTTGGGTTGGGAGCGTCACTACGATGACCACGTTCTGGAGCCACTTGAACGGTTCGGCTGCGCCCCCCGCGTTCGCCATGTCCGCCTCCGAGAGGCTGCTACGTTTCCTTCCGAAGCACCTTTCTTTTTATTTCGAAACCTTTTCAACTGGCAAACGTTGTAATAGACTATTTTGTCCTCGCCGGGAGGGTCTGACTTTGGGAAATCCGCTGCGCGCGCTGTTGCAGTTGCCGGAACACGAAAAGACGGAACGGGGGTTGGTCCACACTCCGCGTGAAATCTGGCAGCAGCCGGACACGTGGAGCACCACCTATTGCTTGTGCCGCGACCAGCGGTCCCAGTTGACCGACGTGCTTCGCCGCGCCGGCATTGGCCGCGGCAGCCTGTCCTCGCCCACGGTTTATCTCGTTGGCGCCGGTACTTCTGACTACACCGGCCGCGCACTCGCCCCGCTGCTACGGCGGCGTTGGAATTGTGATGTTTTGCCCCTTCCCAGCACCAGCCTGCTCACCGATTTCGACGACTTTCATCGCGCGGGACGAGAGTATTTCTGGATTTCCTTCTCGCGCTCCGGAGACAGCCCCGAGGGCGTTGCTCTGCTCGAGCGTGCGCTCGAGCGCAATCCCGAAATCCGCCACCTGATTGTGACCTGCAACGAGAACGGGAAGATGGCGCAACTCTGCGCATCCCATGCCGACCGTGCATTCGCGCTGGTGCTCGATGAATCGGTGAACGATCGCGGCTTGGCGATGACCAGTTCCTTCACCAACATGGTTCTGGCCGGGCAGTGCGTGGCTCACCTCGATGAACTTGATCCATTCGAACTTGTTGTCGCCGAGATGGCGCGCGCGGGCAAAGATTTCCTCGCCACGGCGTCCGAAGCGGCCTTCGAAGTTACCAGTCTCGGATGCACTCGCGCCTGTTTCGTCGGTTCGGGAGTTTTGCGCGCCGTGGCCGACGAATGCACGTTGAAAGTCGTCGAGCTGACGGCGGGTAAGATCACGACGCTGGCGGAAACGCCGCTTGGGTTGCGGCATGGTCCCATGTCGAGTGTAAACGGCGACACGGCGTTTACGGCATTTCTGTCGAGCGAGCCGCGGCGTCGCGGCTACGAGCTTGACTTGCTGCGGGAAATGGATCGCAAACGGCTGGGACGCGTGAAGATGATCGTGACTGCCCAGGACCGCAGTGATGTCTCCGGTCTCGCAGATTATGCCCTGAATCTAGCTTTGCCGTCCGACTTCGACGATCAGCACCGGGCGGTGCTCGACGTCATGCTGGGACAATTGCTCGGGCTTTTCGGTTCGATGCGGTGCGGACTGAAGCCTGATCAGCCCAGCCCAAGCGGAACCATTACACGCGTCGTGCAACCGATCCCGCTCTACACTTAATCAGCGTTTATTCCGGACAGATCAATCGAAACTAACGCATCATGCTCTCGCGTGCTGATCTGTTCCCGGTTCGTAGGGGCAGAACGGATCGGTTCCCAGCGGGTCGCCGGTATAGGCGAAGGCGCGGGCGCGCGATCCTCCGCAGATGTGGGCGTACTCGCATCCTCCGCACTTGCCGTGAAATTGATCGGGCGAGTGCAGTCCGCGGAAGACTTCCGAGCTGCGGTAGATCTCCACCAGTGAATCCTTGCGTACGTTCCCGCAGTGCAGCGGCAGGAATCCCGAAGGATAAATCTCGCCAAGATTCGACACGAAGACGATGCCGTGACCATCGCGGATCTGGAATCCCTGATAAACGGAGCTCGACTTCATCTCCGGCTTCGCGATTCCGGATGTGCGCATCGTCTCGATGGCGATGCGCCGGTACGACGGCGCCTCCGTCGTCTTCACCGCGAATGGCGAATGCTGCGAGAGCTCGAAGACCCAGCGCATAATCCGCTCGCCTTCTTCGGGCGACACTTCGTTCAGCGCCTTGCCGCGTCCGACCGAGATCAGCATGAACAGGCTCCAGCGCATCACGGGAAATTTGGTCCGGAGCAATTCGTAAATCGCCGGCAGATCGTCCGCCGTTTCTTCGGCGACGAGAGTGTTGACCTGGATCGGGAGTCCGAGGTGCCCGCAATGGCGCGCGGCTTCGATGGTGCGGTCGAACGTTCCCGGCACAGCGCGGATCGCGTCATGCTTTGCGGCGCAGGATCCGTCGAGGCTCAGGCCGAGGCTCTGGATTCCGTGCTCCTTCAGTTTCGTGATGGCATCATTGGTCAGCTCGGGTGTGGCGCTGGGCGTGATCGAGACTTCGAGCCCGAGCCCGTTGGCGTAATCGATCAGTTCGTAGATGTCACGGCGGCTCAGCGGATCGCCTCCGGTAAGGATGAGATGCGGCAGCGGATCGCCGAAATCGACCAGTTGGCGCAGGAAGCGCTTGCTGTCGTCGGTATTGAGTTCGAACGGATTCGCATTCGGCATGGCCTCGGCGCGACAGTGCTTGCAGGCGAGACCGCAAGCCTGGGTCATCTCCCAGTAAACCAGCATGGGATTTTTGGAAAAGTCCCGAGCCATCATGCGGCTCATGTTTGGAGTAGTGCCAGCAACCACCATGATTTCCCCCTAACGGCAGCTATGAAAGAACTCCCACAGGCAAGTTCAGGTTACTTTCGGGGGTGGGAAAAGGCTGTGATTCAAATCACACGGTTTTGTGATGGAAAGTAGAGGAGTTAGGGGAAACGGCGGTTGTCAGTCATCCGTCCCCCGAGGTCTGACGAAATCGTCAGGCTGGTCTATAAAACTTCGACAGGCTCGTTTCTGAACTCAAACGCTCTTCTGATGTTGTCGATGATGGCCGTTTTCTTTTCCGGACTAACCAACAAGTGCTCGTTCGGCGGAGCCCAGTGCCGGATGGATCCCGCAGATGTCGCAATGCCTTTGCCGGGGACCAACACTTCGGAGTCGATGAAAAGAGCTCTTCGGTCCTCGCGCTAAAGGTCTTTCGCTTCGCTCAGAATGACGCTGGTTGGCCCGCCGTTTGCTGAACCGCCGCTTGAGGTGGTACCTTCGTTCCTCATAAGCGGGTCCTTCATGTTTTTGCGTTTCTGCTTTCTCTGCTTCCTGTTAATTCCGTGGAGTGGCGTGTCATCTCCAGTGGCCACGGCGCAAACGTCTTCCCAGAGCTTGCCGACGATCAAGACCAAGGTACAGCGCGTGCTCGTTGACGTCGTGGTCACTAACGACAAGGGCGACGCGGTCACGGGCTTGCGCAAAGAAGATTTCCAGATCGAGGAAGACGGCAAGCCGCAGACGATCATGACGTTCGAGGAGCATTACGGCGCGGCTCCGACCGAGGTCACGTTGCCGCCAATGCCCGAGCATGTTTATACGAACTTTCCCGTGCTCGAGGCCGCCGATGCGGTCAACGTCCTCTTGCTCGACGCATTGAACACGCCCTCCCGCGATCAAGTCTACGTGCATGCGCAGATGCTCAAATACTTGCAGACAATTCCGCCGGGGACGCGGGTCGCGATCTTCACGCTCGCCTCGCGCTTGCGCATGCTGCAAGGCGTAACCACAGATTCGAAGCAAGTGCTGGCTGCACTCAAGACGAAAAACGCGGGCACTCAATCGTCGCCTCTCCTCGCCTCGGACGCCGAGAACGATGCGAACCAGCACTTCGTCGATTTCTTGGAAGAGAATTCACAGGGAGCGCCGCCGAAGACGCTCGCGGACGCAGCCGTCAATCCGATCTATGCCGCAAAGCAATTTCTGGCCGACACGTCGTTGGTCCAGACCGAATTGCGCATCGGAATCACGCTCGACGCGATGCAACAGCTGGCCCGATATCTCGCAAACGTTCCAGGACGAAAAAATCTGGTTTGGTTCTCGGGATCATTTCCGGTGAACGTGTTTCCGGATCCTGATATTCCGGATCCGTTCACGATTGCATCGAGCTTTCAGGAGGACGAGCGGCAGACTGCCGATCTGATGGCGGCGAGCCGGATGGCGGTGTATCCGATTGCCGCTGAGGGATTGATGCCCGATGCGGTTTTCCAGGCGAACGCGAGCGAGATTGCCGAAAAGCGGCCCTCACTCATGTCGCGGGATCAGGTGAAGCAACTGGGGCGCGACAATCTTACCCGCGATTTGAATCATCGTGCGATGGAGGAACTGGCCAAAGATACCGGTGGGCATGCTTTCTACAACACCAACGGGCTCAGCGATGCCCTGGCTCGCGTCGTAAGTAATGGCACGCGGTATTACTCCATCACCTACGATCCGACGGATGCGAAGATGGATGGGAAATTCCGTAACATTCGGGTAAAGCTGGCGAAGGGCAAGTATTCGCTCGCGTATCGCCGTGGATATTACGCCGACGATTTGGAAACCGCGCTCGGAGCGGGGAAGACGCAGAATTCCGATCCGCTTCTCGCGTTAATGGCACGGAATCTTCCGGAATACACGGGAATCCTCTACAAGGTGCTGGTGCAGCCTTCGAATCCACAGCCGACGCCCGCTTCTCCGCGGGCCGGTACGAATCCGGATTTGAAGGGTCCGATCACGCGCTATGGGGTCGACTTCGCGATTGCGACGCGCGATCTCCACTTTCAACCCTCGGCCGACGGTTCGCGGCACGGGCAGTTTGAGGTCGCGCTCATCGCCTATGACCGCGAGGGTAAGCCGCTGAACTTCGTCGTCAGCAACGGAGACTATAAGGTCCGGCCCGATGTGTACGCGAATCTGCAAAAAGTGGGCTTGCAGATTCACAAGGAGATCGACGTGCCAAAAGCTTATGTCTATCTGCGGACCGGCGTTTACGACGTGAGTTCGGGAACGGCCGGCACGCTCGGCGTTCCGCTGGGTGATGCCCAATCCGTGGCAAGCAAATAGATAGCGAGTAGCGAATTCCAGCCAAACGAATGCCCGGGTCTGGGGGTGAGCACCGAGACCCGGGCTGGCTGTTCCGTTGGGGTGGCGAACGAGGGGCGATCCGGCCGTCCGGCGTATCGCCAGAACCTACCGGTGAGCGGATGACTCACCCTCATCTCTAACGCGCCAGCCGGGTGAAGCGGCGCGGTCCGCACTGTCGGAACAGCAATCCTGCGTAGATTGCTCTTACTTCTGCGCCTGCCGGATGTAGGAAACGACCATCTTGATCTGGTCGGGACTCAAGCCCTTCGCCGCAAACGAGTGCGAAGGCTTCTTGTCCTTGCCGCCGTTCGCGATCGCATCGGTCAATTCCTCATCCGAAGCCTTCTTGCAGTTTTCACTTACCAGGCTGGGAGCTTTGACAGCGGGCTTCCCGGCGAGGTCGGCGCCGTGGCACGCGGCGCATTTGGACTTGTAGAGAGCGGCACCATCGTCACCGGCCCAGGAAAGGTTGGGCAAGATAAGGAACAGTGCCAGCGCGATCATCAGAATCAACAGCACAAGCTTCGTAGTTTTCACGAGTGCGTTTCCTTTCACAGCTATTAAGTCTTGCGGCCACCCTGCGCGGAAGCATGCGAACAGCGCAGACAAGGCTCAAGACGCGATAAGAACTTACTAACCGTCTGGCAGTTTCGCCGAAACTCCGGCAGGTGGTCTGTGATCGCAGTCACGCGCCGCCGTGATCATGGCAGCGTTCCAAGTTCGAGGAAAGACAGCTGCATGGTGTGAAAAGACTCGCGATTCCGCGTGATATGCCGCACTGTTGCGAATTTGAACAGCGTGCTAAGAAATATCTCATCGCGCAAGTTGATGAAAATACGATAAATAATCCCGTAACGCAGCAGATCAATTTGGCACTCGCCGTGCGCTTCTAACATTGCAACTTGCGTCCGAGGGATTCGTTGTGGAACCCACATTGATGGTGATCGGAGTGAATCATCACACCGCGCCGCTGGCGATGCGGGAGCGGTTCTGGGTGAGCGAGAACCGGCGCTATGAGATCCTCCGGCGACTCAGCAGCGCGGAGGGCATCGAAGAGATCATCGTCGTCTCCACCAGCCGCCGGACCGAGTTCCTCGTGTGGGCCAGCGAGCCGACCTTGGCGGCGAATTCGCTCCTTCAGTTTCTGGGATCGGAGCATGGCCTGCGGCTCACCGAGTGGCAACACTTCTACCGCTTGCTGGATGATGCGGCACTCACTCACATCTTCCGCGTGGCCTCTGGGCTGGATTCGCTGGTACTGGGCGAATCGCAGGTTGGCGCGCTGTTAAAGGCCGCCGGTGAGCAAGCGCAGACGGTGGGCGCGTCCGGCCCATTCCTCGATGCAACTCTGGATGCTGCGCTGCACGTCGCGCAGAGAGTGCGGGACGAGACGGCACTCCATCAGCTGACGGTTCCGATCCCGGTGGCGGTGTTCGAACTTTCGCGGCGGATCTTCGGAGATCTCGAGGGGCGGCGGGTATTGTTGCTGGGCGCGGGAGAGATGAGCGAACTCTCGGCGCGCCTCATGATCGGGGACGGCGCGAGGTCGGTCATCGTGATCGATCAGTCTCCACTGCGCGCCGCGGAATTGGCGGAAAAGTTGGGAGGCACGCCTGCCAGGCTGGGAGACCGGTGGAAACGCATGCTGGACGCCGATGTCGTGATCAGCGCGACTGGATGCCCCCACGTGATTCTGACTCGCGAAGAAGCCGAGAGAATCGCGGCCGAAAGAAACCGCGTCGCTCTGGTGATCCTCGACCTTGGAATGCCGAGGGATGTCGACCCGGATGTCCGCGGCGTAGATGGAATTCTGCTGTACGACGTTGAAACGCTTGAGCGCACAGTTCGCGGCGACGCGGCCGAACAAGCGAAAGAACTGGCGGCGGCGGAGAAGATTGTGACCGCCGATGCCCGGGCGTTTCGCGGCAAATTGAAGACAGAAAGCTCGTTGCCGACGATTATTGCTCTGAGGCAGCGGCTGGAAGAGATTTGCCGGCAAGAACTGGAGTCCTTTATCGCCGAGCGCGGGCCCTTTACCCGGGAGCAGGATCAGTCGTTACACGCAATCACAGCTCAAGTCATACAGAAGATTGCCAGCTCCCTGGCTCGCGAGCTCAAGGAAGTTCCAGAGAAGGAGGAACAGGCGCACATGACCGCAGTGGTCCGGCGGTTGTTCCACCTGGGGTCGCCTAACACGGCGCTTGCCGGCACCAGATCGGAGAAACAGGACAATGAGCGAAGCAAAGACAAAGAAAGAGCTGTCGCAATCAATTACTAACTCGGGGTCTACGGCATGGACCGGGCTGCAGGCGTACTTACTCGCCGCATTCTGCCTGGTGCTGGGCGTGGCCTTGGGATATCTCTATCGCGGGTCGGCCTCCCCACCGACTTCGG